>JANORL010001008.1:0-6196 GCA_031415295.1 Polyangiaceae bacterium | reverse complement strand
TGCGGCGCACGCATTCGACGTGCGCCGATTTCCCCAAATCGAGTACTGTTCATGACTCCTGACGACGTTTATCGCCCGCCATCCTCAGACGAACCTGCCGCATAACGCCATTCGTCCTTGGACAAACGAGACGTATCCGCGGCAGGTTCGTCTGAGGATGGCGGGCGATAAACGTCGTCAGGAGTCATGAACAGTACTCGATTTGGGGAAATCGGCGCACGTCGAATGCGTGCGCCGCAATGAATTCGCGCATTCGTTCAGGGGGTGGTCGGTTCAGCGCCATCAGGCGCCGTGTCACCAGCCGCAGGCGGAAGCTCGTCGCTCACGCCACTGACGCGATGCACTTCGGCCAAGTCGTCGAAGATGAGCGGGAGCAATTCAGGTTTGCCCGCGTGCCCCAAAAGACCCCGGACGAGGTTCTTGTTGGCATTGTATATGCCGAGCCAAACATCGCGACCCGCGGCAACTTCAGGGCCGAGCACGACTTTTTCCACTCGCAATGCGCGTTGTTGCGTTTCGAGCGCCGACAAATCCTCGAATGCTTTTTTGAGTTCCGTTCGCCAATGAGCTTGGTCGCGGATCTTGTCTTTGTGTTTCTCGAATTCGTCGACGATATGCCCAAGGGCGGCGGCGAGTTTCGTCAATCGACGACGTGCGAGCACACTGGGTGCATCACCTCGAAAAAACAGTTTGGCATCGACAGGATGTCCCTTGAGCGAATCGATGTGTGCACCAAAGCGAACGACGACGTCGCGCGCTTCATCGATAATGGCTTCGGCATCGAGCACGGGAGGCTTGGGCTGACGATCCAAGAGGTCAGCCATGGTTTGGTCGGCTTTGCCTTGTTCGGCAATGGCAAATTCGACCATTTTGTCGAGACCTGGAACGAGCCCGGAGAGCACGACTGCCATCTGCTCGCGGGTAAACTTGCCATACACCTTGGTTTCAAAAGGATTGATGTGCGGATCAGCCATGGGAACTCCTGCGATAGGGTTGGCGGGATAATCACAGAGGAAGGACGAGAAGGCAAATTTTTGTGCATCCACGGAGAACGAACTCGAGCGTGCTGCGTGATCTTCGACACTCGAGCTTCATCGCAGAAAGTTGGCGCAGAACGACGTCTCTGTGTTAGATTGGGCGCGTGAAGTCCGCGGAAGCAGAAATTCTTGGCCGCATCTTCAAACCCGAAAGCGATGAGTTTTCGGCGGAAGCTGCACGTTCGCTGTTGAAACTCGAGTTTGACGCCCAGGATCTTGTTCGGATGCACGAGCTGGCTCTGCGCGCACAGGCAGCTCACCTAACTCCGGCAGAAGAGAGAGAGCTCGAAAGTTATCGCCGCGTCGGACGTCTGCTGGAACTCATGCACTCGAAAGCGCGCCGGTCGCTCGCTCGGGCCGGACTAGCGGCCTGATCTGAATGGACGCGGCACTTGGTACGGCGGTCCGAAAGCGGGCGAAGTCGATATGCGAATACTGCCGTCTTCCAGCGATGCTGTCAGCGATCCCGTTCGAGGTGGACCATATCCTCGCGCAAAAGCATGGTGGGCCGACGCATCTGGAGAACCTTGCCCTCTCGTGCTTTTATTGCAACAGCCACAAGGGACCCAACATCGCGGGCGTCGATTCTGTATCGAGGCGAATCGTTCGTCTCTATCATCCTCGTAAGGACCGGTGGTCTCGCCACTTCGAATGGGCTGGCGCGGTACTTCGAGGGAAATCGGCAATTGGGAGGGCGACTATCGCGGTTCTGTCGATCAACGACCCGGATGCAATCGCCGTGAGAGAGGCGCTGATTGAAGAGGGACACGTGCCCACGTCGAAATGAGCGCGCTTCGTCGAATGGCTAGCAGCACGCAGTCACTTACATTCCGGATCGACGTCACTCCTCCGTCGAACGATTCCCCAATTTACGCACCAAACCCCGTACCGTTTGCATTCCGAGCAATCGTGTAAATAAGACAAACCCGACGACAGCGGCAAGAATGGTCAGCCAAAACGGAATGTGGAAGACGAGCTTGAACCATACCATCCATGCTCCCGAACTCCACAAATCGCGCATCGCAAAATTAAAATCTGGCAATGTATCGCGCTGAAAGATCCCAATCACCAGGCCCATCGGCGTGAGGACCAAAGTCAAGAATGCCAGCACTTGATTGAGCAAATCGGCACGTTTGTCCGATAAATATTCGTCAATCTCCGTAATCTCGCCTTTGACTTCGTCGAAGAGACCCCCAATATCGAGCGCATTACGCAAGTTGCAATAAAAATGATCGTGACGCTCTTCACTGCTCACATGACCAAAACTGAATTTCGCCGTGTATTGCAAAAGCGCCAAACGTAATTGTCCAAAAATACGCCCGTCGGGCTTGTTGGACATACTCGCACACGCACTGGACAATTCGAGTAAAAACAATCGCTCGTGCTCGATGAGAATCCATTTGTACACATATCGATCGAGGACCATACCGTCGAATTGCGCCAGCACGCCTTTGGCATCGAGCGGCCATATCGCCCACGTAATGCCAACCGGTGAAAACATGCACAACTCGCGCGCGGAAGGTTCCCACATCGAACGATGACCTTGAATCTCGCAATCGGCTACGGACGGTTCGATAGGTTGATCACTCGCATGCGCCAAACGTAATCGATAACGATCCGCGGCATCGGGCAATCCTTCCACGAATACGACGTTGACCGCCATCGGATTGGGCCAACTGCCAATAGGCGCGTCGAGCAAAACTTCAGGAATGAAAAGCCGCAACCAATGACGAATGGTCGTGTCTTCAATTTGCGCTTGTTCACCCATCGCCACGAGCGGATGCGGTTTGGTGTCCCCTTCCTTGTTGATCCGCTTCTTCGGCATACCCTCGGGAAGCAAATGCACAAACCCGCGGCGCACGACACCCGCGTAGAAATCCTGGAAACTAGCAAGCGTTTTACCCTCGGGCTTGACCCCAAACACGACAAAGACGTACCCCGTTTCGAGCACGTACAAACGAGGCGCAGTCGTGATCTTGCACGGCAATCCTTCCGGTTTTTTGCTGTCGCGATTCTTACGCGGACCTTCGTCTTTCGATGCCTCCTTCGAGGCCTCCTTCGAAGACGGCGCACTCGATCCCGGCGGAGGCATCGAGGGAGGTTGCGTCGATGAAACTGCACCGACGTCGCCTTCTCCGTCGGGTTTGGCCGGGACAGGTTTGGCTGAGGTGTCCTCGACGTCTGTTTTCGCCTTCTTGGGCGCTCGCTCGAAAAGCCAAAGCGATCGCGGATCAAAGAGGTTCGCAAGCTGGCCCGTCGGTTCGTAATGCCGCAACAAACGGCCATCACGCACGTGAATGTTGAGGTGCGGGAGCAGCGCGGGATCGTCGATCTTGCGTGGCTTGAAATCGCCTTTTGCGAGCAGCACTTTTTCGTACCGCTCGAGGTCGAACTTGCCGGTGAGCCCATCCGGATGACGAAACGAAATGACGAAATACAGCGTCGATTTAGGGCCGATCGCTGGCTCTTTCGGGGCGTTCTTCGGGGCACTCTCAGCGGGTCGCGTACGTCCTCCGCAAATAATCGATGATGTCGGCGGACTCGAACATGTCCACGTCCGTGTTGGGATCGTGCAGAAACGGAACCCTCATGCGGCCACTACGAGCCAAGAACGCTTGACGACTTGGACTACCCTTGGCGACATTGTGAAGTCGGTACGGAATCTCGAGAACGCACAACTCTTCACGCACGATACGACAAAACGGCGACCCCTCGAAGCTCCAGAATTCCAGCGGTTTTGCAGGCGCACGCGAAGGACGCGCAAAATAACCAAGCCCCACACGCCACACGCTCGCGCTGAAAGCGGACGCGTTTGTGACGGGACCCAAACGCAACAACACGGGAACGTCACCATCACCGTAGACTCGAAACAGATACTTCACGATTTCGTCGGATTCGTAGAGCGAGATCCCCGAGTTTGGATCTACCAACCACGGAAACAGGAGTTTGCCCCCGCGCTCTTCGACGATCGGACGAAAGCGTTTCCCTTCGCGTGGACAGGGATAAATCATCGCTTCGAGGTCGAGGATGCTCAAGGCTTCGCGCACTTTGCGGCAATAGGGCGAAGCTTCCATTTCGTACAATTCCAGAAGTTTGTCGGGTCTTGGCCCGAGCTTTCCGACGATCACACCCATGCCTAAACGTGCGCCGGAGGCGAGAAGTGACGTCGCGACATCGACTGAGCGGTTCATGGAGATCTCGTTACGTGAATGCGGGTTGAAATCCAAGAATCAGTGCGAATGCGCGCCTGTCGGCCCAGTATCGTGTTGGAAGAAAAGCCGAGTGTCGCCGTAGGCGGAAGCGACCCACGCGGTGTCGAGGCGGACTTCGCCGACGCTTTCGACGGGTTTGTCGATCTTCGCTGCGGCAAACACGCGAAAAAGGACCGTGCCCACGGGTATCGCGGCAAGTGCACGTCGGAATTCTGGGTCGTTGGGACAGGCGTTCTTGACGGCATCGGTCGGGACAAACTCGATACGATCCGGCACAACCGGGCTCTCGGGTTTGGATCCATCCGTGTGGATCGACGCGAAGTCGTGCAAGGGCAAGTAGACGGCGTACAGACGCGTCGCGTTCAGCGCCTTGGCGGTTTTCTGGAACGAGTATTGAACGAGTTTCGTATCGAGTTCTTTTGCGGGCGGTGTGGCGTTGCAATACGTGCTGGAAAAACAGCGTTTATCGCCTTTGTCGCGGTATTCGGACGGAAGCAGGAGAATGTTTGTGGACAAACGACCGTCGACGAAAAACTTGAAGGCAAGCGACGGGAGAAAATTGCCGCCTCCTTTGGCATCCGAGAAACGAAGCAACGCATCGCCACCTCGCGCAAGCATGCCGGTGTACGGATGCTTGTTCGTAACGTGCAGCGATACACGCGCGCATGAGCCGTAGGTGTGGACGAGTTTCGGACGATCGGGAGGAAGTTCGTCTCCGGGGGCAAACGATCCCTTGTTGTAGTCGACGCTGAAGAGCTTGAGACGCGCGATGGGTGATGGTGCACGCGCGGGTAGCTTCGCGTCGGGATAAGGGTCGGCGTTGATGTTTGCCCAGAGCAGATCGCTCTTCTCGGAGGCGGACCGTTTTTCGTAGTCGGAAGGCAGGGACATGCCGATTGAGGGTAACCCAATCGGTGGGATATTCGCACTTCACGTTCGGTGCATGTTTCTTGCGCGGTCGTGTAAGGTGCGCGGAAGATCGTCGTTTGAGAGGGTGTTCATCAGGCTGCTGCGCGTTGCAAAACGTCGGTCGGGCTTGCTCAGCATACGATGTACGCTTCCGCCGCCCTCCCTACTTTTGCAACGCTCGCGACGCCTGCTGAACACCCTCTCACGGGTGACTTGTCACTGTTCGTGAGCCGAATCTGCCCGGCCGAACGTCCCATGTAGAGACATCTATGAACCGTTCATCCTCCCCTGCCCTTCAGTTGGGCTCTGCCGCGTTCGTGCTGGTTTTGGCGACGTTGTTTTTTGGTGCCGGTTGTGGTGCCGCGTCATCGCCGAATGCAGGCTTTGCAGACGCGAAAATGACGTCGGTTCCGTCGCAAGCCGCGCCTCAAAATTTGGGTGAAGCTGAAGCGCAGTTTGCGAGTGCCGAGCAGAACGTGTTTGGAGCCCTTGGTCAGGACAAACGCGATGTGCATGGCCAGTTTGCGCAACCTCCGGGACAGATGTCGCAAAAGCCGGCCTCGACGTCGACAGCCTCCGAAGCATCGCCACCCCCACCTCCCAAAGATGTGGATCGACCTCGAGAGGGCGAAGCGCGAGCGACGACGGGAGCTGCAACGGCAGATTCAGCAGGGCTTTCCGCAGGCCCTTGCGAAACGGCATGTCGAGCACTGGCGTCGATGGACCGCGCAGCAACGCACATCTGCTCGCTCGCGGGCGATGACAACGACCGATGCATGAATGCTCGTGAACGCGTTCGTTCGGCTACGGAACGCGTGCGTCAGAGCTGTTCTGATTGCACCTCACCCCCCTAGCCCCCTGCTCTGAACGCTCCTTCCGGCTCCCCCTCTACACGCAGCATCACGCAGTGATGCGAAGTTGGAGAGTCCCGACGAGGCGTTCGCCTCACCCACCAGAGATGAAAGCGGATCACAACGATCTCGGGGGTATGGGGGGCGTAGCCCCCCATCGTAAACTGGCTAGAGGGCAAGAGTCGGG
>JANORL010001007.1:0-2541 GCA_031415295.1 Polyangiaceae bacterium | reverse complement strand
GGCGTCCCAGAACCCACTCCGTGCTCCAATGGCAAATGCGGCGCAACACCCCAACACCAAAGTTGATCACGGTGCACAATGGCACACGATGTCCCCAATCCAAGGGACAACGAATCTATGTGCACAGGCAATCCATCCACGAGTGCCGACTCGCGAGGCTTGTAATCTGGTTGCGGCGTGCGTCCCAATTCTCCGTGGTTATTCCATCCCCAGCACGATACGCGACCATTTTCAAGAATCGCACAACCGTGGTATGCGCCCGCAGCAAGACTTTGCGCTACGGGCAAAATGACCGGCAACGGAACATCGGCCCGCGATGGACGACTCGGTAAAATACTAAATGCGCCCGATCCCCAGCATCCAACGTGTCCGCCCGTGAAAAGTCCACACGCGGTCTCGTCTTTCAACGCGATCTGCAACATATCGTTCAGCTCGTCTACCTTCGCCGGCTGATTGTGGTGGATTCCGCGTGCTTCTGTTTGCGATTTCATGTACGACCGCCCCCAGCACGACCATCCCGTTTTCGTTTTCGCACACGTTTGATCTCGTCCTGCAGCAATCGTCGTTGCCCCGGAAATTCCCGCCACGATTTCGGGTACAACGAGCATCCGAACGTCGTCCGCATATTCGGTATCGCTACCGGTTTGCCCTTCGGCATTCCATCCCCAACAACTCACGCGGCCATCTCCCAGCAATACGCACGAATGCATCATTCCCGCCGTTATGGACACCGCTCCTTCAATCCCCTCGACGCGAACCGGCGCATCCACATGTTCCTCGCTACGCCGTGCCCCAAGCTGCCCATAAGAATTGCGACCCCAGCAAAATACCTTGCCTTTGTCCGCCACTGCGCATACGTGATACTCTCCAACCGCCACATCAGAAACGTCTCCAATTCCGGCAATAGGGGGCATCCCCGCCAAAAGTGGCACTTGCGCCGCCGCATGACGCGCCCAACACCGCAATGAGGAATCGACACGTAAACATACGGTTTGGTCACCAATGGCAATCTGCAATCGAGGATTGCCGGCAGGAACCGATTCCGCAGGCTCGGCGGAAGGCTCGGGCAATGTTGTCGTCGACGCTTTCGGAATGATCACCGAAGTGGTATTCGACGACAGCGGCGGCGAAACACATCCAAACACCAACAATGCACCAATGGGCAGGTAAAACTTCATCGATTTGCCTCGACTGGCGCAGTCATGACCAGCCCCACACGCTGCACCGAACTGCGATTGCCCGCTTCATCGATCGTCGCAATGGCCAACGTCAACGCACCTTGACGCGGCAAAGGAAATTCATCGGGGTCACAATACGAAATTCTTCCCAGCTTGATTTTGCCGTTTTTTTCAAAAAGGTACGCTGTTGGAGGTGCATTGAGATCAATGATACCACGTGCATTCGAGGCCCATACTGCATACAAAAGTTGCGCGTCGGTACGATCGGGATCACGTGCCCCACTCAAGGACACCTCGACCCATGGAGTAGACACGCCGCAACTGGTCATGGCGCTCGCCCGATGACCATTGACGATCGTTTTGGAAATCTTGGCCGGTAGCGGCGCACTGGTATCGGTGGAGTTACCCGTCATGAATGTGCCGAACACCAACGTACTGGGATGCAGTTCGGGATTCACGAGCGCGACTTCGTATCGCGTATCGGCATCCAATAGTTGCGCCGGTACGAGTTCCACATGCGCGGTATTTGGGAGCGGACTGTCGGTACGTTTTACGATGATTTCCGCGCCGCGATGTTTGCGCAACGAGAGTTTTCCTGCGAGGTACTTCGGCAAAGCGACTCGGACTCGAGCATTCAACGGAGCCGGATGCGAAGTGGATGGAGACAACAAGTATGGTTGCGGTTCGACGCACGAACATGCATGGGCAGCATGCGTGGTGAGCACGAGGGGTGCGGCGACGAGCGCTGCGCAAGCGAGAATCAATTGACGGGTCATGGGTGTCTCGGCGGGGTTGGTCGTCCATGATGTCGCAAGTTGGAGCCAATGCCAACAAGTTCCGACGCAACGGCGGAATCGTTCAAGCAACGAAAGTCTTGATGTTTGTGTTATGCAAGCCCTTGAGCGTCGGTACATCAATGGCATGCCAAACGCACCTATTGAGCAGGATCTGCTCAACATGAGCAATGGAATGGTTCGCCGGAACGCAATCGAAATATTAAAAAAAGCTTCCATTTTGATACGGATTGTGAGAACATCGGGTGGCGATGCTGATATCGCTCAGCGGCTCACTCGGGTGGGCAACGAGAGGAACGAACATTCGGTACTCTTTCGATGTGCTTCGCGTTCCTAATAAACAAACCTGGGAGACGGTCATGAAATCACGACACGTTGCGGCATGGATAATGATGTTTGGTTCGCTGGTGGGATGTAACAGCTACGAGGGGATTGGCTGGGACGAGTCGAGCGTGGGGGAAGCGGAGCAGGCGGGAACGAGTGTAGTGAATGGGCTCACGGCGATCAATGGACTGAACAGTCCAAGCAGTGGCCTGAGCACGAGCAATGGCTTGAGTACAAGCAATGGC
>JANORL010001006.1:0-11514 GCA_031415295.1 Polyangiaceae bacterium | reverse complement strand
CAACAACAAGAATTGGTGGACCGAAGAAGACATGAAAAACTTCAAGGCGCGTACCGGGAAATTGGTTGCCCAGTTCGACGAATACGTGGCCATTGATGATTTACATGTCAAAGGTGAACTCACGCTTGGGGAAAACATTGCCGACCTCGGCGGAATCACGGTGTCGCTCGATGCATTGAATTACGCGCTTAGGACGATGCGTATGGCGCAAATTGACGGATACACGCAGCAGCAGCGGTTTTTCCTCAATTGGGCAGTGAGCTGGCGTCGTCACTATCGCCCCGAAGAAATGCGCGTGCGACTCAATACCGATCCCCACGCGCCCCCGCGCTTTCGTGCCAATGGCGCTCCTTCGAACCTCGATGCATTCGTCGGCGCATTCGATTGCAAGCCGACCGACCCGATGGTGCGTAGTGGTGACAAACGTATCGTGATTTGGTGAATGACTCCGCGTATCCAAGAGCTTGTTCACCAGGCAAAAGCGCCTCACCTCCTCATCCCATAAGCGCTAACTTAGACATCCATCGCCCTCAAATCTCTATTCCGGCGGGGTTTGGGGCGGCAGCCCCATTGTCAACTGGATAGAGGGAAAATGCCGAAAGCGCGTAGTGCTTGTCGGAATTTTTCCTGACTAGGGTTGAGCGCGACGCGCTCAACCGGTCGACAAACAAGGGTAAGTTAGCGCTTATGGCCCGGGGGGTGAGCCGCGAATTGCGGTCAAACCCTGATGAACACCCTCTAAGAGCCTCTTCAACACGCTCTAACGCGGCCCGCCTCCTTTACGCGTCAATCGTTCGAGCGCCGTTTTCGTCGACGGCGCCAAGTCCATTCCGTCTTTTTCGCCCGCCACGAGCCGCTGCGCTCCTGCATACGCAATCATCGCCGCATTGTCCGTGCAACTCGCAAACGGGGGCACGAACAGCGACAACTTCGCACTTTTGCACTTTTCTGCCATACGCGCGCGAAGCCCTCGATTGGCTGCAACACCGCCTGCCAAGACCACGCGTTCGAGCCCTTCGGTTTGCGCGGCTTGAATGGTTTTTCCTACCAAAGCCTCCACCACGGCCCATTGAAACGCCGCGCACAAATCATGCAATGGTTGTCCTTCGATAGGGTGTCCGACCGACGCGACATGGCGGGCGATCGAACTTTTAATCCCCGAAAAGCTGAATTCGAGATTCTTTCGATAAACCGTCGTCTTGGGTAAGGCATGTTTGGCCCGCGATGCATCGCCAGTTGCTGCGAGTTTGTCCACGACCGGACCACCCGGATACCCAAGGCCCAATAGCTTCCCAACCTTGTCGAAAGCTTCTCCCGCTGCATCATCGCGAGTTGCCCCGATTTCTCGAATCGCATCGAGACGCGGAGCATCCACGCGATAAAGTGCTGTGTGCCCTCCTGAGGCCAAAAGTCCAAGGTAGGGATATGCAGGCACGTCGACAGGTTGTTCACCACGTTGCAAAAATACCGCCAACAGATGTCCCACGAGATGATCGACACCAACGAGGGGTCGCTCGATCGAGAACGACAAACCCTTTGCCGTGGACAAACCTACGAGTAACGCGCCTGCAAGACCTGGCCTGCACGTGACAGCAATCCCGTCGACCTCCGACAATTGCATCCCCGCACCATCGAGGGCTGCGCGGATGACTGGCACAATCGAGCGTGTATGATCACGCGCGGCAATTTCTGGAACGATGCCGCCATAAGGCGCGTGGAGCGCAATTTGACTACGGACGATGTCGGACATCACGAGGCCCGCGTCCGTCACGACCGCTGCCGCCGTTTCGTCGCATGACGTCTCAATGCCTAGAATCCGCATGAACCCTCCCGTTTGACAAGCGAAAACAATCCGAAAATGAGTTTGCGGTTGTCATCATCGTTGGTATCAGTACCGGCTCGCAAGAGCCGGACTTCGATACCATCGTCGGATCTGAGCGATAAAAAAGCGAGCACGGCACCAGCCGTAGATTCTCGTGGAGACACGGCATACACGGCATTTCGTTCGCGTCCTTCGCCTATCTCGAGGCGTGAAAGGGGATCGTGGGCCAATGGCGGTATGGGCCGAAGGCTTGCGTTTTCGAAGAGACGTCGCGCTGGCAGTTCCGTCGTCGAAGCTTCGAATGTCGACAATCGTCCAGGCGAATCCGGGCCTTCGATGGCATTGGCGTCGACTTCGAGCCGCATCTGCACGCGGGGACTGAGGCCAGCCCGGAATGCGCTGCCGAGCGTGATCGCGCCACAATAGGCTTCGCCTGATTCCGTCGAGAACGCTCGCAAATCGTTGCAAGCTGTGCACGTCAGACTTGCCCCAATCATGACTGTCAAGAGGCATGACCTATTGCCGTAGCTCGATCGCCAAGGGGACCGCGTTTGCATCGCGCGATTGTGACAAGGTGCGTTGAGCAGGGCCAGGTTTTCAGCACGACGGCGTAGGCTTTGATAAGCTACGTGCGCGCGATCATGGAAGAAAACAAACCTGCTGCCTCCTTCGACTTGACCGAGTTTTTCCAGAAAGCACCTGCGCTCATGTGCGTGCTCGACATGGAAAACCGCATGCTTCAGCCCAATGATGCGTGGACACGCGTCACTGGGCATCCTTTGGCGCGGTTGAATGGAGCACTCATGGATGACTACGTGCATCCTGAAGATCGCGACCCGTCAAGTCGGACGTCGCGTATTTCGCTCGAAGCTCAAGGGGCCATTGTGCAGGAATCACGGTTTCGTTGTGCCGATGGTTCCTACCGTTGGATCGAATGGACCATGCGTGTCGTTTTCGAACGCGCGCTCGTGTTTTGTTGCGCGCGGGCGATCGAACAACCGCGTAAAGCAACGATCACGGCTGCACGTCGGCTCGAGATGTACCTGCGTCGCGCTCCTGTGGCCATGATCGAAATCGATATCGAGCGTGGAATCAGCGAATGGAGCAAAGGAGCCGAGACAATGTTCGGGTTTTCCCGCAGCGAAGCCCTCGGCAAACAACTCGTCGAACTGATTGTCCCCGAACACTTGCGCGGACAAGTACGCGAAATCGGCGCGGTGTTAGGCGATGGAAAATCCGCAGGTGGCCGAGCGGAAATCGGGCTCAACATCACGAAGAGTGGGCAGCTGATCCGGTGCGAGTGGCACAATGCGCCGCTGACTGACGACGAAGGCAAAGTGCGCGCACTCCTTTCGATCGCCGTTGATCGCTCGGAAATCGAGGCGCAACGCTTGCGCGCTGAAGAGAGTGTTGCGCGATTCGAGATGCTCATGCGTGGATCGCGGAGTGGTTTTTGGGACTATAAGCCGCGTGATCCTAACAACGGTATCGACCTTGATGCCCCGATGTACGTTTCCGAAGGGCTTCTCCGGATCATGGGCATCACGGCAAAAGATGCCCCGAAGGCACTCGCCGAGTTCAACAAGCACCTTCATCCCGACGACTACGAGATCGTTTGGCGAGAATACCAAGGGCATATCAACGAGCGTCGTGCAGAGTCGTACCTTGAGTACCGTCTCGTACACGCCGATGGTTCAGCCGTATGGGTAGGCGCAACTTGGTACGCTCTTTGGGACGACAAAGGTGGGCTCATCAGGTTCGCTGGTTCGTTCGCAGACATCACCGAACGTAGACTCGCCGACGAAGATCAACGCGAAAAACTCGTTCTGATCGAGCGGCAAGCGAATGCGATTCGCGAGCTTTCGACACCGATTCTCGAAGTGCAGGATGGCGTGTTGTGTTTGCCCATCATCGGTGTTGTCGATAGTGCTCGTGCTGCCGAGATGATGAACATGGCGCTCGGCGCTGTCGTTTCAGAGCAAGCGCGCTTTTTGATCATCGACCTCACCGGCGTTCCTGTGCTGGATACATCCACCGCTGATCGGCTGCTGGCGATCGCGCGTGCCGCGGGGCTCGTTGGTGCGCAAACGGTGATTACGGGGCTGCAACCTGCTGTTGCGCAAACGGTCGTGGCGCTTGGTGTCGGCATGGGCGACGTAAAAACGCTGCGCAACTTGAAAGATGGTCTGCGGTATTGCGCGCGGCAAAAAGCCCTCTAAACGCAGGCCAGATGCGACAATCGTATGAGTACCAAAGGTTTGTCGCGGTCTAAATTTCGACGGATGCTTGCTTGGCGAGCGAGTCGTCTCGTTCACGCCACATCGCGACGAAACATCCCAAGAGGCTGAATCCGCCGCAAAAAAATCCATACATGGCGATTTGATCACGTCCGATGAGCCACGTCGTGGCGGCCGGTCCTACTGCTTGTGCCAAACTCCCCAAGGATTGAGTCACGCCAAGGATCGAACCTTGTTCTTCTTCGGAAACGGCGCGTGTGATGAGTGTTGTGACGCTCGGGCGGACGACGGCTCCTCCCAGCGAACTGATGACGATGAGTACGGCCAAGATGGCAACATGATGCGCGGCTCCGAGGAAGACGTATCCAAGGGCCATCAACGCCAAGCCGCCCATGGCGAGACGTTCCTCGCCAAACCTTCGGGCCAACTTGCGCAAGCCGCCTTGAGCGAATGCGCCGATGAAGCCGGAAAAGCCAAAAACCAAGCCAGTTTGTTCGACACCGAACTGAAAATTGTGTTGCAAGTACAGCGCCAATCCCCCGGTCAAACCGGCAAATGACAGGCTAAAAAAGAAAAATTGTACAAGCAGTGTCCGCGTGTGACGGCGTCGAAAAAAATGGACGAACGCCGACGAGCGTCCTTCTTTGGGTTGTCGTACGACAGGCTTTGGGGAACGTAACAGAAACGCCGTGAGCAAGATGGACAGGAGAGACAAACCCGCAGCGAAGAGTGTAGGCGCGCGGTATTTGGTGAGTTTGTCCGCGTGATCGGAGAAAAACTTGGTCAAGAGCACGGTGATGCCGGGCCCGAGAACGAAGCCTAGACCGAAGGCGATCCCAAAAAATCCGAACGCTTGCGTGCGTTCTTCGTTCGCTTCGGTGACGTCTGAAATGTACGCTTGAGCGGTGCTGAGGTTTCCGGCGGTCAACCCTGAAATGATGCGCCCCACAAAGAGCATCTCGAGGCTTGGTGCAAAGGCGAGCACGAGCCATCCCACGAGTGTTCCAAACTGGCTGACGAGAAGGACAGGTTTACGTCCGACGCGATCTGAAATCCGTCCGAGGATTGGGCCCGCGACAAACATGGCCAGCGCGTAGACCGACGTCAGTAGTCCGACTTGAAAGTCAGACGCGCCGTAGTCTTTGGCGTAAAACGGGAGCAATGGGAGGATCAGCGTCAGACCTAGGACGTCGACGAAGACCGTGAGAAAGATGGGGAGTAGGGGTGAGCGCATGAGCGGTGGGGACGTTCGGCGCCAGACTGACACACGACGTCGGAATATGCCCTTGCGTCGCGTAAAGTTTTGCTTCGCCGAGGACGGTGCCGCATCGAGGAGTGTGCCACCCACGTTGAGATGAACAGATGTTCATCTCGAAGCGATCGAATGGGCAACCTTGCGTCCCATTGCCCATGAAAGCGTGATTGATTATGGATGCCGCGGCTCTGACGCAGGTTCTGCCGGAAAAAACCTTGCAAAGCTGGATACCGTCGGCAGACCGCGAACTCGCTAGGCGCGTCTTTATTGTTGCGACGAAAACTCATCAATCTTGTCTCAGCGAAATCCTCCCTCGATGGGCCATTCCGTGTGTCCGTCCGGGCAAACCACGACGCCGAAATTGTCGATAATCGTTTTGCCTCCGTCGCGCAAAACAGGCATGGGCGCCTGTTCGAACGCGTTCGTGATGCATTCGTGCAACAAGCGATCACCAACCCCGCGGGATACCGCCGCATCTTTGATTCCGCCCGTCGTCGGAAGCTCGAAATGCAGGACGATCTTGCCCGCGACGTTTGGCTCCCGCTCTCGCGCTGCACGAACGCAATCGTCGACCGCGGGACGAGCTCCTTTGCGAACGAAGTGCTGAACAAGGTTCGTGGGAAAACCGACGCGGGTTGGTCCAACCTTTACGACGGGAATGGTTTTGGTTTTACGAGGCAAACATGCCCCGATGGGCACGTCGATGTTACCGGGAGGCGCATCCGTTTGGTATGCCGCGCTCGCATCCGTAGCCGATTCCACGGACGAGTCCGATGGCGCGTCCACTCCCGAATCCGCCATTGATTCCGAATTCGCTTGGGCGGGCACGACCGGTCCACCGGCTGCACTACACGCGGCTACGGCCACGGAAAAGCACGCCGCGGAGACAACAGTCGTATTCGCTCTTCTTCCGGGTTCTCGCCTCATTGACAAAAAACTGCGAAACGCTCGCGACGTCTGTTCAACACCCTCTGAAAGCAGAAAATACGTAGCACGATGATCTGTGGTAGCACGATGCTCTGTGTTCGTGTTACACATTGGCGCCGAAGTTAGATCCGTGAAGTTTACCTTGTCCTTGATCGTGGCGATGATTTCGAGTGCTGCCGCCCTACCGGCTCTTGCGCACGACGGCGTTACGCCACCTGTTCCCATGACGCAGCCTACCCCGGAATGGCCAGACGGGCACGCCGAGGCGCACGATGTTCTCGTGCCGCTGGTGGTGACGGTCGCACAAGACGGAAGTGTTATCGCTGTGGAAGTGGAAGCGAGTGTTTCGCCGTCGTTTGATGCAGAAGCGATGAGGGCGGTCGCGCGCTGGCGTTTTGAGCCGGCACGAAAAAACAGCGTGGCCGTCAAAGCGAAGATTCGGCTCGTTGCGCGGTTCATGGCGTCTCGAAACGTTGAACCTGCCAAACCCGATCTACCGTCGTCACCATTACCATCACCATCACCATCACCATTACCATCACCATTGCCATCACCGCTGCCAACGCCGTCGCCGCCGCTTTCTGTGACGGTTATCGGGCAGCAGCCGCCGCGTAGTGCGTCCACGGTTGTGAAACAGCGCGACGTGCTCACGGCGGCTTCCCATCGAACGGCGAGCGATTTATTAAAAGTTTTACCGGGCGTATTCATTACGCAACATGGTGGTCAAGGCAAAGCTCATCAAATCTTTTTACGCGGTTTTGATGCCGGACATGGGCAGGACATTGAACTGCGGGTTGCTGGCGCTCCCGTCAATGAAGTGTCGAACCTTCATGGTCAAGGATATGCCGACCTTCATTTTATTATGCCGGAGGTTGTTCGGCGAGTTCGCGCCACGTATGGTCCATTCGATCCACGTCAAGGTGATTTTGCAGTTGCGGGCACCATCGAGTTTGACCTCGGTCTTGCCGAACGTGGTTTCACGACGTCGCTAGGACTCGGCATGTATGGCGAGCGCCGTCTGTTCGTGGCGTATCGTCCAGCGAATGCGCCTGAAGAAACCTTTGCGGCAGCAGAGGTGCAAAGCACCGATGGTTTTGGTCCCTCGCGCGCGGCGCGGCGTGCTTCTGCGGTAGCGCAATGGGTATTTCCCGTAGGAAACAATTTGTCGATTCGGATCATGACGTCGGCGTATGCGGCGCGTTTCTCTTCGGCCGGCGTGGTTCTTCGCGACGACGTGGAGAGCGAGCGTATGGATCGATTTGCGACGAATGACCCTCGTCAGGGCGGAGATTCTACCCGGGCCCAATTCGTCGTGGGTGTCGAGCACGAATCCGATGACGGTGCAGCACGAACGGCGGTGACTCCGTACTTTATTGGCCGCAGTTTACGGTTACGCGCGAACTACACGGGATTCATTGTCGATCCGGTGAATGGAGATTCGCAACAACAAATCAATGAAGCGTTCACCGTTGGGTTTACTGCGTATCATCGGCGTAAAATGCGGTTGTTGTCAGCGGCGGACACGGTCGAGGTAGGCGCATTCGCGCGTAGCGATTTTATTGATCAATCGCAAAAAAGTCTGTCGGTGATCGACGACCATGTAACGGCTACGCTCGTCGATGCGAGCATTCGCGGCATGGATGCCGGAGCCTGGATCGACGCTAGCTTGCGGCCCGTCCGGCGCGTCGTTGTCCGTGGTGGTCTGCGCGTCGATGGACTCTATTATGGAGTTACGGACTTGGCACGCGAGGGCAGTGGTGCAGCGCGTGCCGCCATGGGTACGCATGTGGGGGGCAAAGCAACCGTCGACGTTGCGCTTCCAGGGGGCCTCCATGCATTGGCAAGTTATGGCGACGGATTTCGTTCACCGCAAGCGAGGAGCCTAGGCGATGGCGAACGCGCGCCTTTTACCACGATTCGATCGTTTGAAGCGGGACTCCGATACTTGGACGGTGAACGCTTGAATGCAAGTCTCGCGGGATTCCACACGCGTTTGTCCGACGACCTCGTTTTCGAAGAGACGACGGCGCGAAACGAGCGAGCACCTGCGAGTTCACGCACGGGTTTTTCCGTCGATTTCACAATGCGGCCGCGACCATGGATCGTCCAAAGCGGCAGCGTGACCTATACGCACGCAGCATTCTCTGCGAGCGATGCCAATCAACAAGAAGGCGCGCTCGTCCCATATGCTCCGCTATTCGTTGCGCGTGCGGACGTTGCGTTGACACCAACTCTTGCACGCATTTTCGGTCGGGATCTCGTGGGGCATTTCGGCACGGGTCTATCATACCTCGGTCGACGGCCGCTCCCCTATGGAGAGTTTGGCAGGGACATTTTCCTTGCCGATGTGACGGTCGGTCTACGTTTGCGCGAGGTTTCATTCAAAGTCGACATTGAGAACCTGCTCGACGCGAAATGGTACGACGGCCAATTTACGTACGCATCGAGTTTCGTTCGCGGGGCTGCGCCGTTGCTCGTGCCTCGGCAGATTGTCACCGTGGGCTCGCCATTTACGCTTCTTGCAACCCTTTCGCTACATCTCGGTTCATGACCTGAAAGACAAGGACGAAATATGCATTCACGTTGGCAACGTTTAGGCTTCGTCACATTCGCGGGCCCCCTGCTGTTTCTATCGTCGACGATCCTCAGCGCTTCGCTTGGAACATCCTGCACGAATTCGACCGCTGAAAAACGAGTTTCTTATGCGACGCGTATCGTCGCGGCGGATGCGGTGGATGCCCCCATTGTGAATGCTTATGGTTGGTCGATTGTCCTCACCAAGGCTGCATTGTCGATTGGCCCGCTTTATTATTGGAATGGATCTCCGGCATTCGCAGCAATAAACCCGCGCAAGGACTCCCGGTTCATTGGCATTCGTTCGGCATACGCGCACCCGGGGCATTACGTGGCAGGAGACGCAATGGGGGAGATGCTGACGCCGTCCTCTGTTGATCTCGCGCTTGGCGAGGCCACGTTGCCGCCTGGCGAGGGAGTGTCGGGGGTTTATCGTTCCGGGCGATTTACATTCGCCGACAAACCCGTGGGTGAGGCGGTCGAAACGCTTGGAGGGCACGTGATCGTGCTCGAGGGCGAAGGAACCAAAGATACGATGAAGCGGTTATTTCGCGCCGAACTCGATATCGCGGATATCCTCGATGCTGCCGGCGAGCCGCGGGTGGAAGGATGCGCTTTTGAAGGCGAGCCTGATGTTCAAGCGGACGGGACGATTACGATTCGTGTCGTTATGAGTTTATGGCTCGATCAAATCGAATTCGATACGATACCAGAGAGCATGGATGGTAACCCCGTTTTGTTGCCGCGGGATTCGGCACCGTTTCGGGCGATCGAGCGCGGAATCAAAAAAGCTCCGGCCATTCAATTTCAATACACGACACCCTGAAAACGTAACGCCATACCAGAGAGAAAAAATGAGAACATATTTTGCGAAAACCACGGTCCTGCTGGGGACGGTACTTTTTCTTGGGTGCGGCGGCGAAGAATATTTCGGAACGGGTTCAGTATCGTTTGCAACGTGGGGCGAGGATTATATTGAAAAAGAAATACCGGCATCCGAGTTTGCTGATGGCTGGACCGTCAAGTTCACGAAGTTCCTTGTGGTGATTGGCGACGTACGCGTTGAAGATGCTACGGGCGTCGTGGGTGGTAAAATGGAGGAGAGAAAACTCTTCGATCACCACGCGCCCGGGGTCAAACCCGTGATTACCTTCAATAACCTTGCGGCCAAACCGTGGACGGACGTTTCGTACTCGATTCGACAGGCCAGCATGAGCACGGTGCTTGCTGAAGGGGCGGCGGCTGCGGATCTCACGATGATGAGCGATATGGGGTATGCCGTTTACGTGGAAGGGTCGGCTGAAAAAGGCGCTGTGAAGAAAACCTTTCGTTGGGGTTTTACCCCGCCCACCGTTTATGCGCAATGCTCGGGTGACAAGGATGGGCGCGAGATCAAAGGTGTGCTCGTGACGAATGGCGGGACGGACGACGTCGAACTCACCATTCATGGCGATCATTTCTTTTACGATGATTTGCAATCGCCTGATGCCGTCTTGCGATTCGATGCAATCGCCGCGACCGATGCGGACAACGATGGCGAAGTCACGCTTGCGGAATTGACGCAGAAGAAGCTAACCGACATTGAGCCGAGCAGTGGCGGTTACGGTACGGGAAGCGCGGCAAACATCAATGATCTCGGCGCGTTTGTCACGGGCCTGTCGCGCACGCTTGGTCACTTCCGCGGCGAAGGCGAGTGTATCGCGACGAAATAAGGCTGCACAAAGTATTACCTTTCTGGTGGAAACTCATGCTAGAGAGCCCGCCATGAAGACAACATCGATTTTCTCCTCGAACATCCTGGCGTTTGTCGCCGTTGGTTTTTGCTCTCTTCTCGTGGGGGGTTGTGCCGGCGCGCCACCTCCCGCCGAAGGCACACACGGTCACCATGAGCACGGTGAGCATGGTGAGCACGGTAAGCACGGTGAGCACGGCGCACATGAACATCCAGAGATGACGGGTGCGGTCCGTGAAATGCACGACGTGCTTTCACCATTGTGGCATGCGCCGAAGGGGCCCGAGCGCGAGACCAAGACTTGCGAGGCCATTCCCACTTTCGTGCAGCGTGCGGGAGCAATGGACAAGAACATCCCAGAGTCTGCGCGTGCAAAGGAGGCGGATTATCGAACTGCGGCGCAGGGTCTTGTTACCGCCGTGGGTGGCCTCGAGACGGAGTGTGCAAAACCATCGGGCGGACGTGCCGAATTCGACGCCAAGTTTCATGGCGTCCACGAGGCATTCCATAAGGTATTGGAGAGTTCGCGGTAGGTGGCAGGTGTCAAACTGCTGCGCACCCGAAATCGTCGGTCGACATCGCTCGAAATCCTATAGGATTCCTCGCTCCCTCGCCCTAGCTTTCGGGCGCTCGCGACGTTTGCCACCAGCCACCTAGAACGCCGTTCAGTTTGATGCGGGTCTTGATTTGAACGCTCGCTTCGCGCGTGTGGGACACGCGCTGCGCGCGCCCAGTCACGTTGGGGGCTCGCAGGCGGCTCTTTATGTGTTTTGGGAAATGCCAAAAAGACGAGCCGGCTGCTCCGCCCCCCATACCCCCCGAAATTTGCCAATTTGCAAACTGAACGGCGTTCTAGCGCGAACTCTCCAATACCTTATGGAATGCCTCGTGGACGCCATGAAACTTGGCGTCGAATTCGGCACGTCCGCCCGATGGTTTTGCACACCCCGTCTCGAGGCCACCCACG
>JANORL010001005.1:0-35129 GCA_031415295.1 Polyangiaceae bacterium | reverse complement strand
CACGTCACGGCTGTCGGACATTTTTGGCGCGTTGATCCACGCCAGCCAGCGGCGCCCATCGATGCGTTTTCGTTTGTCGAACGGGAACCTTCTCTGTTCGAGTGGGCGTTTGTCTCGGCTACGGAGCCTGTCCGAAAGATCGTCACCGATCCATGGCTCACCTGGGAGTTGCGCACGCATTGGAAGCAAGACGCCGCGGTTCCCGATGCTCTGCCCAAGACCTTCGATGAACAGCGCATCGCCTACAACATCGCGATCGAACGTGGCGACGACGCTGGTGCTGCCGCTCTTCTCGTCGAACTGAAGCGACAACTTCGGCCGGTTGAAGCAACGTTTGAAGGTGGTCTCGAGATCGTTGGTGTTCAAATGAATGAAGGCGTGCATCCGCGACTCGACATCATGTTGCGTGCGCCTGGGCCTATGCCGACGGGATCGTTCATCACCGTACGATCGAAAGTGCTCGAGCGGGCGCGTGGGTCGCTCACGATGGCTGATCCGGCATTGCGTGAAGTCGGTCAACCCTTGGCCATTCCGCCCACGCGTTTTCGAAAAGGGTTCTTGTATGTGGATCCGGTTTCGATTGTGAAGCGCCCGGGCACGGAGATCTTTCAGGTGTCGTGGAATGGTCGTGGTCGCCAGCCGATGCGTGTCGTCGGGACGGGTTTGACGACGGTGGATGTATTGAGACTCGAATAAAAGGGATGTTACGAATGCAGATTCGTGATTTTTGTGTATCCTGCTTTGGTGATTCGCAAACTCGACATTTCGCCCCAAACACGTGTGACGTTTTTGACCGGAGCTGGCGTTTCCGTCGCCTCGGGCATTCGACCTTATCGCGGTCCTGGAGGATTGTGGAACGAAGTCGACATCGAGTCCTGGGCGACCGCTGCCGCGATGGACCGTGACCCTCGCGCTTGTTTTCAAGCGCATCGCAAATTTGCTATGGTCGTTGCGGACGCCAAGCCGAACCCTGCGCACCTTGCAATGGCCGCATTCGCGCGAGCACATACGCAAGGGCGCGTTGTCGTTCTTACCCAAAATGTCGACAACCTTCACCAGCGTGCTGGAAATGTAAACGTTGTGGAAATTCACGGATCGCTTTTTCGATTGCGATGCCCAGACGACGCATGCGGCGCCAAATTGTCGTTCGATCAGGCGCAACTACCACCAGAAGAACCCCCGGTTTGTCTCCAATGCAGACGTTTGATGCGTTATGACATCGTGCTTTTCGACGAATACTTGGATCCACGTGAAGAACGAGCAGCCAAAGAGGCCTTGCGCCACTGTGACGTATTCATTGCGGTGGGAACGAGCGGTGTGGTTTTTCCGGCTGCCTCGTATGTGAGAGAAGCGGATTTCGCCGGTGCGCGGACAATTTTTGTGAATGTCGAGCCACCTTTGCCACCGAATCCATATTTTGATGAAATTTTGGTGGGACGTGCCGAGGAAGTTTTGCCTGTGCTCCTCTGAGTGGAAATCGTTTGACCATATCGACATGCGTCGACGTTTCGAACAACGTCGCGCGCCGGTCGCCTGCGGTCCGTGATTTTTTGCCATTGCAAGATCACGACTGCAAACGACCGGCGCTATCGACTACGGCGTAGGATCAGTTCCAGTCGTCATCGAGTAATGGGTCTCCGTCGCACCCGTCGTAATCATCGTAATCATCGGGTTCGACGACATCGCCGTTGACGATGATGACGTTTTGGTCGTGGCCATAGCCGCCATGGCCATAGCCGCCATGGCCATAGCCACCGTATCCGTAGCCACCGTGTCCGTAGCTGCCGTATCCATAGCCGCGTCCGTAGCCGCCGTATCCATAGCCGACCGCGTTTCCGTAGTACCTGCGCAAGGCAACGCCCCGGCCATACCCGTACCCGTACCCGTAGCCGCCGTATCCTCGGTATGCGCCTCCGCCCCAGCCATCACTCGCCGTCAGTGCTTCACTGCTTTCCGCCGTATCGTCTGCGGACATTGCTTCCTCGTCCAGGATGGGATCGTCTACGCTGGTCGCACATCCGGTGCTCGACGAAATGGCAACCAGTCCGAGACCAAGCAACATCGAGAGCTTTTGATACTGCCACATTGGATGTTTTCCCCTTTTCTTCATTAGCGTATGCCAACGAAATCGGCCGCCCGCGCTCTGCGTGTCCGACCGTGCCTGTTATCTTCAGCGAAATGGTTCGTTCGTCTAGTCCCCCGGGTAGTATCCATCGACAATGCGTTGAACCCGCAGAAAACTTGGTTACGAAGTGTCGCGTAGGTTCGTCTGGGCACGGAGCACGTTCTGGGCGGTGTGCGCCGTCGAGAGTTTTTTGCGTCGGCATGTACCATGCAAGCATGAATCTTATTTGCCATCGCCCGTCCGAGATAGGCTTTGCCCTTGCGCGTTGGGCGGAAACCGCCTAAGCCTGCGGGGTCGAAGCAGATCGACGGCTTATCTGAACCAGGAGAACCTCACCATGCGTACATTCTTTGCCCCCGTTCTTGCAGTTGCACTTGCCACGGCGTTTATGGGAGTCGCGGCGCCAGCCAACGCCGGCATCTCCGATTCATGCGGAATCGAGTTGGGTGCGGGCGCGCAGTGCGAAATGCGTGTCACAGGTGGATGCACGGCATCGTGCACCCCGATAAATTTCAGCGCACAATGCTCGGCCGATCTTTATGTGGGTTGCAATGGCGGCTGCACGGCGATGCTCGACGTCATGTGCACAGCATCGTGTGGTGCGTCGTGCGAAGCGAGTTGTGCCGTCGATCCCGGCAAGTTCGAGTGTGCGGCGTCGTGCGAAGCCGATTGTGGCAATAGCTGCGCTGATACATGCACCGGCGCCAATGACAACGATCGTTGTCGTGCATCTTGCGATTCGACGTGTTCCGGCAAATGTTCAGCGAAGTGCGAAGCAACAGCGCCGAGCGCCGATTGCAAAGCGAAATGTTCAGCGTCTTGTGGCGGCTCTTGCGAAGCCCAAGCAAACGTGAGTTGCCAAGTGGATTGTCAAGCCAAAGGTTTCGTCGAGTGCGAAACCAGTCTCACGGGCGGATGCCAAACCGCTTGTGCAGCACCAGACGGCGCGTTGTTTTGCGATGGGCAATATGTCGATGTTGGCGATCAACTCGACAAATGCATTGCCGACCTGAAGAGCCTCTTGCAGATCGAGGTCAAGGGTTATGCGTACGGCGATGCGCAATGCAGCGGTGCTAGTTGCACAGCCGAAGGCGAAGCGGGTTTCTCGTGCGCGCAAGCGGGAGTCACCGGTGAGTCGTCGGGCAGCGCACTCGGGATCCTGGGCGCTATCGCGGCTTTCGGCCTCGCAATGAGCCGCCGAAAAAATGAACGAGTCTGATTCTCATGCAGAGTTTCATGCGGTAACCGCGAAAACTCCCGCCTCCAATTCTCGCGTTCCCTCCGTGTCGTCACCTCGTAATCGCAATATCGCATTTCGCGGGCCGTGACGATTACTTCTTAATCACGACTTCTCCGCCGAACGTCATCGGGTACGTGACAATGGCCACGCCACCTTTGGGTTGTGGAAAGACAACCTTTTTGAATGCGGCACCAACACAATCATTGACCTTGGAGTTTTTCACGGTCGATTTGACCACCGCTACGTCAATCACTTTGCCGAGCGGACCCACCGTCGCTTTGACCGTGATCGTGCCTTCGAGCTTGCCCTTCTTGTCAGCCCCGAGCGTGTAACAAGCATCGAACGCTTGAAGGTTGTCGTTGACGGCTTTCTGAATCTCCGCACTCGTCAATGTCCCCACGAGCGGCTGCGTGTCGTTGCTCGACGTCAACGCGCTGCTGGTTGGCGATGCAACGGACGCCGATGCTGCAACGGATGCCGATGGCATGGACAAACCCGTGCTCGATGTGGCTGATGCCGTAGGTGCAGACGACGGCGTCGGAACGGCCGCATTCGTCGCGCTCGCCGACGGATCTGGCTGTTTGACGGTTGGTTCAGGGCCACAACCAACAGACAACAGAGACGTTACGCAAAGACAAACGAGCACGCAACGCGAATGATGCATGTCCCAAGTCGACGCCAAATTGAGCTCTGCGTCCATGGGGAAAACGTTCGTCGCACCGCATCAGGCCACGCGGGCCCGGGCAAACCGATCGATCGCGATCGCACGTTCGTACACCGACTCGTATGCGCTCGCCATCGTCGACGTACTAAACCGTTCGCGCGCTCGCTGGGCGCAACGTTCTCGGTCGAACGTTCGGAACCTTATGGCCGCGCTCGCCAGCGTCTCGACGTCACCAGGTGGAGCGAGAAATCCAGTGATGTCTTGCTCGACAATCTCGGGAAACGAGCCTCGTGCAAAACCGAGAACCGGCGTGCCGCACAGCATTGCTTCGATAGCTACGAGTCCGAAAGGTTCTTCCCAGTCGATCGGACAAACCAACGCCCGAGCACCTCGTAACAGATTCACCTTTTTCGCGTGATCGGCTTCGCCCTGTTCGATCACGTCGGGTGACGTCAGGTGTGGTACGACAAACTCCGTAAAATATTCGCGATCTTCGGGATGTGCGCGACCAGCGAGTTGGATGGGCAAACCAGCGAGAAACGCAATTTCAATCGCCGTGTGTGTGCCTTTGTCCCGGGAGTACCGTCCCAAGTGCAGCAAGTACCCCGCCTCCTCGAAACTTGGAGGGTAGCGGTGCGGCGACAAACCGTGATGAATGACGCTCGTGTGGGGAAGGGGAATTTCCAGATCGAGTTGGCGTTTGCTGATCGCCACGTAAAACGGTTGTGGGTGCGTTGCATACAGGCGTGAAAGGCTATCGTCGCGCTTGTGGTGCAGCGTGTACACGATCGGAACGTGTACGAAGTTTCCAAGGGGCAGGCCCAGCGCGCTGTTCAGATGCACAACATCGAACGCACTGCGAGCGACCTCCGCCATGGCCCAGCTGACATGATTCACGTCGTCAGCGGCCGTTGGTGGCCAGGCAGGCCGATGGTACAGCGCTCGTTTTTTGCTGCTGATACAAGCGTCCCCCGTCGTGAAAACCGTGACGTCGTGTCCGCGTGAGGTGAGTTCCTCGGACAACTCGTAGCAGAAGAGTTCGGTTCCTCCGTAACCCTTGGGAGGTACTCGAATGAACGGAGTCGAGATCATGGCGATACGCATCGACAAACCGTGACTGCACGAGCTGTGCCAGGGATCGTCGAAGAATAAGCCTGGGTTTGGCCGTTCAGCCGTTCGCTTGTCGCCACTTCAGAGCGCGCAGCTTCAGCGTCTCGAAGATGGTCGGTGACAGCCGTTTGAACGCGTGTGCAACCCACGCCTGGCGTGTCACGGGCATGAGCCCGACGTTTTTCTCGACGGAATACAAGATGCGATCGGCCACCAAATCCGGCGAAGGCGCCTGATTGACCAGCTTGTTACCCAAGCGCTGCATCTTGCTCTCGGCCATTTTTCCGCGATGCCGCCCCGAATTCTGAATGTTTGTCTTGATGAACGACGGACAAATCGCCGTCACGCCGATACCGTGTTCGTCCAGTTCTTCGCGAAGCGCTTCGGAAAAACCCACCACAGCAAACTTCGTCGTGCAATACGCCACGAGAATTCGCGTTCCGACGAGCCCCGCGAGCGACGCAATGTTGACGACGTGACCCCCGCGCCCTCGAGTAACCATTTTGGGCACAAAGTAATGACAACCATGCACCACGCCCATCACGTTGATGCCCATGATCCATGACCAGTCGTCGAGCGTCGTGTCCGCCAAACCTCCCGACACTGCAACACCCGCGTTGTTGACAAGAATATCCACCGCCGAATGTTCACGATGAACGTCTTCGGCAAACTTCGCCATGGCTTCGGCATTCGCGACATCCACCTTGTGCGTCGTCGCGCGCCTTCCCAAATCGCGAACACTACGAGCTGTTTCTTCAAGTCCGGTTTCGTTGATGTCGGACAGAATCAAGTCCGCACCTTCGCGGGCAAACGCCAGCGCCGTTGCTCTACCAATCCCGCTACCAGCACCCGTCACGAGAACGAGTTTGTCCTCGAATCGCCCGCGTTTCATCGGTTCAACAGAACGCTACATAGAGCCGCTGTCAAGTCACGTATCGAGTGAATCGAGCATTGCTTCGATAGCTGGAGGCCAGATCTTGTGCGTTTCTGGAAGCACGTTGCGTTGTTCAAGGTCTTGATAGATGGCGATCGCGTGCAGCAACAACGCTCGCGCTTCCTGTTGCTCCGTTGTTCCACCATCCGCCAGGACACTGGCCGTACGGAAGCAAAAGAGCGCCCGGTCCGCTTGAAAAAGCCCCGCTTCCGCCGGCGTTACCAGAGCTGTCGAACCTGTCGTGCTCTCGTGGGCGATGGTATCGGCAAGCGTCATGCCTTCGCGAAAGGCACCGAGCGCTCCGGCAGTATCGCCCATCGCGCGCAGAACATGTCCGAGACGAACGTGCGTCGCCGCGACGTCACGCCGCGAATGAACATCGCCGAGCTCTTTCGCCAGATCGTTTCGCAAAGACAAACAATCTTGAAATGCTTGGAGAGCCAACGGTTTGTCCCCCATCGCCCGCAGAACGTCGCCGATGCTTTCATGACATCGAGCCAGCACCTTTCGGCGTGCCGTTGCATCGACCGCTTCCTTGACCAAACGTTCGTGAACTATTTGGGCGGACTGAAACGCGGCGAGTGCGCCTGGTCCGTCGCCCATCGCGAGCAGTGCTTCGCCCACGCGATCTCGAACCAGCGCCAGCAGTGTCAGATGGTCGATGTCATCGGGAAACTGAGCCGAAAGTTTTTCAGCAATCGACCGCGCGTGACGGAATGAATTTGCAGCCGCAGTTTCGCGTTCGCTTTCGAGAAGCAGATCGCCAACGGTGACGTGGCAAAGCGTGATGCCCGTGAGAATTCCGGCGATGGCGTCACCAAAGGCGTATTCGCGCGATGCGTCGGAATCGAGTGCGCTGGAGTCGCGAGGGTAGATGATTCGTTCGGCGAGCGGACCTGTTTCCAGTGAACACGGGCGGGCGCGTACTGGAATGACAACCGTGCGTCGTTGTCGTTCCAGCTCGAGCGCTTCGTTGATCAAGGTTTTGACCGACGAACCATCGAGCAAAGCATCTGGACTGACGAGGGTGATGACGACGTCGGCTGTAGCTATTCTTGCCGACGGAAGAGCATCCAGCACTTCGGGTGGAAACTCGCGCACGAGTCCAGCTTCCACAAGCGGACCAAGGCGTGCGCACAGTTCATTTCGAAGCGCCCGATCCGACGGTTCGCTGCACACGAAAAGCTCGGCGGCGTGGCTCATGATGTCACGAGCATCATACCGATTTTCGGCATCATCGATCGTTCTGCATGCGTTATTGAATCATAGGCGCATTTTGGTGTCGCGCCCGGACGCCGGCTCCTCTATACGCAATGATTCGAAGGGATCCCTGGTAAATTGGTGCCGACCGACAAACGAACTTCGAGGACACGGGCTTGATGCGAATCTTGATCACCGCGACGCCAGGGCTTTCTAATATCGGAAGCGTGCCGCCTCTCGCGATGGGCGGACTCGATCTGCGCACCCGTTTCTCCCGTGATGACGCCGGCTTCGATGTTGTTTTCGCCGATCCCGACGAAGACTTGGCCGAACAAGTCATCGACGTATTGTCTCGGCGATCTTGCGGTCCTCGCGATGCCGTCATGCTGTACATCGCCGCGCGCACTTTGCTGTCTCGCGAGGGCGATCTCTATTTGTGCCTCGATCCAGACGAACCCAACATCGGCGATGCGTTGGCCGATGTTGCCGCGTCGCTTCGTGATGCCGCTCCAGGATGGAAACTCATCGTCCTCGATCTTGTCGATGCACGCCTCGATGTGGATCCCACACGCATTCAAACACTCGTTCGGGCGGCCGAAGCGGGGATCGATTTTGCTTCGGGGGGCATCGAACTCATCGTTTCCCTACGCTCCGAGGATTCGAGCAATGCGGATACTTCACCCGTCGTCGACGCACTCGTGAGCGAGATGGACGCTGCGGATCGCAATCAGGGACTCACCGTCCATGCCGTGTTTGACCGGGTACATCGTCGTTTGCACGGCGAAGTCGCATACTTGCATCACGCCCGTGCACGCGTAACGTTCGACTTGTTGCCGAGAGGCCGACGCAATCCGTCCGCTGCGCCGCCGCCGTACAGTTCCGACGGACGTTCGTCGGTTCATCCAGCGATGGCTTTTCTTTCGAGTACGGAAGACTTGTTATCGCCGCCCGAGTCTTCCCGGCGCCGGGGGATCATTCCCTTTCCAGCTCAATCTGCTCCTTCCATCAGCATGGGCGATTTTCGCGGCGAAAATGGTTCGGATTCGGACGACGATTGGGCGACGGTCGATCCGGTCTCGTTGCTTGGTCGTCAGTTCGATGCTCCCCCGGGAGCGTCGTTGCCACCACCAAGCGGGTCGATGTATCCGCCGAGTTCCTCGTCGTTTCCACCTTCTCTGCGTACCCCCGTCGCGTTCTCGTCGTCAAATTCTAGCGGACCCCAAAGTGTCGCTCCACAAAGCGGCGTGCCTGCGAGCGGCATTCCGTCGAGTTCAGGGCCGACTTCACGACTAACGCGGGGTGTTTCCCAGTTGGCGCGGTACACCGTCGAAGCCGAATTACTTGCATCTCAAAGTGATTTTCCTGGAGCGATTGCGCTCTTCCGCAAGGTGCTTGGATTGCTCGGTCCGTCTGGCGAGCCAAACCTACGCGCCGAGATGTACACACGTATTGGCGAACTCCGAGCCCAAATGGGGAACCTCGAAGATTCCATCAGTGATTACGAAAAAGCTCTTGCGTTGCGACCGGGGTACGCCCCGGCACTCGAATCGCTCATCGTGTTGTGTTCGCAGACCAAAGATTGGCGCGGCGTGATGAGTGCAGAGGAACGTCTTTTGGCGGTGATCGACAGTGCTACGGTGCGGTTCGAACGGATGATCGAGTTTGCCGCGCGTTGGGAAGTGGAAGCGGAAAAACCCGGACGTGCTCGTCTTCTTTTCGAGCGGGCACGAGAAATTCAACCGAACAATCCGGTCCTCGACGAACAGATTCGCCGTGTTGCTCTGAAGCAATTGATGAAGCCGCAGCCGTAGCCTGTTCGTCGTTCCTTTCGGGTGCGAGTTTGGCATAACCGATCGAGCAATGAATCTGCTCCTTTTGCTTTTCGTTGCCGACGCCAAGGAATAGTTCTGGCGTTTTTCGCGTCCTTCGCAAAGCATGGGCGCCATGTCGAGTACGACGGACAAGGCGTTTTTGGGTCAACCGCGCGGATTGTCCACGCTCTTTTTCACGGAGATGTGGGAGCGATTCAGTTTCTACGGCATGCGCGCCATCCTCATGCTTTTCATGACGACCGCAGTGACCCAAGGCGGATTGGGATTCGGACCCGAACAAGCCGGACCGATTTACGCCATGTACACGTCGATGGTGTATCTCGCTGCCGTTCCTGGCGGATGGCTTGCAGATAATCTCTTTGGCCAGCGGCGGGCTGTTCTTTATGGCGGTGTGGTCATCATGCTTGGCCACATTTTGCTCGCAATGCACGGCCTGGAATTCTTTTATGGGGGCTTGTGCTGTGTCGTCGTGGGGACGGGATTACTCAAGCCGAACATCAGCGTCATCGTCGGTGCGTTGTATGATCGCGAAGATACACGCCGTGATGCTGGATTTTCGATTTTTTACATGGGGATCAACATTGGTGCGTTCAGCGCACCAATCGTGTGTGGATGGTTGGCACAAAGTGACAGTTTCAAATCAATTCTGGCCGGTTTTGGTTTGAACCCGCAGAATTCATGGCATTGGGGATTTGGTGCGGCGGCGGTGGGGATGTTTTTCGGGTTGTTGCAATACTTGATGACCTCGAAAAACTTGCGTGAAGCGGGCCATTTGTCCGAAAGGGCGCTGGATCCGGAAGCGATGAAAAAAGCCCGCGCGACGTTGAAACTTTGGGGGGCGTCGTTATTGCTCGCGTTCGTCGGTATAGGCAACGTGCTGATGGTTTGGCCCAACCTCGCCACGACTCAAAACATCAAAGGCGGATTCAGCATCGTATTGCTCGGGGTCGTCGTTTTATTTTTTGGCAAACTATTGGGTGATGCCTCGTTTACCAAAGCAGAGCGAGCGCGCCTTTTGACGATTCTCGTGCTTTTCTGCGGAGCGTCGGTATTTTGGGGTATTTTTGAACAAGCCGGGTCGACGTTGACGCTGTTTGCTGATCGCAACACGCGCAACGAATTCTTCGGTGTTGCATTTCCTTCGTCGTTTTGGCAATCCGTCAATTCTGCGTTGCTCGTGCTATTTGCGCCGATGTTTGCGTGGTTGTGGCAAACGCTTGGAAAAAGGGACCCTTCGGTACCATTGAAGTTCGGGTTTGGCATTCTCTTTGCGGGACTTGGCTTTGCGGTGCTCGCGATTGGGGCATTCTGGGCGACAAGCAGCGAGCGGGTGAGTCCGCTATGGCTCTTTTTCGTGTATTTGCTGCATACGATTGGGGAATTGTGTCTGAGCCCGGTCGGATTGTCATCCATGACCAAACTTTCGCCTGTACGCGTCGTCAGTTTGATGATGGGCGTGTGGTTCTTGGCAACGGCGGTCGGTAACTTCTTGGGCGGGTCGGTATCCGGATATTATGAAAAATTTCAGCTACCGACGTTGTTTGCCATCGTGGCCCTATCCGGCGTCCTGATGAGTGTTTTCATGTTTGCAATGGTGCGTCCGATCAAACGGATGTTGGCGAAGAACCAATAGCGCCCCGATTCTTTGAATCGATCCATCCCTTGCGCCTGGAAATAGATGATTGCACGTGCCCAAGCAATCCAATCCATTGATCGCCAAATCAATGAAGGGGCCTCTTCAAATCAAGCAGGAAAACGACGGCGGGGAAGCCTCTCCGGCGCTGGCGGAATCACCGTGTTTTTCGCACACATTGGTCCTCACCGATTTGAGGGCAGAAACTCGTTCCCAACAACCACATCGTCGTAGTACATTGCGTATTCGTAATGACGGGCGTGCAGCCAGGTACACTGCTCATGGGCAAATACCGCGTCGAGCGCGAGCTGGGCAGCGGAGGCATGGGCGTGGTTCTCGAAGCGACGCATGTTGCACTAGGACAAACTGTCGCGGTGAAACTGCTCAACGCCCAGTATGCACAGACGCCCGATGTTGTTGCGCGGTTCTTGCGCGAAGCACGGATCGCCGCGACGTTGCCTTCGGACCACATCGCGCGGGTCAGCGACGTAGGTACGACGGATGCGGGCGTCCCGTACATCGTCATGGAGCGTCTCGTCGGTCGCGACCTCGATGCGGAACTCGTGCAACGCCGCTCGTTTCCCGTCGCAGAAGCTGTCGATCTGATGCTTGAAGCGTGTGAAGGTGTTGCGATGGCTCATGCTCACGGCCTGGTGCATCGCGACTTGAAGCCGGCCAATCTTTTCCTCGCGGAACGACCACTGCGACCTCGAGTTCTCAAAGTGCTCGATTTTGGTTTGTCCAAGGAGGACAACGGGAAACAAAAGGCATTAACGGGCGTAGATACGGTTTTTGGAACTCCGCAATATATGTCGCCCGAGCAGATTATTTCGGCGAAAAACGTCGATGCACGCAGCGATCAACACGCGCTTGGCATGATCCTGTACGAGATGCTCTCGGGGCAACCTCCATTCGTTGCCGAGTCGGTCACGCAACTCATTGTCGTCATTGCGACGCGCCCTCCGCCTCATGTGCGTGCTGTTTGTCCTGACGTACCTTCGGAACTCGATGCGGCGATCGTACGAACGATGGCGAAACAAGCAGCGGATCGATTTCCTGATCTCGGTGCATTCGCTCGGGCGATCGCTCCGTACGGAGGCCCCGACGCTCGAAGTCGTGCGGAACTGGTGGTGCAAGCGCTTTTGGTGTCCGGTGTTCACGTCGATCCGAATCCGAGCAAACCGGCACGCGTGCCGACGGATGACGCGATCACGCTTCGTCATGGCGTTGCAGAAACTCACGCTGCCGTCACGCGTCAGATGATTCGTCCAGACAAACGAGAGCGTGACAAACTCACCACGCTAGCTATTGCGGCAGGGGCGCTCTTTTGCGCGGTTGTCGTGGCGCTCGTTGTTGTCGTTGGGTTTGGCGCGGATGCACCCATTGTCGCGGACGGCGCGCCGAGTGCCAGTGTTGCGGTGGCGAGTCCCGCGGTGGATCGGGCTGCGCCGACATCGGTCGAGGCGCCTTTGGTGGCGATGGAAGCGGCTTCAAGTGCATCGACGACGTCGACGGCGCCCACCAAGACCACGAAGACACACAAACCGATCAAAGCAACAAACGATTCGATCAAGACATCAGTGGAGAAGTTCGGTGGCAAAAGAAAATAGCTTCGGGATTTTAGCTGCGTTGATCGTTGGTTTGTCATCGCAAACTGCGTGGGCGATCGATCCGCAAGCGCAAACGACTGCACAGACGCCTCCGGTCACGAGCCGTGCGGACGTGCTTTTTTCCGAGGGCAAACAGTTGATGGAGCAAGGAAAGATTGTCGAAGCTTGCGACAAGCTTGCCGAAAGCGACGCGCTGGATCCGGCCATTGGGACGTTGGGATTGCTCGCGACATGTCACGAACAACAAGGGCGTGTTGCCACGGCATGGCGCGAGTACACTCAAACGGCGGCTCGAGCGGATGCGGTTGCCGATGAACGCGGTGCGTTTGCCCGAGAACGGGCGAAAGCTCTCGAAGCCACGTTGCCGAAGTTGCTCGTGCGATTGGCCGTTGCCGATACGAACGTCGTGGTACTACGCAACGGTGTGCGCCTGTTGTCCGACGAATTGGGCGTGGCCGCGCCTATTGATCCGGGTACGTACGAAATCGTCGCGAGGTGGCCGGATAAGCCGGAATTTCGCACCACGGTGACGGTGGTGGCGAGTAAATTGTCCGAAGTCGAAGTGCCGAATCCTTCGGCGCCGGTGGCGGCGGTGCAGAAGCCGACGGTCGCCGTCCGTCCTGTCCCCGCTGCGCGAAATTCGCAGGGTTTGTCGAGTCTGCGTGTGGGGGCATTGCTTGCAGGGGGCGTTGGTTTGGCTGGGTTTGGCGTAGGTACGGCGTTTGCGATTTCGGCAGCGAGCAAGAACAGCTCATCGATTTCGATTCAGCAAAGTTGTAATTCCGTTTCGACTTGTCAAGAAGGCAAGACCTTGCGTGAGCAGGCGACTTTGGCGGCGACCATTGCGAACGTTGGTGTTGGAGTGGGCATCATCGGTGCAGGAACGGCGATCGTGCTGGCCTTGTTGCCCAACCGATCCTCCTCGTCTGCGGCGGATGCCAAGCGTGCAGTGCTCATGCCATTCGCCGCGCGGGATGGCGGAGGAGCGCTGGTAGTGGGAAAATTTTAAGCTTGCCAGACCGTGCCAAGCAGGATAAACACTGAACATGCGTTCCATTTTAATTGCGGTGGGTTTGTTCGCCGTCGGTAGCATGGTTGGTTGTGCGGACGTCTTGGGTATCGAGCCGTGGGAGGACAAGTCGTCGGGTCCGAGTTCGTCCGGGGGAGGTTCGAAGACGGATAGTACGTCAGGACAAGGTGCGACGGGTCCTGGCGTGGATGCGTGTCACAACGGCGTGCAGGATGGGTCGGAATCAGGGGTGGATTGCGGCGGAGGGGCTTGCGAACCATGCGCGGATGCGCGCGGGTGCGCGGCCGATGCAGACTGCGAAAGCAGATTTTGTCCCGTGTCGCGTGGTTATTGTGTCCTGAGTGAGGGGCGCGGCACGTGTGGCGTGGAAGAGATGGAAAATCCCAGTTGCGGGGATTGCGTCAAGAACTCCATCGAAACAGACATAGATTGCGGAGGGGATTGTTTGCCTTGTCGTGCAGGTAAAGTGTGTGCGACGGACGGCGAGTGTTGGAGCAATTTCTGCGTAAATGGCATATGTGCAGCGGGAATGGCCAATACACGTTGCTTTTCGAATGCCGATTGCAGCGGTGAGTGTACGGCAGCCGTGTCCATGTCCGGATGCGATTTCGAGAGTTGCTGTTTGTGACGCCGTGATTTCCAGAAAAATCGTTGATGACCGTGTCGCGGTCGACATACAATCGGTCATTCGATCGATACGAGAAAATCGGCGACGTTCGGAGCTTTGTCGATGATTTTGAGGTCGACCAATTGATTCGCGAGCGTTTCCCAGCGTTCTTTGGTCATCATTCCGAGCCCGCGCGTTTTCGTTTCCGCGGTTTCGATCAACGCCTTTTGGGCTTCTGCAGCAGCGGTAAACGTTTCTGCATCCATTGCTGTGTTTAGTTTGGCCATTGTGGCATTCGCGGGTTTGGGATCGTCGAGGTAACTACGCCAGCCCGCACGACTCGCTTTGATGAAGGCCGTTGCGAGAGCCTTGTTTTTTTCGACGACTTCGCGTCGCGTGATAATCACGCCGACGTAGGGATTAAACCCTTCATCGGCCACGAGAAACACGGTGGGGTCCGCATTCTTTTTCTTTGCGGCAATAGGCTCGGACGTGATGAAACATTGCTGTGCAAAATTCTTGTCGCTCACGAACCGCGCCACGCCGCCATCATAAGGAACGATTTGTACACCATCGAATCCATATTTCTTTTTCAAATACGCCGCATATGGCAGGCCTGGCTCCATCGCCAGCGTTCCGGAACCCAGCAAATCCTTGATCGTTTTCGCGCCGCGTGAGGCGTGGGCCATGATGCCTTGCGGTGACGTTTGATAAATCGAAAACAGCGCCACGATATCGACGCCGCGTGCCCTGGCTGTCAAGACTTCATCCCCGCCTGCAATACCGAAATCCGCTTGACCAGCCGCGACCATTTGCACGACTGGTACGCCCGCCCCGCCGCCCATGATTTCCACATCGAGGTTTTCTTTGGCATAAGCGCCGTTATCCCGGGCCGCGTAAAACCCACCAAATTCAGGCTCGGGGACCCAATTGAGGACCAATTTGACCTTTTGATTGCCGCCTTTTCCCCCCGAAGTTGCCGAGGCACCGTTGTCCTTCGAACACCCGATGGCGACGAGTGACGTCAGGGTGAGCATTAGATAGAACCGTCGATTCATCGTTCGTTTCCTCCGTCAAACCTTTTCCGAGGGATGCCATTTACGCATGAGGCGAAAGCCTAGCCAGTTCGTGCAACCAAACAGGCCGAGGCCGAGCATACACGCGCTAAAAACGTATGCAAACAAAAGATCCGTGCGCAGCAAACGGTACGATTCCAAGATGCGGATCCCGAGTCCCGCGCCGCCCTCGGAAAAACCCGCCACGAATTCTCCGACGATGGCCCCAATCACTGACAGCCCGCCCGCAACGCGTAATCCCGTCACAATGTTGGGCGTAGCATGCGGCAAACTCAATAGAAACAGCGTTTGCCATTTGCTCGCACCATGCAACCGAAACAAATCACGCAATGCAGGATCCACCGAACGAAGCCCAGTCAGAGTATTGGCCATGATCGGGAAAACACTCACGATGAACGCCGCTACGCTCACCGCTCGTTGCCCTGGGCCAAACCAAATGACGAGCAGTGGGGCAATCGCTACGATGGGCACCGTTTGCAGAAAAACCGCGTACGGGTAAAACGCGCGCTCGAGTAATCGAGACGTACCCAAAGCAACTGCGAGCGAAACTCCAATGATGATCGACAACAAAAAGCCCATCACCGCCGATTGCGCCGTTGTGAACGATGCTCCCAGAAGCGAACTGGCATTGGCCAATCCGGCAGCTTGAATGGCACTGGGCGGCGGTAATAGATACGCCGGAATGGATCGGACTCGCACGATGATTTCCCATGCACCGAGCAATCCTACAAGTGATACGACGGGCGGAAGAATCGTTTCCCAAAGCTTCGATTTCACGTTGCTCCCGCCTCCGAAAGCGCATCGTACAGAGGCCCAAGTACCTGGGCAAACTTGGCTTCGGAACGAATCGACGCGTGGCGTTCCTTTGGTAATTGAATGGGCGTATCGAGCACAATACGCGCCGGACGTGGAGAAAGCACGACACATCGCTCAGCCAAATAAGCAGCTTCGGCATTGGAATGCGTTACAAAAATTACCGTCATTCCATGCTCGAGCCACAACGCGCGTAATTGATCGTCGAGCTTTTGGCGCGTGAGTTCATCGAGCGCGGCAAACGGTTCGTCGAGCAATAGAATTTTCGGTTCCGTGACGAGCGCTCTAGCGAGCGATACGCGCATTTTCATTCCACCCGACAATTCCGCAGGCACTCGTTCGGCCGCATCGGCGAGGCCCACTTTGGCAAGTGCCGCGAGCGCTGCATGTCGTCGCTCGGTTTTGGGTGTGCCCAAGAGTTCCAGGGGAAGCACCACATTTTCGAGCACCGAACGCCACGGTAACAAATGTGCGTCTTGAAAAACGTAAGCGATACGCGCGTGCTCTGGAGTGAGCGACATCGTGCCTTGGTCCAGTTGGTCGAGGCCCGCGATGATCCGCAACAGGGTGGACTTGCCACAGCCTGACGGACCCAAAAGCGCAACGAATGCACCACTGTCGATGTCGAGCGAGATGTTGTCGAGCACGAGACCGCTACCAGGAAAAACCCGAACGGCATGTTCGACGCGTACGTGTACGCCGGTTTGTTTTCTTGCGGCAGGTTCGTTCGGTAAAACGGCAGCAGTACTCATGGGCGCTCGAGGAACACATCCATGTCGTCGATGGTCGTGATCAGAGTGTACTTCTCTTTGATGAACGTTTGCAAGGGCCCGAAATCTTTTAACGAGTCGGCTGAACCGAAACCATTGCCCGTGACGTGCGGAAAAACGTCATGCCGTTCGACAACGATAGCTGCGGGGGGCGTTTTTTGCAGATCGTGCATCAAGACCACGCGATGCTCTTCTTTGGCCCATTCCACGCGTTGCGGCACATCGTAAATGTAGCGAGATGCCGACTTTCGGCCGGACATATCGTAAATTTGAGGCTCGAATCCCCACACGAAAATCGCGCGCTCCGCCGGAACTTTTTCGCGAAGCAAATTCGCCACCGCTCGGTTACGGATGCAACTCACGTCCGCAATGCTCGCAAGTTCATCGCGCATACGCTGGTCCTGAAGACCTCCGGCAAGGAGCCGGACCCGCTTGATCGTGCGTTTCAAATAGGATTCGGGCACATCCTTTGCCGCCGTTCGACAAAAAACGACAATCATGATAAAGGCCCAACACACTATCTTTGATTTGCGTGTCGTAGCCAGCGTATACAAGCGATGATAACCAAACGCCGCTAAAATGGCCGTGAGGGGCCATGTCGCCCCATAATGATACGGGAAAAATTTTCCTTGCATTGCGACGCCCACAAGGTGCATCGTTATGACGCCCATGGTCAAAACGGCCAGCGGTTTTTCCTTGGAAGTAAAACCAAATCCAAGCGCCAAAAGAAGTCCGACGGTGGGCACACTGCCGTATTGCTGGAGCCATTCCGTGAACGCATAATACGCCATTCCCGTAATGGTTGCGTCTTTCCACCCAAGCGCTGTATAATGCGGCGTAAATACAAACAATACGCGATATAAATCCCCCAGGGCACCTCGTGCGGCAAACCATACGAAGCACAAAACAATCGGTGTCATACCTCCAGCAGCGACCAGAAGCGTCGGGCGTACGAGAGTGCGTAACGTCGTTTTCCAAGATGTCGGAGGATCGCTCCCTCGGACTTTTGTCCATGCATGGACGATGAGCGGCACGATGGCGCCTCCCGCTAGCGGAGGTTTTAATAGGCCCGCAAGACCGAACAAGACGCCCGAGACAAACCAATCACGTGCCGTCGTGTCTTTGTTCTGTCGGGGGGCAAAAAGCAGCGCGGCAATGGTCAACATGCCGCCAAACGATTCAGGTTGCGCGGTATGCCAAAATTCGAGCTGCGCGTGGATCAAGGTCATGATGACCGCAGCCAGCATACCAATTCGAGCATCATTCCAATGGCGCCGCGTCAGTTCGACGAGACCGAGGCCAGTCAATCCCAAACCCAATACTTCGACAACTCGAATGGCACATTCACTCGAACCAAAGAGCGCTCGTGCGAACGCAAACACAATGAAGATGCCCGGGGGCTTGAAATCCCACGCGTCACGGTAAGGCATACCGCCTTCGAGCACAGTGCGTGCAACGACCGAATAGATGCCTTGGTCGCGTCCGTGTCCGTAAAGGAGAATCTGCGTGAACAGAAAACCGATGGTAACGATGCAAAAAGCCTTGAAAAAACGGCTAGGTGCGGGCGTTGTCGGAACGGCGGGGCAGGGGTGGTCGAGGGCGGAAGACACCGAGAGACGTTGTAGTCGGAGTTGAGGGCGCGATCCAAATCAATTGCAACGAATGCATCCGAACGTGTCGTTTGTGGTTCGTTCGAGAGGTTTGCGCCAGCCTTTGCTCGCAGAATCCATCACACCCGGTGCGTCCGATCCATCGCTTTGACGAAAACCGACGCCACCGACGTTATCGCTCCGGGAATACCAGACAATTGTTCGCTGTTGGGATGTGAATCTGTCCCCAAAATGTGCTCGAAAAGTCCACTGTTGCGAAGTTTGTCCAGTGCACCTGGCGGCAAAATCAGATGACTCGATATCGCATGGCACTTCGTGGCTCCTGCGTCCGTGTACGCCTTGGCCGCTTGAATCAACGACGAACCGGTGCGAATCATGTCGTCGTAAATCACCACTTCACGTCCGCGGACGTCCGCATTCACCCCCGTTACTGCGAGTTTACCCGTTTCCGAATCGCGTTTCTTGTACACGAATGCAGGCTCGACGTTCAAATCCCGGGCCAAACTTTGCACCCACTTGGCTCGCCCAGCATCGGTTGCTCCAAGGATGTATTCGCGCCCCGTCATCTTTTGCGCAAGCACTTCGGTAATCACGGCTGCACCATAAAGATGATGCGTTACGTGACTGTCCCCAAAATAGAACGGTATACCATCCGTGTGCAAATCGAAGAGGTACACTCGTGTGCCGCCTTCACACGGGGGAATGGCGGAGATGAGACGCGCTCGCGTTTTCGCGGTCACGACTTCACCCGGCAATACCGCGCGCTCCATCGTCGCATAACCGAAATATGGCATCACGATCGATAACGATCGTGCTCCACCTCGACTAATTGCACATCCCAGATCGTACAGCTCGAGCCAATCTAGATCCTTCGGCGTACCGCCGAGCAACACGACATCGCGTCCCCAAGGATCGTCCGCTACGCGTAAATACCGTTCTCCGTCGGGAAACGTCTTGTGCACAATCTGCCCTCGATCGAAGTCCCCAACTTCCAAAAATCGGGGCTCCATATACGCGTACGACGAAATCGTGAACAGGAGATGTCGGGCCATGATCGTTTGTCCTCCAACTTTCGCTCCGAAAAACACTACCGCCGTGACGCACCGTCCAAGACCACGAAAACCGTCTTCAGCTGGATGTCTTTTCCAGGCTCCGCCGGCACGTCTTCCGGATCCGGCCAATCCTTCAATTGTGTGATCGTTCGACCAGCTTCACGTGCCGCTTCTTGCAATACGCGGCGAAATTTTCCATGGCCAATACCTTTGTGATTGGTGCACGCAAGAAGTCGCCCCCCAGGAGAAAGAACCCGCATGGCCATTGCCGCAAGTTTCTTGTAATCGCTTTCCGCAGAAAAACGGCTCTGTTTGGTCGTTGCAAAACTCGGTGGATCCAAGATCACGAGGTCGAACGGCCCGTCCTTCTTGGCGCTGACTTCCAGCCATTTCATGACATCCGCTTCGAGCACGCGATGCTTGGCCGGATCAGCGCCGATACGATCCAGGTTTTTCTGGGCCCACTCGAGAACGCTCCGCGAAACGTCCACTGTAAGCGTCGATTTCGCGCCGCCGGCAGCCGCGGCGACCGAAAACGCTCCGGTATACGCAAACAAGTTGGCAATGGTCAAACCCTTCGCCATTTCGCGTATACGGCGACGGTTTTCCCTTTGGTCCAAAAAAATCCCCGTCGACAAACCATCGCCAAGACGTACTTCGAACGGCAACCCTAACTCGTGCACAATGAGCGGTTCTGCATGACCAGCCCCGCGCACGGGATCTTTTGGGGCAAACTCTTCCCGATGCCCATCAATGATACGACTTGCATGTTTCGGCCGATGCTTGACGTATACGCCAGACGCTCCAAGCGCCATGGCTGCATCAAAAACAAATTCGCGCGCGGCCATTGCCTGTTCGTCATAAAGCGAAATGACCAGAAATTCGCCATAACGATCCACTGTCACACCAGGCAAACCGTCGGCTTCGGCGTTTGCCAAACGAAAACAATCCGTTCCAGCAAGACGCGATATGCCGAGACGCCGTTCGGACGCTTCGCGCATACGCCGCTCGATGATTCCAGCATTGCCCATCGGGTCTGTCCCGTCCAGCCAATCCCGGAAAAACGAAGGCACGGGTGCTTTCAAAACGAGCGGTCGATTGTGCTCCGGATGCACGAGCACGAGTTCCCCGAGGTGCAAACCAAGACGAAATGCCGCTTCTCCGCCGCGTTCGACGTCTCCCACGAGAGGCGTCCCTTCGGCGGCAAGTTGTCCCGGCAAATCAATCGTGCAACCAGGTTCGGGCGTTAATGCGAGCAACGTTCGTGCGCCGCGACGTTCGACGACACGAAACGAAATCGTCGACGTGTCGCCTCCACGTGTCGTCGCGGGAAGAATACGAAACGTTCCAGCATTGGGAATGAGTCGATGGCGAATCGTGCCGTGGTCAGCAGGTTTGCCACGACCTGGCGCAGCTGGCGTCCCCGTAACAAGCGCATAATACATACACTTGATTTTTCGCCGCTCCATTTGTTCCGCAATGCTGCGATTGGCTTCGCGCTTTCGCGTAAGTACCAAAACGCCTGAAATGTCCCGCTCGAGGCGCTGATGTACCCCGAGATATCCCGCAGGTTTTCCTGGAGCTGCGAAGTATTCGGTCAAACGGCGAACGATATCGTCGCCGCGTTCCGGCGCGTGTGTAGGAAGAAACGCGGGTTTGTCAACGGCAATGATGTCCGCATCCATATGCAGAATGCGGCGAGTCGGAAAGGCAGGCCAAAGCGCTTCGAAGGGCACGGTTTTCAGTTTTGGGTGATGTTCGTACCCGCCGGAGGTGTAAACGTGAATTCCGCCGGGTCGATCTTGTCGGGTTGCGTCGCTCCCTCGAGGTCGAAGCGATTACGATTGCCTTGGGCGTCAACGAGGAGGATACGGCGAATCACGCCCGGATCCTTTTTCTCGAGCAATCCTTTGTCGACGTAAAAAAGAATCGACTCGTAATGCGGCGTGGGATCTTTGGGTTTGCCCAGGAGCACTGGGCCGCCATCGAATTTCGCCTTGTCGTTGAATGCAAAATTGAACGACGGTCCCATGCCTTTGCCCATCAAAAATGCAAAAGCTCCGGGATATTCTGTCTTGTCCACCGATTGAACAAACATCTGGCTGTCTTCGCCAATGTAGACTTTGAGTGTTTGTCCGTCCGACACAATGCGATTCTTGCTCGGCGCGTCATACCGAAATGACATCTTGTTCGGCCGCTCAAAGAAAAACACCCCGGTCGATTTCTTCGTCACCCCGGCAATTTTTTGCGTGTGTTCTTGCTTGAATTTTGCGGAAAACGTCTTTTTCTCGAGAAAAACCGAGTCGATTTGCGCCGCGACCAAATCCGCCGGACTTCGCGCAGTCGTTGGTGATGTCGAAGTGGGCACGGGTGATGTGGCTACGGCTGACGTGGCCAGGTCTGGAGGCGCGGCATTTGCAGAATTTGCAGACGAAGGCTGTTTTGCAGGCTCTTTTTTTGTCGTGGATTCCGTTTTGGCGGCAGCGGATGCTGACGGTAGCGGCATCGCCGACGACGAAGGCACCACCGACGCAACCGACGCAATCGGCGCCATTTCCGCGGAGGCGGCATCTACGGGCGATGTCGATGTCGATGTCGACGGACGCGTGACCGCTGCCGGCGGACTTGGCTGACTGGAAGGCGTATTCGTCGCTCGACTCGATGCATCTTCTTCGCAACCAGCAACGAACAACACGGAAAGTACAAAAAAGAGTCGTTTCTGCATGTTTTGTGGGGTTTTACTAAAGATGCCAGGAAAAATTCGTTTGATCATGCGACGACAACGCCGAGCGTAGTCAAAAGGTTACAGAAAAGCGAGCAGCCCGTGCGGATGATTTGTTTCTAGCACTCGAAACCAAGCCATCATGAACGCTCTGTAGAATCGTGACGGGAGCCAAGGTTTGACGACGCTAGCCCGCGGGGCCCTGGTCGTCAAGTTGCATCGAAAGAGTTTTTGCGAGTTCGCATCGGTGGTTTCATTTCGGACACGCGGAACCCCGAGCTGAAGGGCGATTCGGTGGCTGACATGTGCGACGCGCTTTTTTTACGATGAGGTTTGCGATGTTGGCCAATGACATTGCAGTGGGGTAAGCAAAAGGAATGCATCGTGGAACAACGGCGACGGCGTCAAGGGGTTGCAGCGCGCGCTGATTCAATTGAAATACCTGAGCAGCGCGGCTCCGATGGTGATTTTGGTCTACGCTCCGAAATGGCCGTCAAAGCGTTTCAATCGAACAAAACGCTGGATGCGAATGGCCTAGGGCACCGTTCAGTTTGCAAACTGGCAAATTTCGGGAGGTATGGGGGGCGGAGCAGCCGGCTCGTCTTTTGGGCTTGGCCCAAAAGACTTAAAGAGCCGCCTGCGAGCCCCCCATCGTGACTGGCCTCGCGCAGCGCGTGTCCCACACGCGCGAAGCGAGCGTTCAAATCCAGGCTCGGATTCAAACTGATACGCCGCTTGGTCCGTCGTTGGACTAAGGCACGACTACAATGGTTGGAAAGCGTGGTTGAAGATGTAGTCGGCGACGTTGTGGCCTTGTACGACGCCTGCGGTCTTGTCGAACTTCCAATGGATGCCTAAGTAAATTCGGCTTTGACCGTTTTCTTCTTCCGCGTCGGACAACGATGCGAACGATCGCGGAATGAGCAGGCGTGCGTTTCCGCCATTGTCTGCGTTTACACCGTTGAACTCATCGGAGACGAACGTGAAATCGATATCGTCCTCGAGGTAGAAGTTCCGGAGCATCTCAAACACCGCTCCACCGAATGTTGCGTGTCCTGATGGGTATGCAGGGAATGGTGGTGTGAAGTTTGGAGATCCTGACGAATTGGTTGCTGGGGCTCCAAGTGGTGTATAGTTTTCATCTGGCACCGTTGCCGGATTACCATCCATTCCCGCTTCGCGGATCGCCGTGATCGGGCGTGCGAAGTTATAGTGATACTTGGACTCCCACGCGGCAAGTCCCGCGTCCGCCATTGCGACGTTGACGAGGGCCATCAATCGCGCCAGCTCGATGCCCCTGGTACCCATTCGTTGCGCGATCTCGAGCGCAATCTGATTGTATAGGCGCGGAGGCGTGCCGAGGAGCGCGGTACCATCATAGCCCCAATAGATTCCAGCCACTGTCTGATCCGACGTGCGCTGCGTCGGCGTAACCACGCCATCGCCACCCAACTGTTTGACCTCGTTGAATGCGCTGGCATACTGAGGACTCGAAAGCATGGGTGGCGGCGGGATACGAAATTGATGTGCTGACCGCATGACGAAGGGGTCGACTTCAGGCCACCGTGCACCCAAAGCAACCGGCTGATTGGCGATCGGATCGGGCTTCCAAGCGCCTGGCCCATCTTTAGGGCAATAATGGAACCGGTCTCCCGGGCAACCAATGAGGGGTTCATCGTGGTTCGACCCATCATGGGCACGCGTGGCAATGACCCGGTTTGCAACCGAAGTTCCAAGTGCCTTGCCGCGTTGGGCAGAAGGCGTATTCTTCGTGCCTCCTAGGTAAGCGTCGCGCTTGTCACGAAATTCTTCCTCTTGCGATGGGTACATTGCGGTAAGTGTGGTGTATGCGGCATGGGTTATGGCGGAACGTGCGTCCACCCGCCCAGGTCGATGAACGGGTGGTATACGAACGAAACTCTTATACCGAGCGTCTATCGCATTGAGCGTCTCGAACATTGCCAGGTGAATGATGGCCATGGCTCGAGCCGTGCGTACGGGACCCGCCTGCGCTCCCAATACGTGCGGGCCACCCGGCGTATGATCCACAGCACACGCATCGTTCGCAACCCCGCTCCATACTTCGATGGCATCGTTGACTGGACCGACCGATTGATTCGTTTGAAGCTCTTCGTCGATTGTGCCGAGAACCTCGGCGTCGATGAGCGTGCCATCCCCCGTACACCCGAGGATTGAATTGACAAGCCCAAATAGCATCGACGCAGGCGCGACTGAGCGCCAGATTCTTAGTTTTCCCACGATACCCCCCGGTTGCTGTATTAAAGAAAGAACCGCTATTTCGCTTTTTCAAGAGCGAAAAACCAAGTTATGACATGGCGGAGGGTGACCCACGCAGCCGCACAGTGCAAATCGGGAGTAAATTTGCGTTACCCTGAAGAAAATACGGGAGTCGTCGACTTGTGTGAAGCTATGTGATTCGGAACTGATTGGAAAGCGTTTGCGGAGAAAGTGATGTTCTTTCGTGTCCTCAATCGTTCCCAGGATCTCCCATGGGGTCGCGACTTTCAATCACGATCGTACCCTTTTTCGTCGTCGCTTTGCGCGGAGGCGGCGATGGCGAATTGAGCGACGCCAAAAGTTCCGGCGCAGGTTCGCCTGCGATGGGCAAGACAAACTCCTTCGTTTCGCCGTTACGTTCGAATGCTATGCGCAGCTCTGTCGCCGTCGCCAAGGACGTCCACGCACTCCACAACTGATCCGGTGTCTCTACGCCGTTGCCGTTGACGCGGGTCACGATGTCATCCGGCCGCACATCGAGTCCGAGCCACTCTTCAGGAATCGCGACGAGACGCCATCCGATGAACCGGCCCTCACGCACCACTTCTTCCGGCCACACGCGCCGAAGGATCCAAGGAAGGCCACTCGGAAGCACCGTCTTTAGCGCTGCTCGTTCGAGTTTGTCCGGGGGACCTGCAGGAGCGGGCGGAGTCTCCGGCGCGGCCTTGACCGCTGCTTTTGCGGTCTTTGGACCTGAAGATTCAGTGTTCGACGAGCACGCGAAGACAAACGTCAAAGGAACGATGCAGGCAACGATGGCAAAACGGGAGCGCATACGTGCAGTATGATCGAGACTTGCGCGGATTGCCAAAAATGTTGCAGACGAAGTTGCGACGCTTGGAGTCAAACTGATCAGGTCTCTAGGCGTGTCGGCGGATCACGTGCTAGCGTCCCGGCACCATGCCTTCCGCGAATCTTCTCGCCCTCATCGACGACATTGCGACATTGCTCGATGACGTTGCCGTCATGAGCAAAATGGCCGCGAAAAAGACGGCTGGCGTGCTTGGGGACGATCTTGCCCTCAACGCGCAGCAAGTCACGGGCGTCGATCCCAGCCGCGAGATTCCCGTCGTTTGGGCCGTTGCGAAGGGATCGTTCGTCAACAAGGTGATCTTGGTCCCCGCGGCCCTACTCATCAGCGGACTCGCACACTTTGCGATTCTCCCACTCTTGATGATTGGTGGAATCTTTTTGTGTTACGAGGGATTCGAAAAAATTGCGCACCGATTATGGGGTCATCACCAGAGCGAAGACGCCAAGGCCCATACTGAACTCGTCGCTGCCGTTGCCGATCCGAATGTCGATCTCGTCGCGCATGAGCAAACCAAGATCAAAGGTGCCATTCGCACCGATTTTATTCTTTCCGCAGAAATCATCGTGATTTCGTTGGGGACAGTGGCAGAAAAATCCCTGCTCGAGCAATCGCTCGTACTCGTGGCGATTTCGATTGTCATGACGGTAGGCGTGTATGGACTCGTGGCCGCCATCGTGAAACTCGATGACGTTGGTCTGTGGTTGCAAGAGCGAACCGGCACGAATGTGGCCGCACGTTTGCAACGGGCTCTGGGTCGGGCGTTTCTCAGTTTTGCCCCGCGTCTCATGAGTTTCTTGTCGGTTGCCGGTACCGCGGCAATGTTTCTCGTTGGCGGAGGCATTCTCGTGCACGCCATCGGTCCGCTCCATAAGTGGCTCGAGACGACCGACGTTGCCTGGAGCGTCACGACCAAGGGCGCGGTGCTTTCCTCGTTGCTCGAAGGTGCGATCGATGGCGTGACGGGCTTGATCGCAGGAGCGGCCGCTCTCGGGATGGTCACGCTCGTCAAGAAAATCCGTGCGCGTTTTACGCCAGCGCCTCAGTCGCGTGTATGAGAACTCGGGCATGAATGGTCGCCGCTTCCATCGCGGACCATGGTCTTTCGGCGCGGTCTTCCCTAGATAGCGCACTGCAACATTTGCAAGTGGACACGCGTCCCTCTTCGCGGTACCCGTTCGTCCGCTCAACGAACCAGGGAGTCTTCTGGAGATGAAACCAATTCACCGTGCAGCCGTCATCGGCGCAGGGGTCATGGGCAGCGGAATCGCGGCTCACCTTGCGAACGCCGGCATTTCCGTGCTCTTGCTCGATATCGTCCCGCCGAATCTCGGCGAGGCGCAAAAGAACGACCGAGTCGCGCGAACCGCGTGGGCTCAGGGCGGACTCGACAAAGCACTCAAAGCCAGACCAGCATCGTTTTTCCACCCGTCCTTCGCCAAACTCGTGTCCGTCGGTAATGTCGACGATGATCTCGAACGCGTCGCCGATTGTGATCTCATCATCGAAGCAATCATCGAGAAACTCGAACCGAAGAAGAATCTGTTTGCGCGCCTCGAAAAGATCGTCAAGGCCGATGCGATCGTCGCATCGAACACGTCGGGTTTGCGCATTGTCGAGATGATGGAAGGCCGCACTGAAGGGTTCCGCAAGAACTTCCTCGTGATGCACTTCTTTAATCCGGTTCGTTATATGAAACTGCTCGAACTGGTTGCTGGACCAGATACCGACGCAGCTACGTTCGACCGAGTTGTGCGGTTTGGCGAGGACGTACTCGGCAAGGGTATCGTCGTTGGAAAAGACACGCCTAACTTCGTCGGCAATCGTATCGGTGCCCATGCAATGATGGCGTCGATTCACGCCATGCTCGAAATGGGTCTCGAGCCAGAAGACGTCGATTCGATCACGGGTCCCGCAATGGCCCATCCGAAGAGTGCGAGTTTTAGGACCGCGGATCTCGTTGGTCTCGATACGTTTGCTCACGTAGCGGAGAACTGTTATGCGTCGCTCGTGCAAGACGAAGACCGCGACGTCTTCAAGGTTCCTGCGTTTATTCGGGGCATGATCGACAAGAAGCTTTTGGGCGACAAGACCAAAGGCGGGTTTTACAAGAAGGGCAAGGATGGCATTCAAACGCTCGACCCAAAGACGCTCGAATACCGAGCCAAGGGTGGAGACGAAGCCATCAAAAAAGCCATCAAGTCCATTGAAAAGATTGCTTCGCCTGCCGAACGCGTGCAAAAACTTGCGGCGGACAAAGGCAAAGCTGGCGAATTTGCGTGGAAAGTGACCGCCAAGTCGCTGGCATATTCGGCTCGACGTATGGGCGAAATTGCTGATAGCATCACCGCTGTCGATGACGCCATGAAGTGGGGCTACAATTGGGAGCTCGGGCCTTTCGAGGTTTGGGATGCTCTCGGGTTTGCCGCGACGTGCGATCGTATGAAGGCGGACGGAATTTCGCTGCCCGAATCGATTGAAAAAATGCGCGCTTCTGGCGCCACTGCATTTTACCGCGACGGTGAAGTGTACGACTTGTTGAAGGGTGCCTACGTACCGCGCGCGGTAGATCCGCGTAATGCGACGTTCACCATTCTGAAGCGTGGCAGTGCGCCGGTTCTCAAGAACGACGGCGCGGAAGCGTGGGATCTCGGCGATGGAGTCCTTGGTTTGACATTCAAAACCAAAGCGAACAGCATCGACCCGGACGTCATTTCGATGATCACGCAAGCGACTGCGAAAGCGGAGCAAGACTTCAAGGGTATGGTCCTGTTTAATGACGGCGACCATTTCTGTGTCGGGGCCAATTTGTTCCTCATCGTCATGGCGGCGGGAAACAAGGATTGGGAATCCATCTCGAAACTCGTGAAGGAATACCAATACGCGACGCAATGCATGAAATATGCGCGAGTGCCGGTCGTTGCGGCTCCGTGGGGTATGACGCTCGGTGGAGGTCTCGAATTGTGTTTTGGTACGGCGTCGGTACAAGCGGCGGCTGAAACGTATTCGGGTCTCGTCGAAGTCGGCGTCGGGCTCATTCCGGGCGGCGCGGGCACGTTGAACATGCTGTGGCGTGCATTCGAGGGTATTCCGGAAGGCGCGAGCATCAATACGCAGGAAATCGTGACGCAGGTCTTCAAAAACATTGCGCTTGCGAAGGTCGCGACGAGTGCCGATGAAGCAAAAGCGCTTGGGTATTTCCGACGTACGGACGGCGTTTCTTTCGACAAGGCGCGCCTTTTGACAGAAGCCAAAGGTCGCGTCCTTGGATTGGCTGCGTCAGGCTATCATCCGCCGGCGCCACGCGCGTACAAGCTGCCCGGCGAAAGCGGCATTGCGACGCTCGCCATGATGGTCGATACGCTCGTTGCAGGAGGCCACGCCACCGAACATGATGCAAAGATCGCCGGAAAACTCGCCAACGTCCTTTGCGGTGGCGCAGGCGGTGGATCTCGCGAAGTGACTGAAGACGAGATTCTCGAACTCGAGCGCGAAGCATTCGTCAGTTTGTGCGGCGAAGAAAAGAGCCAAGCGCGTATGCAAGCGATTCTGATGACCAACAAACCCCTGCGGAACTAGGTAATGACCATGGCGGACATCGTAATTGTAGAGGCGGTTCGTTCGGCCGTGGGCCGAGCGCACAAGGGCGCGCTCGCATTGAAGCGTCCGGACGAACTAGCAGGCGAGGTCATCGCGGGACTTTTGGCGCGTGTTCCTCAAGTAAAACCGGGCGACATCGAAGACTTGATTCTTGGGTGTGCCATGCCGGAAGGCGAGCAAGGGCTCAATATCGCGCGTGTGGCGGGGATGCTTGGTGGTTTGCCGCAAGAAGTTTCGGCCATGACCATCAATCGTTTCTGCTCGAGCGGACTGCAAGCCATTGCTTTGGCGGCTGCCAACGTTGCGGCGGGTTATGGTGACATCTTCGTTGCCGGTGGTGTGGAAAGCATGACGATGGTCCCGATGACCGGAAACAAGCTTTCGGCGTCGCCTGAAGCAATGCATCGTTTCCCGTCGGTGTACACGCCTATGGGTATTACGGCGGAAAACGTTGCGAAAAAGTTCAATGTATCGCGAGCCGATCAAGATGCGTTTGCTTTGGCGAGTCAAAAGAAAGCCGCGGCAGCCATCGAGACTGGCAAGTTCAAGGATGAAATCGTCACGGTCCAAGGCGTGCGTTTTTCCGGGAACGAGCGTATGACGTTCGATTTTGCACGTGACGAACTTCCGCGCGGCGATACGACTATCGAAGGTTTGTCAGCCTTGAAGCCAGTTTTCTCGACCACCGGATCGGTCACGGCGGGCAACAGTTCGCCACTTTCTGACGGTGCAGCGGCGGCGCTCGTGATGTCGAAAGCGAAAGCCGATTCGCTCGGCATCAAACCTCTCGGGTATCTGCGCATGTTCGTTACGGCAGGCGTGGATCCGTCAATCATGGGCATTGGACCGGTGCCGGCGGTGCGTAAGCTTCTCGAGCGTACGGGCCTCACGATCGATCAAATCGACGTTATCGAGATGAACGAAGCATTCGCGTCGCAATCGGTGTATTGCAAGCGCGAACTCGGTATCGCCGACGAGAAACTCAACATCAATGGTGGTGCGATTGCGCTCGGTCATCCACTGGGGTGCACTGGGGCGAAACTCACGGCGACAGCGCTGTACGAATTGCGTCGTCGAGGTGGCAAGTATGCCATCGTGACGATGTGTATCGGTGGCGGCATGGGCGCAGCGGGATTATTCGAAGCCGCCTGAAGAGGATGTTCATCAGGCTGCTGCGCGTTGCGCTGCGTCGGTCGGACTTACTCAGCGTACGATGTACGCTTCCGTCGTCCTCCCTAGCATCACAACGCTCGCGACGCCTGATGAACATCCTCTGAGTCGACCTGAACCATTCGAACCCCGTGGAGTGCCATTTTTGGAGGCTCTACGGGGTTTCGTTTTTCCGAACTCCAACCAGTGGTATGGTATATGCTTCTCACGTGCGAAGCTGCATGCGTGCTAGGCATTCGTGCGATTGTTGAAACGGGGTTCTTGCCCTATCTTGGAGGTATGTGATGTTGAACGTGAAAAGCTGGATGGTCGTTGGAATCGTCTCGTTGGTGCTTGTTGGTTGTTCAGGCACTGTCGATGGTGGAGGTTCGGGAGGTTCCGGTGCAACGGGCGGCAATGGCACCGGTGGCACAGGTGGCACAGGTGGTGGTATGAGCACCGGCGGCAATGGCACGGGAGGAACCGCAGGGGCTGGTGGAAGTGGCACTGTTTGCGGTGGAAAATCAGGCCTGACTTGTACAGCCACTGAATATTGCGATTTTCCCGATGACATCTGCAGCACCGCGGATGGCCTCGGAGTTTGTCTCGCACGTCCGCAGGCGTGTCCGGAAAACTATTCGCCGACGTGTGCGTGCAACGGAATGGTGTACGGCAACGAATGCGATGCAGCGAGCAATGGTTTTGACGTCTACAACACGGGTGGCTGCACTCCTCCCGAGCCCAATCAATTTAATTGCGGGCACGGCTTCTGTGATTCGACGACGCAGTTTTGCCGCAAAACGAATACGGACGTAGGCGGTACGCCGGATTCTTACGGTTGTGCGCCCTTACCGGCCGCATGCGGCATGCAACCCTCGTGTGCCTGTATCGGTGATCCTTGCGGCGCACCCATTCCAGCCACGTGCGCCGCATCCGGCATTGGCTTCATGGTCACCTGTCCTGGCGGCTGAACGATGCTACCGTTGCGCTGCGAATGCCCTGCTCTAAACGGCGTTCGCGGCGTGGCGCTACGCTTCTCCGTCTCTCATCGAAACAGCGTCGAGAATTCTAGTTCGAGAGATTGATGTGCCAGGCTGATTTCTTCGATATCCACGCCTAGCGCAACCAGTTGCCGCACCAATTCAGGAATGGATCCGTTTGGCGTCACGAGAAACGCTGGCGCCCCCGATTCATTCGCTTGTCGTTCGGCGACAAGGCCGCTCTTCAGCAAAGATTCCGCGTCCTTTTCGCTCGAAACGACCACGCGCACGCGTAATGGCCCCGATACGCGCAAATCCATATCCTTGAGGATTTCGCCCGCTCGCACGAGCAATACGCGGTGACAAATCCGTTCGACTTCCGTGAGCATATGGCTCGCGACGAAAATCGCCGTGCCTTCATTCGCCAAATCGATGAGCATTTTGCGCAGATCGACGATACCCGCCGGGTCTAGGCCATTCGTCGGTTCGTCCAGCAAAAGCAGTTTTGGTTTTTCCATCAACGCTTGGGCCAAACACAGACGTTGTCGCATACCGAGCGAATACGCGCGTACGGGACGCGTATCTTTCGGATCGAGGCCCACTTTGGTCAATGTTTGCGTAATGGTTTCTGCCGTTGCCACTCGGCGCAATCCGGCGAGCATTTCCAGGTTCGCTTTACCCGAAAGATGCGCGATAAAACCCATTTGTTCGAGCATCAAGCCAATGCCGACGGGCGTGTGTAATTCGCGACCATCGAGCTTTTCGCCGAGGACCGTCAATTGCCCTTCGGTGGCTGGACTGAGGCCCGCCATGAGGCGCATGAGCGTCGTTTTGCCGGCTCCATTGGGTCCAATGAATCCCACGATTTCGCCTGGGGAAAGCGTCAGGTTGACATTCCGCAACGCCCAGCGTTTTCCATACTGCTTGCCTACGTTCTGCAGGGTCGCGACCGGTGATGAATCCGTCATATTTCCTCCCGTCGCATACGCCATGAGCCGATGACGGCAATCAATACGAGCATGATGGTGCTACCGATAAAAAAAGTGTCGAGGGACATAACGCGGTCGCCGCGGTGTTTGTGATGGCCAATCAATTCACCAATGTAGACGAAACGTTCCCAGGGCCAACGAATGTTCCAGCTCAGCGCGAGGCTTGCCAAGACCCACGCGGCAACGGCGCCGAGCACAACCCCGGTATTACGAAAAAAGACCGACACGAGTAAAATGGCCGAGCCGCCAATCCACAAGCCCCACGCGGTATACGCAGCGACCAGGAGCGAATAAATCGGCGCGGGCATCTGCACCGAAACAGCCAACGGTTCCATGGTTTCTCGGGGGAGCATGGGCCATAACGACGAGGGGGGCACCATGATGAATCCGACGAGCAACGTCATGAGCCAGCAAATGCCCATGAACAGCGCGGCCATGATGCCAATGGCGCCCATATTGCCGAGCCAATACAAGCTTCGCGAGGGCATACGAATGGCAAAAAGCGCCGCGGTGCCTTGATCGCGTTGTCGATGGTAATGGTCGCCGATAAAAAGCAAGAAGCCAAAAGCGAACAAGAAATGCTGGACGTAGGTATGGAGAAGGAGCGCGGGAAAAAGGTCCCACACGTCGACGGGGCGGCTGATGTGATCGTATTCGAAGTGATACTGAAGGGTATCGGTCACGAGGCCCGCGGCGAGCGCGAAAAGCGCAGTGACCAGCGCCCAGCGCCAGCGACTGAAACCGCCGAGAAAGCTGAGCGCCGTGCTTCGCGCGAGCGTCCGGAGAAATGCCACTAGGCGAATTCCTTTTTGGTGATGATGCGCTGGCAAATTAAAACGATGATGGCCGAGAAAACGCCCCAATAGAGGAAAGGAGCGAAAGGAAGGAGCCAGCGATAGTGGGGGCCCCAATAGAAATAGTAGCCGAGATTAAGGTACTCTTCCGGATTCAAGAGGTCACTGACTTGCCGCATAACGACGGTGGAGATGATGAGGAAAATCGGTGTGGCCGCCATGGCGACGTATTCATTGGCTATGATTAGTCCAGCAAGAACCCCGATGAGCGGTAATGCTGCGGCAGCCGCAATGTACATCGGCACAGAGACCAAATCGTTGGCCAACGGGTTTTCGAGAAAAAGCTGGTGCAGAGGACCGGGCTCAACATCGTTGCCGTAATAGGTGACCCGATCAAGAGGCCACAGGATAGAGACGAAAATATAAAATGCAACAATGGTGGCGGTCGTCATGATTGCGCTGCTTGCCGCGGCACCCAATAACCTTGCGAGCACGTATTCCCCGCGTCGAACGCCTTTCGCGAGAATACTCAGCGTGACGCCTGCGCGTCGCTCCGTCGCCAATGAGCCCCCCATCGCCGCCGCGATCAGTGGAATCGTAAAAAAAAGCCAATAGGGATGAATCGTCAACGCGCCCTGAACGTGTGCTACCCGGTCCTCCCAAGGTTGGTTCACCCGGTTGTTGATGAGTGCCAACGCGAGCAGCAAAAGTGGTAGCGCACGAATCGGGCGCAGATTTCGCTTGACATCCTGCCAGAACAGATGCGCTACCACGTTGTTGCTCACTTGAAGTTTTCCCTTGACATGCCTATTTGGTGACCGTGTACCGACCACGCACCACAATTTTTGCTACATCGGCGTGGTTCACATAAAGCTGCGCCGTCAACGGCTTTTCTTTGCCGTCGTACTTCCATGAACTCGACGTGCGTGGACCTACGTCGATGGTGTGAACTTTGACATTCTCCCGGTTGGCATCTTGAACGGTAAACGAGACTGGTCCACCCGTGTCCTTCCCATCCTTCTGGATCGAGTAGACCTCGATCGTCAACGTCGCTTGGGGTGGAATGTCGAACTTGGGCAAACCGCAATGCGTGCCGCCCGACCACGGGATCTCGCACGTAAACTCGTCCGCATACGCCAAGTTCGTCACGGCCAACCACGCCGCGACAATTGCCACGCCCATGCCTGAAAGCAAGTTCAAAGTTCGCATCGCCGATCGCCTCCTAGTTTGTCCGACTCATACGTTCGCCCATTGTACGAAAGCATGGTCACCGCGTCGCTATGGGGCGTCAAGCTTGGCGCCTCATGGTTACTGCTCGTGAGCTTCTTCGTGGCTACTTCGTGATGGTGTACTGCCCGCGCACGAGTCACCAAGTCGCCATGAGGCGTCAATGATGTCGAAATGCTTGTTATGGGACGAATTTGTCGCTCGTTCGAGCGCGTGGCGGGCGTTGAAACGTCGTTATGCCTTATGCACAACCCATCACGGATCCTGCACCTTCGCCTCCTTGCGCGCTCGTGCCACAGCGTCCGCACGAAACCCTTCGAGTTCGTCCAAGTATCCCCATACCTGTCCGTCCAAATCGCTCGGTAAAACCTTCGATATCGCGCATTCGTCGGCAAGCGCTCGACGCGCTCGATTCAGTATCGCTATCGTCTCCGAACGCAACTTGGACGCCTCCGATCGACCCCCAGGTGTCGCATCCGCTCGGTCACTCAATAACGCCGAAAGCTTTTCTCCCGCCCCAAGAAACCCCTTCGCCCAATCGTAAAGCGACGCCCCACCCATCGCCACCGGAATCGACTTCAAGTCCGTCTCGAGTTGCGGCAACTCCGCTTTGCGAGCTATCGCCGCATTCGCCTCGTCCGCATAACTCTCGTTCACCTCCGACAATGCCGGAATCAGCGCCGCGCGAATACGTTTTACCCGCTCGACGACCACCACGTTCTTGTTCGGAAGTCGCAAATACGCCTCGGTCATGTGCCACAAAGCACCCCCGAAACCATCATGGTCGTCATCGGTCGTTGCCAACTCCTCCGCAAGCGGTATCCCGCCCTCTTGCGCAGCAGGCAGCGCATAAATCACCGTGCGTTTTTCTTGGAGCATAGGTTCGTAACTTTTACCCATGTTCGACGCAAGGAGAGCTGGATGACGCTTACCAAAAAGGTCGTCCAGCCCAAGTCTCAGGTCCACGAGATTGAGAAAGCGAAAACGTTGCATGCTCACAACGTAATCAAGCTTCGGAGCCATCGGCAAGACAAAAATGCGTAACCGAAGCTACGAATAGCGTGCCCAGGTCAGGTCGATGGCCCGTCGACAGGGCAAAAAGCTCACCCAGGTCAGGTCCAAGGCCCGCCGGCAAGGCGTGTGGCTCGCCTGGGTCAGGTCGCGCTCCGGCGATGGGGCGAAGAGCTCACCAGGGGCAACCTCGTGCCAGGAACAGGGCACGTCGAGCTGACCCCGGTCCTCTCGATGGTCAC
>JANORL010001004.1:0-9780 GCA_031415295.1 Polyangiaceae bacterium | reverse complement strand
GCGTCCATGGACGCGGCGCACAATGTCCCACGCCACCGGGCTCAGCCGTTCCACGGTCCATCGCATCTGGAACCGATTCGCCATCGCGCCCAATCGACCCACCCACGAGCAATGATTGCTCACTCTCTCGAACGACATCTTCGGCACTCTCGTCCCCTTGTTGACTTATCAAGTCGTCTGGTCGCATTCATTTCCGTCAATGCCGACATAGAGTTTGTCACCTCGAACGTGCGAACCTGCCTTGCGGTGCTCGCCGCCTGCCCGCATCCCGTGTCCGCCTGTACGGCACACCAAATTGGAAAAACCCATTTGTTGCGCCAAACTCATATAATTGTCCGGAAATACGTCATTTTTTCCTACGAAACGTAAATAGGACGAACCGTGTTTCAACAGACAAGCGGCAACACGATGTTTTTCAGGCAAAGCGTCCGCTACGGGACGAACTCGTGGCCTCACCTTTGAAGATGAGGCTCATTGAACATGATTTGCGCAGAAGAAACCAATCGACCGGGCGCGACGAACCGTTTGCCTGAGTACATCAAGTTTGCCCGAGGTCGATTTGTTATGAACTTGGCCAGTAATAACGTCGATCCGGTCGACGACGCTTGTTCGTCGTGGCAAAGCATCAACCAGCAACCATCGAGGCTCGGACGAACCGAGCACGGCTTGACGTCATTTCAATCGGCACAACAGCAGTCAGCAAGATCAATTCGACACTGTCTCGTTGTTGCGAGCAGCGTCGCAGAAGGAGGGGTTTCATGATTGACCATGAGCGCCAGGAACGAATCGAAAACGTGGACGACGCCAAGCACACCGACGAAAAGCCGACCGAGGTTGGCGACACCGAGGTTGGCGACGAAGAGATGCTCGGCAAAGAAGCGGCATCCGAAGCGACTGAAATGGCTTCGGAGCCGTCCGCGCCCGAATCTGAATCAACAGTGGAACACAAGCCTGCGTCGCAACGGGGGTTTGCGGCTATGGAGCGGGACAAGCAACGGGCGATTGCGAGCAAGGGAGGTCGAGCCGCCCATGAAAAGGGTACGGCTCACGAATTCACGCCCGACGAAGCGCGAATGGCTGGGAAAAAGGGCGGCGAAGTCGTCAGCCAAAATCGCAAACACATGGCTGAAATCGGACGAAAAGGAGGTGAACGTGTCAGCCAAGATCGCGAGCATATGGCTCAGATCGGTCGCAAAGGTGGCGAAGCCGTATCCAGCGATCGCGCTCATATGGCCCAAATCGGGCGCAAGGGCGGCGAAGCGCGCGGCGGCGAGCATCATCGATAGCGCGTTCAGTTGAATTCGGGGCTTGACCTGGACGCTCGCTTCGCGCGTAGCGAGCGTCCCAGTCCTTACCCCGATTCATCATTGAACGGTTTTCGAAGAGGGTGTTTGTCAGACGTCGCGAGCATAACGAAGCTAGGGCGGACGACGGAAGCGTACATCGTCGATTCGTTATGCGCAGCAGCCTGATAAACACCCTCTAGGTGGCCGGTGTCAAACGTCGCGAGCGCCAGAAAGCCAGGGCGACGGAGCGAGGAATCCTCCTGGATTTCGAGCGATGTCGACTGACGATTTCGGGCGCGCAGCAGTTTGACGCCAGCTACCTAGACGTCGAGGCGTTCTCCCTCACGCACACACATAATGGGCGATCCCTCGACATCATGAAAGTCGGGATAATGAATGAGTCGCATTTTGCGTTGCACGACGTCGGGTAAATCCACCAATGACGAAAGCGCCGTATGAACGCCTAAATTCGTTTCGTGAAAAAAAACGTCGCTTGCGGACAGCCATTCGATGAGCGATGGATCGAATGCCGTATCTGCGCTGTATCCGAACGTCTTGCCACTTATCGAAAATCGCAGTGCTGACGTTGGAATGTGATGAATCGTAGGCCGCCATTCGAGCGTCAAATCACCAATTTGATTTCGTCCCGGTTCGAGGGGCACGACATCTGCATAATCCTCGAGCGTGAGGTGCGAAAGCGAACCATCCGCATGCATTAACGTATCCATACCTCCCGCCAGCCGGGTGCTCCAAAGCCCCGCCAATACATCACGACATGCGTACAGTTGAACCTTACGCCCCACGACGAAACGCCGAAAAAATAGCAATTGCTCGAGACCTCCCATGTGATCTCCGTGCAAATGCGTAATGATCACGCGATCGATGTCCGCCAAACCGGTCCGTTCGCCACCGCGCGTACCCAAGTCTCCCAGGGCGCGACCTAGTGCTGGCGGCGCATCGACGAGCAAACGTGTCGATGCCGATTCGACGAAAAACGATGCATTGTAGTAGCGGTCGGTGAACGCATCACCCACTCCGATGACTCGCACGGAAATCGACATGACGGCATCTTGAACTACGTCGAGCGCGCGAGGCAATAAAAAACGACAGGATTTTGGGGGCAGATTTACGGTTTGCCGGCGTCTCGAATCGGTGACGGAGGCACATAATGCCTCGTGCTTTGGGACGAACCCCAAACGATTGCAAAAAGCACCACACCAAACAGCAGCGCTGCGGCACCGAGCGCGAGAGGAAGAATCGGAAGGGTATTCCCTGATTGCTCTGCCGGCCCGCTCCGCTTTGCGCTCGTCGAATCGTTGTCGTCCATAAATCGCGTTTGCTCGATTTGTTACGATGGTCAGCTATCGTCGAAACACACGGCGGAACGATTCGACTGCCCAATACACGTCGGCTGTTCCGGCCATTTCTCGACAGCTATGCATACTCAGCATCGGAGCCCCGACGTCGACCGTCCGAATTCCAAGAATTGCTGACGTAATCGGCCCAATGGTGCTACCACAAGGTAAATCCGAACGGACCACGAATTTTTGCGCGGGTTGCCCCGCATCGCGACAAATGCTCTCGAAATACGCCGCGGTTCCTCCGTCGGTCGCATACGATTGATTCGAATTCGACTTGATGACGAGCCCTTTGTTCAACATGGGTTGATGTTGCGGTTCGTGCTGGTCGGCATAATTCGGATGCACGGCGTGCGCCATGTCGGCACTCACGAGTATCGAACGCGATATGGCCCGTTGCATTGCTTGTTTTTCGGACCCCGGATACGCTTCGACGATGCGGGTCATCGTGTCCTTGAGTACCGTGCCTGCAGCACCCGCCGCACTACGACTACCGCATTCTTCGTGATCGTAGAGCACAATCAAACGCGTCGTCGGCCCATTTCCGATTTCTGCCGCAAGCGCGGTCGTCGCCGCATGACAACTTCCCAAATTGTCAAGTCGTGCGCACAGAACAAACTCCTGATCCAGCCCGCCAAGTGTCGCTTTCGCCGTATCGTAAAAACTCAGATCCCAACCGAGAATCGAATCGGCTTTTTCATCGAGCTGCTTGGCCAAAAGCGCCCGTAGATCCATTTCTTTCCCGAGACCAACGACCGGCACCATGTGTCGTTGCTCATTCAGCACGACACCATCTTTGTTGACCGCTCGATTCAAATGAATGGCCAAATTGGGAACGCGAGCCATGACTCGTTCGAAATCCACGAGCCGCGCTTCGGGGCGATGTCCTTCGCGATGGCAAAACACGCGTCCAGCCAAAGACAAATCCCGATCGGCCCACGTGGACAGGAGCACGCCACCATAAACTTCGACGCCGATTTGTTGATAACCGTTTTTCGCGATATCCGGATTTGGTTTGACACGCAAATTCGGAGAATCCGTATGCGCTCCAATGATCCGAAATCCCGCAGACGCGGGATGTTCGTTGCCGACCACGAAAGCCACGATCGTTCCCGCTCGGAGAACATACCGTTTGTCCCCTGGTGCTATTTCCCAAACGTTTTCCTCATCGAGTTCGGTAAAACCAACAGCTTCGAGCCGCCGGGCGGCTTCACGCGCCGCATGGTACGGGCTGGGGGAATTATCGACGAACGAGCAGAGGTCTTGCGCGGACGCGAGCACATCCGAGCGGAGATCTTTTTCCGGCAGCGAATTGTCTTGAGCACTCATGGCCCGCGCACGTTACCAGAAGCAGGCAAGAAGCGCGAGGAACAACTCGAGTTCACCAACCACTTGATTTCTCAAGCCAAACCACCGACACTGCTCGCAGTGCTGGAAGTTCGCGTTCACGAATCGATTGGCCAAGTGCCGGAAGAAGCATGGAACGCCTTACGTGGCGTGTCGGAAGCGCCGTTCTTATCGTGGAATTTTCTCGACATCCTCGAACGAACCGGTTGCGTGCGGCCCGAAGTTGGATGGATGCCGCATCATCTGACATTTTACGAAGGCGAACGCTTGGTTGGCGCAGCGCCCGTGTACCTCAAAGGCAATAGCGAAGGGGAATTCGTTTTTGATCACGCTTGGGCCAATGCGGCCCATCGAGCCGGCATTCAATATTATCCCAAACTCATCGTGGCAATTCCTTTTACGCCAGCGACCGCACCGCGTTTTTTCGTCGCTGATGGCCAAGACGAACGGGTGATCGCCGGTGCGCTCGCGGAGGCTTTGCGGCGTATTGTCGACAAAATCGAAGTATCCAGCGCGCACATTCTATTTCCCCCTGCGGATCAAGCCAAACTCTTGGCCGAAGCGGGCCTTGTCGAGCGTTATGGCATTCAATTTCATTGGAAAAACCATGGTTACGCAACATACGATGATTTTCTGGCAAAATTTTCATCGAAACGCCGCAATCAATGGAAACGCGAACGCAAAGAAATGGCCGCACAAGGTATCGAAATTGAAACAATACCTGGTTCCAGCGTCACGCCGGAAATGGTCGACATCGCCTTTCGCTTTTACACGACCACGGTCAACAAGTTTTCCTGGGGACGTCAATATTTGAATCGTGCATTCTTTGAGGAAATCGTCGACAAACTCGGAGATGGCGTAGAAGTCGTCGTCGCGCGTGACCACGGTCGACCCATTGCCGGCGCTTGGAATTTCGTGGGGAAAGACGCGCTTTTCGGTCGTTATTGGGGAGCTACCGAAGATCGCCCGTTTCTCCATTTCAACGTTTGTTATTATCACTCCATCGAGCAATGTATTTTGCGCAAACTCGGCCGGTTCGAACCGGGCGCCGGGGGCGAGCACAAAGTGTCGCGGGGGTTCGAGCCGACAATCACCCACAGTCTTCATCACATCCAGGATCGACGCCTCGATAGCGCCATTCGTAACTACTTGCCTAGTGAACGTGCAGCGCTTGCTCGTGAAGTCGAAACCCCCGAGATCGCGTTCCGCTGAACGAAACGATCTTGGATCTTGCGAGATCATGATATGTAACGAGACATGAGCGAGACCGACAAGGCTTCGGCGACGAACGAGCTCGTCGAGACGAACCCCAACGCAACTCCGGCAGAAACGCAAGCAGATACGAAGGAGGAGGCCCCCGGAGAAGCTCCTCGAGACGAAGGTCCGCTCTTTCAACATGCTCCGACGACGCCCGCAGAGATCGAGCAGGGCAAACCACTGGCACTCGAGCTCGAAGCCGTCAGTGAACTGTCCGAAGAGGATTGGTACAAGAAGGCGTACCGTGGAGGGGCAGCGCAACTCACTCCGCGTGCCGTCGCGATGGGCGCAGCGCTCGGGTTTCTCCTGTCCTTCACGAACCTGTACGTGGGTCTCAAAACGGGTTGGCACCTTGGCGTCACTATCACTGCTTGCATTCTCTCTTTTTCGATTTGGGGTACTTTCGTTCGCATCGGCATTGCCAAAACGCGAATGACGATTCTCGAGACCAACTGCATGGCCTCGACGGCATCTGCAGCAGGTTATGCGACCGGCGGCACGATGGTGTCGGCGATTCCGGCGCTCTTGATGTTGAGCGTTTCGCCGGACAGACCGGAAGGCACGCATTTGCCATGGCCGGTTCTCGCGGCGTGGACGTTTTTCTTGGCGCTGCTCGGTACGGTTATCGCCATTCCGATGAAGCGTAACATGATCAATCAAGAACGTTTGCGTTTTCCCACGGGAACGGCAGCGGCGACGACACTCAAGAGTTTGTACAGTCAAGGAGCCGAAGCCGCCGCCAAGGGTCGCGCATTGCTCATTTCTGCGTCCATTTCGGGTTTCATTCCGCTCCTCAAGGATTTGGACCTCTTCAAAATCAACGCGTTCAAAGGTTTGGCCGGGACGCTCGGTGCCTACGATGCTGCTGGAAAACTCACGCGCACCGCGCTTGTACCCGGCCAAACACCTATTTTTGATTGGCTCCCAACCGTAACGGCTGGAGGTAAAGCCAAAGCCTGGTCGAATTGGAACGTGGTGCTCGATCACGGTGTCGCCCTCGTGGCTGCCGGCGCGCTGGTCGGCTTGCGCATTACAGTATCGATGATCGCAGGTGGTCTCATCCTCATCGCCGTGCTTGCCCCCATGGGCATCGAAGAATCTTGGGTCAGCCCGCTTGGAAAAACCGTATTTGCCGTGACGGCACCTGCCAAGGCGTGGCGCGAAATCGGGCTATGGTTTGGCGCCCCGATGATGGTGTCCTCGGGTATCCTGAATTTCGCTCTGCAATGGAAAACCATCGTCCGCGCTTTTCAAGGGTTTGGCAAGGCCGCCCAAGGTGAAGGTGGCGCTCATGCGGATGTCGAAGTGCCCATGAGCTGGTTCACGGGGGGCGGTACGATTGCCACGATTGGCATCGTCGGCATTGCTTGGAAGTTTTTCGATGTTCCTCCGCACCTTGGCATTCTTGCGGTCTTCTTGACGTTCGTCTTGGCCCTCGTCGCGTGTCGGGCAACGGGCGAAACCGACATTACGCCCACGGGCGCGATGGGCAAAATCATGCAGCTCATCTATGGCGGTTTGATTCCTCAAAGCGCAACGGCAAACCTCATGACAGCAGGGATTACGGCCGGCGCATCGAGTGCTAGCGCCGACCTCTTGACGGATCTGAAATCTGGTTATTTGCTCGGTGCAAACCCACGGCGACAATTCGTCGCACAAGCAATGGGAATCTTGCCGGGAACCATTGCGACGACGATTGGCTTTTTTCTGCTCGTCCCCCGCGCTAGCGTACTCGTCGGTGACAATCCCGCATTTCCCGCACCTGCTGCACAACAATGGAAGGCTGTCGCGGAAATCTTCAAAGTCGGAATCGGTAACCTGCATCCTTTTTCACGACAAACCATTGTCGTCGGTATGATTGTGGGCATCGTTCTCGTCCTCGCCGAGCGCGTATTGCCCAAATACAAAAAATACCTTCCTTCGCCAACCGGCATCGGCCTCGGATTCATCCTGCCCTTCTATTACTGCTTCGCCATGTTTCTCGGCGCAGTCATTGGGGCCACCGTTAGCAAAATGGGCAAAAAATACGACGACATGATCATTCCGGTCGCTTCCGGGCTCATTGCTGGCGAGAGCATCATCGGCGTCATCGTCCAAGCCGTGAACAATTTCGTCCTGAACTAGCCCTTCGTCCAGAAAGTTCGTCGAATTGTCACCGGTTGAACGCTACGCGTTCAACCTTTCTCTCTACCCTGGTTTACGATGGGGCTCCGCCCCATACCCTGCCCAGAGCCCGTGTCGCGGGCGATTGGCTGGTACGCGCGACACAAAGTTCAGATCGAATCCGAACCTCGCTCGTCTGAACAAATTATGCTGCGTCGCACCCTTCCTCTGCTCGCCCTCGCCGGCCTTGGCATCATCGCTTTCGCTACACTCGACTCCGCCCAAGCGGATGAATCAGCGTCGAGTCGCCGACCTGGTTGGCGTCCCCCACCTGGTGGTCATTGGCGTCCCCCGCCGGTACAAGCTCAGTTTCAAGCCGAACTCATTGACGACAATCTTGCCTCGCTTCCTATGTTTTTCCATACCGGGAAAAAATTCGTCATGGGTACGATGGGCCAGCGTTATCGCATTCGCGTGAACAATCCGACGTCGCAACGTGTCGAAGCCGTTGTTTCCGTCGACGGTCTCGATGCCATTGATGGGCTAACTGCCACTACATCGAAACGTGGATACATTGTCCCAGCATTCGGGAGTGTCACGATTGACGGATTTCGGACGTCGATGAATTCCGTAGCCGCATTTCGATTCTCCGCGGTGAGCGATTCTTTTGCTGGTCGAACCGGACAAGATCGTAACGTAGGCGTGGTTGGCGTAGCTATTTTCCGCGAACGCGTAGAAGAACCGATTGAATTGGCGCAACCGCGTCGTGCAGCACCTACCACCACAGGATCCAAGAGTGATTCAGCTGGTGGAGCAGATAGTCGCTCGTCGGCTGCAAAAAAGCCGACGGAGCGCCCGGGACTCGGAACGCAGTTTGGCGAGCAACACCAATCACGTGTGCGTCAAACGACGTTCATTCGTGAGACTCAGAATGCATCATCGACGCTCGAACTGCGTTACAACGATCGCGCTGGATTGCGAGCTCTTGGAATCGCCATTCCGGATCATCAAGCCGTCGAAATGGACGACATGGCCATGCGTGAATCTGCGACGCCATTTCCGGACGATCGTCGATTCGCACAACCGCCTCCGTGACTTCCATAGCGATCGCTTGTCACTTCTTTCTATCTCGCCCCAGCCACCGCGTCACCTCGAGATCCAATCCCGGTGCGCGATCCACCGCCGAAACATCCCATTGATCGTGTGCCGCCTCCGGTTTGACGCCCGTCGTTGCGCCGCACGCCAGTGGTTCAGCACGCGGAAGGTAATCGAACGGCGCAAAGTCGGGCGTAGACGTGAACATGTCCAAAAGCAAACCGGCCCGGGCCACTTGAATGTTCGGATAGGGCAAACCATATACGTGCGCAATCATCTTATGCAAAGACGAGACGTCGATATTCGTTTTGCTCACATATCCACGCTTGATCCAAGGTGACGCAGCAAGCATGACCGTACGATGTGCGCTCACGTGATCGCCCCCTTGCGCCGTATCGTCCTCATAAACGAAAATCAATGAATTCTCCCAATAAGGGCTGTGCGAAATGGCGTCGACGACCATTCCGGTAGCTTCGTCGTTGACAGCTATCATCACTTCGGGGAGAGGCTTGTCCGCCTTGATGCCAACGGTATGGTCATTGGCCAGCGTCATGTAAACGACTTGGCCTAAGTCACAACGAACGCGCAATCGTCCGGCAACATAACAAGCCTTTTCATTGTCAGGATATTCAACGGAAGCGACGAACCCGCCCGGATAAATAAAATCGAGCGCTATGTGCGAGTCCACGGTGGCTTTCGGTAACCCTTGGTTTTCGCCAAGAATGTCATGCGGAATCTTGGCCAACGCAAGCCAATCGAAAAGGCCGCCTTCTTCCGGAAGACCAATTTCGTACACTCCGCCGGTTTCCGTGGCCAGGCGCGACGTTTTACGCGTAAACCCGGCTTGCGGCCACGAACGTTCGGCGTAATCCGTCGATCGGCCGAGCGTTGCCAGGGCGTGACCAACAATCGATACCTCGGCAGCCGTATAAAAGTTGTCGGCCACCGAGAATCGTCCCACAAGCGCACGCAGATTTTGCCACACCCGATTTCGCGTGGTCGCGTCGGGCACCAGCGTAAGGGTGGGTTCGCCATTCACCGAAGGCCAATCACCCAATAACGCATCGAAACTCTTATTCTCACGCACGATGATGAACACGTGATCGATGATCTTTGACGGCCCTTCCGTATTTGTTGCGGGAATTGGAAAGTCCATCACGCCTGCTGGACACTCGATGACTGAATGACCAGGAAGTGCGCCGATATCGGCATCTTTTTGGAATTGTGCATCGAGCGTGGCAATGGCTGCATCCGTGAGATTTCCGATAGCTTGAATTCCACTTCCTTCCCGCTCGAATTTGAGCTTCCCAGTGGCTGCCGGATCATTTTCAGCA
>JANORL010001003.1:0-16031 GCA_031415295.1 Polyangiaceae bacterium | reverse complement strand
CAGGAGCAGCGTCCTGTTTCGTTTGACGCTAACGATTCTTTGTGCATCGATGGCCAACGAATGGTTGAGGTCTCGCGTAATGGTGAAACCGTCGAGTTCCGAACATTTCCTGATTCCCAGATAAGAATTTTGGGGCATGTCCTCGAGAATGGGCCCGCATATTTCGAAGCATGGTTTCCCTCGGGTGATCGAATCGATTACGGGAAAACTCCAGAAACGCTTCCCATGGCTGTGATGGGAGTGCCCCGCGCGTGGCTTGCGGGTGAAAAACGCACCGCTCGTGGCAAAACGATCCAATACGACTGGTGCTTTGCCGAAGACGAAAGTGGTTACACGGCCGAATACGCTTTGACATCGATACGCTATTCCGCGTTTGAAGGCGTCGAGCCTGAACACGCAGTGGTTTTCGATTACACCGTACGTGACGACGTGCAAACGACGTATTCGCGAGGAATGGCGTTTCAGCATTCGTTGCAATTGCGCGAGGTGCAATCGTTTGGACCCAATGAGCAATTGGCGTTCCGGTACGAATTTGATTACGAGCGCAGCGAAACGACGGGGCGCTCGTTGTTGCAATCGGTGCAGCAATGCGGCGGGGATGGGACGTGTTTGGCGCCGACGATGTTTCATTACGCGAAAGGCGGTACGGGCTTCGACGAGGTTGTCACAAACATCGAGGCGCCCTTGTCCGACAAAGCCAGCCCGATGCTTTTTGATGTGGATAACGATGGTTTGTCGGACTATGTCGTTGGCGATTCAACGCCATCGTCGACACCGTCAAACCCGATGACGGAATGGCGCATTGCCAAGAATACGGGAACCGGATTTGCTCCGGAAAAGGTCGCGCTCCTTCAAGATGGATTGTTCGTGACAGATCCGGGCGGGCCGAGTGATCCGACAGATCTGCAGCCGGAACTCGGGACGTCGATTCACTTTAACGACGATGTTATCGGCGACTTGTTTCTACATGACGTAACCGGTTCTCGGGCGAACCATATGGTGCTCGCCGGAAAGACCGACTTGACGTTCGAGTTGGTCGATTCGGGGATTCGTCGACCGTTTCCTTTGCAACAATCGCCGAAAGGTTTGCGTAATGGGGCTGGATCGGTCCATTTGGCTGATTGCGACGGAGATGCAAAAGTCGACCTGATTCAATGCACGGACCACGGAGATACACCGGACACAGCTTTGTTATCCACGTGGAAATTACACATGTGGCGTCCAGGTGGATTCGATCCGAAAGCAGAGGTCATCGACACGTTGACAGGGATTCCGTGTGGCGTTGCAATGTTTACGGTCGATGCCAACGGCGACTCCATGACGGATTTAATGGCCACAGGTTACGTGCGTCAAGGTGGCGTGGCTATCGAGCCGAGCGGGACGTATTCAGTGCATCGAAGGCGATCGAACGGAACGTGGGAGGTTTTCGATACGCGATTGCCAACACCGGTGAATGGTGGACGCACTCTATTTTTGGACGCAAATGGTGATGGTTTGCCCGACGCCATTCAACCGCGCGCTTCCGACGGTCGCCTAATGACGTGGATCAATACCGGATTGGGTTTCGCCAACAAACCCATCGAGAGCTTGACGTGGGATGGTTTGCTGCCGCAAGGCAAATACTTCCATATGGCGCAACCCTTCGATGTTGACGGCGATCAAAAAACGGACGTACTCGTCCCGATGATTGACGCCACCAGTCCGGATGTACCACGTTGGGTGATTCTACGTTCGACCGGCAGTGCATTCGAGCAAATCGATGCTGGCATTCCATTCGAGGCGGCGCTCGGTGACGTCGTCGATATCGCGGATCCACGTGGACCACGGATCAGCGACGTGAATGGCGATGGCGCGCTCGATATCGCCATCTTCTTGGACAACCGTTTGCATATTTTCAAAAACCGCGCGGTCGATTCCGACGTACTCGTTGGGTTTTCCGATGGTTCGAATGACCACGATCCGGACGAACCAGGATTCGTGCCCAATGTATCGATCGAATATGCGCATTTGACGGATGAATCCAAGACGAAAGGACAATCCGCCAAAGACGAGGACTTTTACGTTTCGCAAATGGATCTAGCGAATGCGTGCATGTATCCGCGAAAGTGCGTGGTGGGCGCGAAACGTGTTGTGAGCGGATACGAGGTCAACGATGGTCAAGGTGGTGTGCGCCGTTTTGCCTTGCGTTATCGTGACGGGCGTTCGGATCGTTTGCATGGGTCGCTTGGCTTTGGAAAGCGAATCCTCGTGGATGTAGATACTGGCGCGACCACGGAAACGTTTTACGATAACGTGACCAAAGTAAAAATCGGCGAGCGCGACGTGTATCCATTTGCTGGGCAAGTCGTGCAGCAATGGCGCTGGGCACCGGGGCGCGCCACGCAGCCGAATCCTGATCACATCGAAATGGTCTTTTCGGATCGGACGCTCGAAGTCGTTCCGACGAACAAAGGGCGAACGTTTTTTACACTTGCCACGAATACCCACACGCGCAGAATGCAGGGATCGTATTCGGGTTCGGGAACGATTGCCGCGTATGTGGGTCTCGTCGAGACGCTCGAAAACGCGACGATGTTACGGGATTCGACAGTCGACGTAATCGATTTCGACGAATTCCACAACGTTCTCGAGGTGAAGGCCAGTACGGTCGGCGTTGACGCAACATTCCACATCGCGCGGGCCGTGAAGAACGACATTGGCAAGTGGATGCTTGGTTTGCCCGATACGCAAACAGAATGCAGCACCGGTTCGGGGTTGACTCAGTGTCGGACGATCACGCGCACCACGAACGAGTTTGGCGAGGTCAATCGCGAAGAAACGTCCAGCAGCGACGGGATCGACGACACGAAGCTTACAGTGATTTACGATAAACGCGACAAATTCGGCAACGTGACGCATGTAACGGCCGTCGACGCGTTTGGGCATACACGCGAATCAACGCGCGTCTACGATGATGAGGGATTGTTTCCGATCAAGCATATCAACGCGCTTGGTCACGAAACGACGCAGGTATTTGATAACGCGTTGGGCGTACTGAGGCAGCAGACGGACCCCAACGTATTGAAGACGGAATGGAGTTACGACGCGTTTGGGCGATTGGAATCGGAACGCCGTTCTGACGGTTCGTTCACGAAGACAGTCACGACGCGCGAAAAGATCGACGGCGTTTGGCGATTGCGTGAACGCACCACGACAACGGGTGGCGGCGATGACGAGACGATTGTGGACAGCCTTGGACGACCCATTCGCACGTTTACGCATGGTCCCGAGATCAACGCGAATACGCCGCGCATCATGCAAGTGATCGAATACGATCGGTTGAGCGGAAACATTGCAAAGAAATCGGTGCCGACCAGCGAGGCAACGCCCGATGCATCGTTAAAATTCGACGAATACGAAGTCGATGCGCTTGGTCGCGAGATTCGCCACGTGACGCCGTGGAATGCGGTGACGACGACGAAATACGATGGGTTGCTTATCGATGTGACCGATCCGTTGTTGAAGCACACGGTTACGCAGATCGACACGCAGGGACGAACGGTCACGATGACCGATGCGGCAAACGGCCTAACAAAATACAAGTACGGTCCGTTCGATACGTTGTACACCGTGACCGATCCTGGCAATGCGATAACAAAATGGACACGTGACGCGTTTGGCCGGGTGCGACAACTGGATGAGCCGGACCGCGGGACAACCTATTACGTCAACAACGGGTTTGGCGACGTGCTTTCGTCGTTGGACGCGCTTGGGCGCGAGACGACGTTTGGCATAGACGTTCTCGGTCGCATGGAAACACGCACGGACAAACTTGGCGCGCAGATCTTGACAACGTCGTGGACCTGGGATACAGCGCCTAACGGCATTGGTAGGTTGCATTCGTTGGTCAGTCCCGACGGCGTCAAAACATACGGCTACAACAAACGCGGGCAAACTGAATCGGTCAAGCTTGGCGTGAACGGTAACGAATTTGCCGCGCGGCTTGCGTATAACGACGTTGGCCATGTGAAGACGCTGGATTACCCGCAGCCGCTCGGCGAAGAGCCGTTTGGCGTGACGTACGATTATGACGCTCACGGGTTTCGTATTGGCGTACGCGACAAAGCGACAACAGACACGTTTTGGGAATTGAAGGATGTTGACAACGCGGGACGGTACAAGGAAGAATTGTTCGGCAATGGAACGAAAACCGTACGCGGATATCACGACGACAAACCAGCGCTGAAAAGCATCACGACGACGTTGGGAGCATCGACGATTCAGCAATTGTCGTATGGGTGGGACGAACAGCTCAATTTGAAGAGCCGCACCGATGCGCTCCAGCCGCAACACAAGACGGAACGCTTCAAGGTCGATGCGTTGGATAGGCTGACCTGTGCGTATTTCTCGCCAACCGAGAATGCGAATGCAGCGTGCGATACGTCGTATGGATATGCAGCCAATGGAAACTTGACGACAAAGTCTGACGTGGGCACCTTGTTCTATACGGATCCCTCGCATCCACATGCGGTCACAAATGCGCCGGGGGAATCGTTTACATACAATGCAGTCGGTAATCAAACCACGCGACCGGGCGGCGTATCGATTACGTATACGCCATTCGATTTGCCGAAAACGATCACGCAAGGTGCGAAGGAGGTTTCTTTTGGGTACGATGGCGATCAACAACGTATTCGCAAAACGACGGCGAACAGCGAGACGTTGTCCTTCGAGGGGTTGTTCGAGCAAATCACGACCGGACTCGTCAAGGAATTCCGCTATTACGTGCAATCGCCCGAGCGCACCATTGCGATCGTGACGCATGGTGGGAATGAACCGGGCACGAAATACATCAACGTCGACCATTTGGGATCGACCGAAACGATTACGAACGAGCTAGGCAACCAAGTCGAAAAACGCAGCTACGATCCCTTTGGTCAACGTCGGAACGTAATTTGGGGATTGCCTCCACCCGCATCATTTGCGAACAGCAAGGTAAAACCAGGTTTCACGGCACATGACGAGGAAGACGAATTCGGCCTCGTCAACATGAGGGGAAGGCTTTTCGATCCACACATCGGCCGGTTCCTGAATGTCGATCCGGTCATCGCCAACGTCTTCGACGGGCAAATGCTGAATGCGTTTTCCTACGTGGGGAACAATCCGCTGACGCTGATTGATCCGACGGGATTTGCGCCAGAGATGACGCCGGACGTGACGATACCGGGGCTTTTCTGTTGCATCGAGCAAACGGTCGTCAGCAAATATCCGGATGGCTTCGTCCCGCCACCGGAGGAAGAGGGTTCGGCGGAAACGGATACCGGCACGACGGGGCCTGGCGACACGATTGAAATACCGATCATTGAAACGGATCTGCCAACGGGACCGGGTACGGAGGATCCGTTTGGCGTGTGGCCGCCCGATATCGAACTCGGTTATGGCGTGCCGATCACGATATTCGATGAACTTGTAGCGGGTGATCCTTCGGGAGGTCGGCGCACGTTTATCATCGAGGACGACCCGGGCATTGGCCGTGACATACGTTATGCGTTTGGCCCGAAGCGGGAAACGATCATGCTTCGGCCGCGGATTGGCGGCGAAGCTGGCGATGACGAGAGCCGCGCCAAACAGAATTTGGTGTTCGAAGGAATCCTCACGCTGGCTACGGTCTTGACGCCGGGGCCGTTGGATGATATGGCCGTCGGCGCGGCGAGAGGACTCACTGCTGGTCAGCGGGTCAATATGCCCGCGTGGCGGAGAATATCTATCGATATGGAGGAGGTAGTTTCCGGTCATATGCAGGGTGGCGGACGGCTGCGCCCAGGAAGCAGAAAGGATCTATTCCCAAGCACGATGTCGAGAGCGCAGGTTGAGCGTGCAATACGAGCAGCATACCGGCAAGGTGAAATACTTCACTCTCAGGGCGCCGACAAGGTCTTCGTGCGCGGTCCGTTTGGGAAGGGCAAGGGACGAATTGAAATGTGGGTCAACAAGAAAACGAAAACCATCGAGAGTGCCTGGCCAAAGCCCTAAGAGCGACATATGCAAATCATCTTCGACGCAACCCCCCTCCACCAAAGTAAGATGGGCTCGATAACGGGCATCATGTACGTCGATTTCGGTGGCACTCAATTTCCCGAAGAAGGATGGAACGACTTCGTCGTGGTTATTTCCACGTGGTGGCTCGAAGCGCTCGCGAAGCTCGAACGGGGCTTCGAACGTGAGGTTACTCTTTACTTTATGGATGGTCCGTATTGGCTGACTCTGACACGGCAGGATGGAGATGACGTGCAAGTACGCTGCATCGAAGATCGCACCGGTGGCGGCATTGTCCATGAGGAGCTGGTCAGCCTCCAGGACTTCAGTAAACAACTGCGACGAGTTGCAAGGCAAGTTGCCTCAGCGTGTCAACGATATCGTTTTGAATCGAGCGACGTTGACAATCTCCGGCGATACCTACCGAACTGACACTTCACGCCTCTTTTTCTAGCCCCTTTTTCAAGGCAAATGGAGAGCTACGACAATGGTGGCACGATAATCCGCGTTCATGCGAAAATGATCAATGGTCAAGTTGCCTCATTACCCACGTACCGGAAGGGACCTACGACGATGAGTTATACAAGAAAAGATTTCGGTGCCCGGCTAAAGAAGCAACTAACCGTCGACTATGACGTTGTCAAAGTTGCCCGCTGGGCGCATAAGGAGTATTTGGATCATTGCAGGGAACTCGAAGCGGATCTGGTGGCCGAAATAACGAAAATCATTGCTATGGAAGAAGGTCCGGAGTTTGAACTGACAAAGGAGGAAATCCAATTACTTGCAGATGAATTGCAAAAGTGAGTGTGATGCCGTGAGGGAACGATTGTCGTTCCAACCCCTTAGCGGCCAAAAGGATTTTCCCATGGCTACCAACGAATTCGAGCTTCAAATCACTGGTCAAACGACGGCCTATCTAAAGCTACCGACACACCCAGAAATTCTTCGTCACGCGAAGAACGTCACTCTCGTGGACCTTCTCGGAGCCTACATTGGGCCCTATGTGGTGTTTGATTTCGACTCTGGGGGCGTTGTCGTCGGCATCGAAATCGTCGGTGACGACGAAAGCGACTCTGAGGCGGAAATGGAGGAAGAAGACATGGCGTCAACGGGCTTTCTGTTGAATGTCTCGGAGGATGACAGTGACGTCGCATATCTGCGTTTGCCCTCACACCCTGAAGACAGTCTATGCAAAATGTCTAAATCGATTCGTCTTCGAGACATTATGGGTCACTATGAGGGGCCCGATATCGTTCTCGATTTCGATATGAGAGGTGTTCTCGTTGGTATTGAGATTCTAGCCTAATCTGGCGATATTGGACGAACCGCAGTCGAGCTAGCGCGTGCAATGAGCAAACTGTAGTAGCAGAGTTGGATCATGACCAGAAACGAAGCGATTCATTTGTTGGTACAACAAGACTTGACGCAGCTCTCGCGCGAGGAGCGCGAGGCAATGCTGCTTGATTGGTGGTCCATTGATGCCAACGATCCCAAGTACGGCACTCTCCCTGATTCTTTGAAGGCGGCGATCGCTCAGTCGGACGAACCGAATGATCCGGAGATGTCGTTCTACGATCCGCTTCTGCACCTTGCTCTCGAGCATTCTTATGCAGGAGTGCTCAATTCGTACCTTATGAGTCGGATTGCGACGCTCGGGCATAATGACCTAGTAGAAGGTGCGGTCGAAATGCTGGAAACGTGCCCCTGCTGCAGATACCGGAGCCTACGTCTGCGCGGTGAATATGAAATCTGTCGTGTATGCTTTTGGGAGGACGACGGAATGACCGAACTCGATAGCGTAAGCGGTCCGAATCATATTACGCTTCGGGAGGGTCGTCTGAATACTCAGCGATACGGCGCGGTGACTGAGAGCGCTCGAGAGCACATTCTTCCGGACGGAAGAATGCGCTATGAATTGGACAGCGCCTAGTCGCCAGGTTGCCGACATTTTCGACGGGCAAACGCTCAATGCGTTTTCCTACGTGGGAAACAATCCGTTGACGCTGATTGACCCGACGGGGTTTCAGCAGCAACCAACGCAGCCGATTCCCGTCATTCTCGACACGATTGAGCAAACGGTCATCAGCCAATATCCAGACGACTTCGTTCCAGAACCCGAGTCGGAATATGTTCCCGAGGCGCTCGAATCGACGAATTCAATACGCTTTACGACGGACGTAGGCACGATGGGCGACGGCGGTGCGCAAGAATCGGAAGGCGTGGATCGCCGCGAACAGATTGCAGACGTGGAAGGTGGTTACCTGTTTGGCGTGTTGGAAGGGTTGACGCCATTTGCTGCGGTCGGCCATTCGTTGGCGGATGCGTTTGGATGGAGTGACAACAAGTCACGCGAAGCGCGGTTTGGCTTGGCCATTGGGCAAATCGTGGGCGGCGTGATTGCAACGGTGGGCGGCATTGGCGGCGAAGTGCTTGGTGGTGCTGCAACGGTCACGGGCGTCGGCGCGGCATTAGGCGTGCCGGTGATGGTGGTATCGACGGTCGCCGTGGCGGGTGGTATTGGCAATATCGCCGCGGGAATTCGAGGGCTCGCGTCCGTGATGAGCGGTGGAGGAGGGACGAGGGGGCCGCCGGAGGCGGAGGGAGGAAAGCAGTTCACCCCCGAGCAAAAGGCGCTCGTCGACATGGCCAAGGCCGACAAGAAGGCCGGTGGCATTACTTCTGCCGATATGGAAGCATACAAGAAATTGAATACGGAAGCTGGTACGAAGGGTTTTACAGATCCAAATGCGGTGCGTGGTCCAGAGGCTCACCCTCTAAGAACACCCCAGTCAACTCCTGGCCCAGGGCAAAAACCACACGGACATGTAGGTCCTGTAGATCATATTTCGGTGAAGCCATGAAATGTTACGTTTTCTCAGCAGAGCCAAGCGGTCCTACCTATGACGCTCTCATTGATTTCTGCTGCTCGACAGCGGTACGAATGATGTTCGTCGTTCAAGACCCACACCCATCAATCGATCAGACGCTGAACCATTTCCGTTCAGATTTCGTCAATGAGGAGCGATTGCGCGAATGGCCTGGGACGATTCTGCTCGGCGAGGAAGCCGTGGCGTATTGGCATACCGTAACGCCTCATTTGCAGCAGACCCTCAAGGCGCAGGCTGCTCGACTATTCGAGTGGGTTGGATACATGCCTGAAGATCCATGCTTCTTTCGAGCGAACGGACAAGTGCTCCTTGGCACCACTTCGCACGAGCGAGAGGCATTCTTGATACTAACAGACGAGGAGCATGTGATTATTCAGCAGTCGTTTCCCGCATTGGCCGCTATCCTCCGGGAGGAAGGTGAAATGCAATGACGATGCTGTTGGGTGAACTTACCCGCTTTGCGATTGAGGCTGAGCCGCAAACATTCGACTTGCCGTCCACAAAAAGGTGCCCGAAAAGGTGCCAGGCACCTTTTTCAACGGCAGGCCCGAAACCAATTAGAACTGAAGATATCCCGAAGAATATTCGGAAAACTCTTGGGGAGTAGAAGCATTATGATCGTAGGAGATCCATCAATACTTGCCATTGAGTCCACAATATCTTGTGCGTACGAGCGTGCAAGTTACCGTGGCCTTGGCTTCTTTGTAATTCACTTGGGTGGATTCGTTTACGGAGTCAAAGCCCCGGATGCCACACTTCTTGCGTGCTCGTTTGATCAGATTGGTATACGACTTGGAGCCAGGGGCAAGCATGAAGTATCCTTTTCCTGCGACCCTGAGGCAGGAAAGATAGCTGATGCCATTACATCGGCAATCTACGGGGCAGAGTCGGAGGACGGGCCTTCGTTAGGAGTTTCGCAAAGGGACCTTCTGGATGTCGTCCATTCCACCGGTGTCGTTTGGGCTCCCGACGGGGACGAAGCATTTGACGATGGAAGCTGCATACTACAATTTGATGTCGAGGATCGGGTTCGGCTTATTGGGTTTAAGCGTGAGAACTATCGTCACGAGCCGTCTACTCTTCGGGATGTCTGGCTAGATGCTGATTCGTTTTACTGCATCTTGCGTCAGTGGCGGTCGGAGTTCTTGGCTGACTGGAACGCTGCACCCAAGGAGCCCGAGGAGTGATCGTCCAAATGGTTTTTCCGCATGAATCGGAGATCTTCCTACCAACGAAATTGAACTCCCAGTCTCATGACACGTTATCGCCTTTGTGAAGGCGGTTTCTTTGAAAATCCAGCACAGAAAAGGTGCCTGGTGCCTTTCCACGGGTGGGTTCCCAGTGGCTCCGGCGTGAAAACCGCGTATCCCGAACCGTAGGAGCGATACGATGATTGCCGAACAACTTCTTCGCGAGCTTTGCTCAAAACTAGGTTTGAGCCTTGAGAGCCAGGATTGGGGAATTATTAACGCAGATCCCAATAGGCTGCGTGAATTCATAAGCTTCTACCAATCGGAGTCGATGATGCCTAGCCAGCGTTTCGAACTCGGGGAGCTGATCCTCGCATCAGCCAATGAGCGACTCTTGGCTGGTACCGCCAGGGAAAACGAGGATATGCGGATGTTTATTGATTTCGTTCGAAATCACTGGCGAGAGCAAGAGGCTCACTTTGCTTATTGGTTGGGTCTCAATCCCGATGACGAGTTTCCGATCGCCGCATTGCTCAAACAGATTGGTTGCGAATCACTTCCGGGAATCAAACAAGATGAAACCAGCCAATAGCAGCCCCCCGGAAAAGGGGCAAGAGAAGGCGCAGGTGCCAGGAAAAGGTACATGCACTTTTTCCCACTGGCAATAAACGAGCCGGGCAAATGCGAACCGATAGGCGGGGAGCCCGTTGGCGAAGTCAAGCCAGTCGATCCGCGCCTATTCTGTTGCCAACTATTGCCGGAAAATCGACTATAGAATAATTGCCGCACGCGTTCGCTGCAAGCACGTCAGCACAATCGATTTGCAATGCTGAACTAACTCGACTCCCTCGACGCGAAAAGGAATCCCATGCTCCACGTGCTCATTAGTGAAGATGAACACCTCGAAAAGGTCCTCAATCCAGAGGACGAGCCCGTGCCTGATTGGGTGGTACCCAAGAACGCAAAGAAGGGAGAACGTGTCGCGCTGTTTTTCCCTGGTGGAGGGCGTGGGTTTGTTGCGCTTGGAAAACTTCTTAGCAAACCCGACGGTCCTACGATGCACGGAGGTCGAATTGTGTATGTGGCCGAGATCGGCAATATCGTGCCTCTTGGCAAGACCATTACGATCGATTACTTGAAAGCAAGCACGGTCGACGAAATCAGAAGTTGGCCGTGGCTCAACTATCCGCGCAGCTTCACGACCTTGAAGCCACCACGATCCGAAAAACTTCTCGAAATTTTGGAAGCAAAGGCGCCGAAACGATCTTCCAAAACGAAGCAGGCACAGGCACCTGAGCAAGTGACGCTGCCCGCGGCTTCCCGAGCGGACCAGGAGCAAGCCCGCGAGAAAGCGGAAATGGAAGCGATGGACGGCATTGTCAAAGAGCGAAAATACTTGAGTCGGAACAAGCAGCTCCACGACGAGGCAAAGAGACTCGCCAAAGGCTGGTGTTACACGTGCGAGACGAAATTTTCGGAACTCTTGGGCGGTTTGGGGAAACGAGTCCTGGAGGCGCACCACAAGAATCAGTTAGCGTCGAAGGATCGTTCAGAGCCTACCAAGGTGAAAGAACTCGCTGTCGTTTGCGCCAATTGCCACCGTATGATTCACGAAGATCCCAAGAACGCGATGAAGGTCGATGAGCTGCGGCGCAGAATACGACAGGCGCGGATGGGATGACGCTTCGTGTGGAATGTTCTCTGCGCGACGACACCCGATCGCCCTTGGTTCGTAGCGTTCCGCGCATCGCTGGTCGCATCGACCTTGCGCGATACGATGCGACGTACGCACACTCGTCCAGGACAATTATGTTATCCCCCACGATATGCCGGCCGTGTAACAATTCAGTAAATGCCGCATTGGACATTTACGGTCCGAGCCTGGGAGTCAAAAGCGACGCGACTGCGAATGTCAAGAAATGGAGAGCAGGCTAAAGTGTGTGCTTGCGCATGCTGCGATTCGTTGTGGGTTCCATCGTCAAGGACACGTTGACAGTAACGGACTCGTGTGGAAGCAGCCGCCAATCTCTTGGCTCCCCCCCTGTTGCACTCGGGTCCCTTCGAAGAGTTTGCCTCGACGTACTGCTTGGAGCACCAAGGATTCATCTGGAGCGTTGCGCGTCGAGACTCAGCCCAGGCACTCGAGTCGATGTCTCACCCACTCGCCAACTGCTTGGAGCACAAAGGATTCGTTTGGCAGTGATGCGAAATCCCAACGCCAAGAACGGACAAACCGTTTGACATCAAAACAACTGCCCTGTTGGTTTGACCGCGAAGCGGACAAACCGACACAGGTCCAGTGCCAACTGGTCCGGGTCAAGGGGCGGATAGCCCCTTGTCGGGCCTGGGGTGAAGCCCCAGCAAAACGCACACGCTCTAACGTGCTGCCGACGTTCCTGGACGATGCGACGCGCGCATGTTCGCCATGATCACCATCGCTTTGGCCAAAAACGCGTGCTTGACCGACGGCGACAACATGCCGCGTTCCGTCGACGGCAAGTGCCCGACTTCATCAAGATACGCTTGCGCCGCGTCGTATTCACCGAGCAGCGAAAGCACGGCGCTCTGATCACGAAGCGATCCGGCGACGATGCCCGCCGTTGCAGCATCGGGCACGAGCGGCGCCGCGATCGCGTCCATCACGCGTTTGATCGGTTTCAGCGATGCAGTCGTGGACAACTTACGATCGGACTGACCAAGCGGCTGCGGTGCGTACTCGAGCCAGCAACCATCGACAGTCATGTGTGACACGAGTCGTTTCGACCAACGCCGATCGAACTCGACATGCAGAGGCCGCACATCCGCGAGGCGTGAAAGCGAGTATTCCGTAGGTTCACCGGCGATGGCGTAATCGCGCAGCAGCGGTTCGACCTCGGGTTCTTCCGCCAGCAGGCTGAACGCGACGCGACCTCGATGCAGCAGCCGTTCGGGGATGATCAACACATCGGGGCGTTCGCCGCGAAGAACCCGCGCTGCCCACAAACGAAAGGCGATCGCGGGTGCGCGCACGAGCACCGCACTGCTCGGTTCGAGATGCCCGATGGCACTGTCAGTCCATTCTTCGGCAGCCGTTTGTTTGCTGCGATCAGCGACGTAACCAGCTTCTTCGGACGAGAGCGCCACGAGCGTCACGTGAAACGCAACGATGAGAACCGCACCGCTTTTCGCCATCGGCAATCGAAGCTCGAACAACTTACGCGTCACCATAGCGACGCCGAGCGCAGAACTTGCAGCAATCGCGGCAACGGCCAGAGCACGCAACGGCGTGAGCACGTCGATGTAGAGCGCTCCAAAAGCACGAGCCGGCATCAGCGTATCGAGCAAGACGAACATGAGCAGCGGTGCGACGAGTTTTCGCGATGTAGGTGAAACGATACTCGTTGCTGCTCCAACGATTGCGATCCCGAGCGACACGACCCCCACTTCGCGAAGCCAAGCCGAGAGGCTCGTCAACCGTGGGCCGGCCACGTCGAATCCGGTGAGATCCGCTGTGGACAAAGCGCGACCGACATCCGCAAACGCTCGCGGTGCGAGAGGCCGAACGACGAACGGCGTGAGCAGAAGCGCGGCGACGATCGCTGCCGAGACAAACCCAACCCAGACGAACCACGTCGACGGCGTCCACGGACGAACCTTGGATACACGGGACGATCGAGGTACCCGTTCCACGACGAACCCAGCAACGACGCCGAGCAAAGCTGCTGCGGCTGCTGGTGGGCTTTCTGCAGCGGTTGCCCCCAGCAAAGCTCCAAACGTCGCCGCATCAGAGAATCCTGGCTTGCGGAGCTGTGCAGTCAGGTCACGCACGCCGAACGAGACCGTCGCGAGCGCCAACGACAGCGCGATCATCGCGCCTCCGCCGACAGTAGCTTCGCGTTGCCACGATGGAGAAAGCGTGGCCATCAGCGTGGCCAACATGGCGAGCAACGATGCGAGCGATCGTGTCGTGCCTTGACTACGGAGCAATCGACGCACGAGGGCAAACAGCAAAAGCGCCGCAACGCCGAGGAAAATCACCGAACCAAGCGCCGCGCGAAACGCTCGAGGCCCAAGCGGAAACAAGCTCAACACCTGCGTGATCAACGTGGACGCACCACCTGAAGCACCGACGGCGAGAAGCCCCAAGTCGCGTAAGGCAGGCAAATCGTCGCGCCACTGCCCTCCCCCGGCCGCTCTCGTGAGCGCCAACCCAACGGGAAGGGTCACTGCAAACAGTCGCAGCGCACGTTCATGCCACGCAAGCTCGCTTTCGACGGGCAACGCAGGTTCAGTCACTGCCTCCCGATGCCAGGACTCGGGGAATTGGGCCAACTTTTCCGAAGCTCGCCCCTGCACGAACGCCCGTTTTCCCCTACCGGACGATTTACCATTTTTCGCTACGCGATCCGTTGGCTCTCCGAGTTAGGCTTGCGCCGCCCATGACGAGCCCGGCGCGTGTCCTGGTCATTGATGACAGTCCGACGATCCTCAAGGTCGTAAGTTCGATCCTGGCCAGACACGGCTACGATCCGATTACTGCGCGTGATGGCGTTGCTGGCATCGAACTGATCAAAAAGGGTCCGAAGTTCGACCTCGTGCTTCTCGACTTCGTCATGCCACGCATGAACGGCTACCAGTTCTGTCGAGAACTCCGTTCGAGTGCCCCGCATCGCACGCTGCCCGTCGTGTTGATGAGTGCCAAAGGCGACAAGATTCGCGGCACGTTCGTCCAGCAAACCGGCGCCGTCGACGCGATCACGAAACCGTTCGATGCGCGCGCGCTCGTTACTGTCGTCGAAGGAGCGTTGTCGAAGACCGCCGAAGGTCGCGCGCGTCCTGTACCCGATGGCGAAAAGATGCCCGAGGAAGAACTACCGGCTGCTGACAGCCTGGTTCGTCCGAGCGCCATGGTGCGTCATGCTCGTCAACGCGCTGGTGCAGAATTCGCGCAACAAGTCTCCAATGCGATCGTTCCGGCCATCCTCTCTTTGTCCCCTGAAGATCGTACAAACGAAGCTGCCGTGACGAGTGCCATCGCGCGCACGATGACCAACGATGTTCTCGCGAGTTTGTCCCTGACGCTCAAGAACTTCGACCTCTCCGAAGGCGTGCGCGAAGCGATGAGTGGCGACTTGGCCTTGGTGCCTTTGGCGGAGATGTTGCAAGTGCTCGCCATGCAGCGACAAACCGGCATCTTGCACGTCACGAACAACCGTTCGTCCATGACAATCTCCGTGCGGCAAGGTCAGGTCGACTTCGTGCAAGCTCGCGGTTCGTCCGACGAATACCGCCTTGGACGCTACTTCATCGAAAAGGGTGCTCTCACCCGTGAACAACTCGACGACCTACTCGCGGAGCTCCGTGGAACGAGCAAACTGCTCGGCGAAGAACTCGTGAACCGCCACATCGTGACGCGTGAAGAGCTGATCGAAGTGCTTTCGAAACAGTGCAGCGAACTCATCTACGACATGCTGCGTTGGCCCTACGGTCGCTTCTCGTTCACGAAGGAACCATTCCGTCCCGAAGCGGACATGGCGCATCTGGAACTCAACGTCAGCGGTCTGGTGCTCGAAGGGTTCCGTCGTGTTGACGAATGGCGCTTGATGGAGAGTTCGATCAACTTCGATCAGGTGCCTGTGGTCGATCCGATGGCGCTCCAAAACCTCGCGCCCGATCAACTAAAGCGCACGGAAAAACTCGTTCTCGACGCTGTCGACGGCAAGCGTTCGGTAAATGAGATCATCAAGTACACCGCCGTCAGTTCATTCGACGCGGTAAAGATCATCTACCTATTCTTGCAGTCGATGGTCGTGCGTATTCAGCGCTGACAAACTCGCTCTGGTTTGTTGCCCGGTTGAGCGCTGCGCGCTCAACCTTAGTCAGGAAAACTGTCGACCCTTGTTTGTTGCCCGGTTGAGCGCTTCGCGCTCAACCCTAGTCAGGAAAACTGTCGACAAGC
>JANORL010001002.1:0-7376 GCA_031415295.1 Polyangiaceae bacterium | reverse complement strand
ACAAGTCGATTCTCGGGGGGTTTGGGGGGCTTTGCCCCCCATCGCAAATCAATTCGTGATGGCTTTGAGATCCAGCATTTCTTCAACGCTGGGCACGACGATCAAGTCACAACGACGGTTGCGTTGACGACCTTCGTCCGTCTCGTTCGGGGCAATCGGGTCTGTATCGCCAAACCCGGCAGCACTCCAATGCTCGAGAGGCAGCGAACCGCCCTTCTCGCTCACGAGGAACATGAGCACCTCGCGCGCACGCATGAGAGACAAACCCCAGTTGTCCCTGAAGATGCCACCTGCAAGCGGCTTGTTGTCGGTGTGTCCGGCAACTTGATAATCGCGGCTTTTCAGCGAGCTATCTGCGTTGATGATGCCCGCAACCTTGACGAGAATCTCATTGCCTTCCTTCTTCAGCGTCTCGCGACCCGAATCGAAAAGCACGTCGCCAGGAAGCGAAATGACCATGCGGTTGCGACGGATGCTCACCGCGAGTCCTAGCTTCGTCAACTCGTCCAGCTTCTTGCGCAGCATCTCGAAGCGCGCCTTGATCTGCTCGAGTTGCTTCGCACGCGCCTTGTATTCAGCGAGCGCCTTCTCGCGCTCTTCGAGCGTCGAGCTGAGCGACGAAACACGAGTCGCTGCGCTCTGCAGATCCTCGTTCAGCTTCTTCATGTCGGCGCCCGCAGCCTCGAGCTTCTTCATCAGCTCGCCGACCTTGGCCTGTTCGCCACGAAGTTCATCCTCGAGCGCCGCTTGTTTCGTTTTCGCACGCGACGCGTCGTCCTGCTTCGCTTGTAGCAGGCTGTTGTACTTGTCGAGCTGCGCCTTCCACTCCTCTTCAGAGTGACCGCACCCGAGCACAATCGACGCTACGAGGGTGCATGCGGCAAATGTTCGCAACTGCATGACGATCTCCCGATCCATCCTCGCGATAAACTCGCCAGGCTGCTTTCCCGCAACCTACCGAGGTCGCGCGTGCCAGGAAAGATCAAATCGAATTTCCCTTCGATCACTGCGCATTCGTCCCCCGCTTGCGCCTGGAACGAGGCCCTTTGATACCCGCGTTGTAACCACGGGATCCAACGCTTGCGCATGCACACGATCACCGTGCCAATCGATGACGTGCCATGCCGCGAAGATGATTGGAACACAAACGAATGGACGGTTTCAGCGGATCGGGTGCTTGCTAGCGTCGAGATGCAAGGGAGTTTTGAGATCAGGAGGCGTTCGTTTCGGTACGAGATCGCTGTCGAACTTCATGCGCTCGAGTGAGCCTTGGACAATCGTCGACAGGCGTGTAGTCACCGTCGTTTCGTCGTCGTCTCTCGTGATGAAAACAAACGCAAAACACTTGCGGGCCCATCCTCCAAACGCGAGCACCGTTCCTTCGAATCGAGGCGATCCAGGAAGTTCATGCACGCGAACGTCGACCATCGTGTCGTGTTCTGGAGGTACGTGGACGCGCCGCTCTTCGACGAGCACGCCACGTTCACGTTCGGGGAACGTCCGAAACAAGCGTGCCCGTTCTTCGCACGATGCGCGGTTCATGTTCTCGTATTCACGCCACGCTCGGACGAGCAACATCGATGATGTGACCGAGTGCGTCGCAACGAACCAGCGATCGGTCTTGTCGTCGATATGGAATGACGCACCATCGGGAAGCGGGAGCATGAAATCGAAACGAGTCGACGTGTAGGCTTGAAAAGACAAACCGTTCGCGATCGCGTCGATGCGTGGTGCCTTGGTGGATGCCAGTGGCTGGGGTTGGACAGGGCGGGATTGGGTTGTCTGGGCGTCACAAGCAGCCAAGAAAACGCACACGATGCCGAGCAGGACGAGGCGAAGCATCGCGTGCGTTGGTGCTTGCAACGCGGATGTCACGCTGGCCTCACACGCGGCCTCATACGCGGCCTCATACGCGGCCAGAGAGCGACACGTGCGTGAGCCACTCGGGATGCGAGTTGTCGGAACCTTTCACGATGTCGAAGTAACGCGCTTGCAGCTTGCGCGTGATCGGGCCGATCTCGCCGTCGCCGATGGGTCGATCGTCGACGTCGCGGATTGGAGTGAGCTCCGCGGCAGTGCCCGTGAAAAACACTTCATCCGCCAAATAAAGTTGGTCGCGCGAGATCATCTCTTCGGACGTCGGAATGCCTTCTTCGCGGGCGAGTGTGAGGACCGTGTCACGCGTGATGCCTTCGAGGATCGAAGCAGAAGGAGGCGGCGTGAGTAGTTTGCCCCGACGAACTATAAATATGTTCTCTCCAGATCCTTCGCTCACGTAGCCGTTAGGATCGAGAAGCACGGCTTCGTTGTATCCAGCGACGCGAGCTTCACGTTTGGCGAGCGACGAGTTCGTGTATTGGCCCATCATCTTCGCCTTCGCGAGACCGACGTTGATGTGGTGTCGCGCGAACGAAGAAATCTTCACGCGGATGCCGCTCTCGACAGCGCCTTTGCCCAGGTACGCGCCCCAGTGCCACGCGATGACCGCCGTTCGCACGGGGTTGTCATGTGCATACACGCCCATGGGACCATCACCCATGTAGATGAGCGGCCGGATGTAACCGTCGATCATATCGTTTACATGCAAAATTTCTTTGCACGCGCTGATGATCTGTTCCTTCGTGAACGCTGGCTTGATGGCGATGAGTCTGCACGTGTCGTACAGGCGATCGATGTGTTCTTTGAGGCGAAAGATGGCGGTTTGTCCGTCCGCACGACGATACGCACGAATACCTTCGAACCCGCCCAATCCGTAGTGCAACGAATGCGTGAGGATGTGGACGTTCGCGTTCTCCCAGTCGACAAACTCGCCATCCATCCAAATCTTCTTCAACTTGTCGACCATCGCGCGCTCCCTCGCTTGTTCGTTCGTCGCAGGATCTATCGCAATGCTCGCCACGCGCGAACGACGCGGCAAAGCTTTGAGCACAAGGGAGTAGCCCGAACCGGTCAGCGTGCCAAGAGCGCGAGTACCACTCCGGGTCCACCCTCGTCTTCAGGCGCAGATGCGAAGGCAGCCACGTGGTGAGCGACGGGACCTTGACTCAACCAAGCCGCGATCTCGCCGCGCAATACACCTATCCCGCGTGGCGAATGGTTTCCACGCCCCACGATCAACGCCACGACTCGATCCCCATCGCCACGTCGTTTGCGTACGAACGATTCGACGAGCCGCCGAGCTTCACCAGCTGTGAGCCCGTGCAAGTCGAGCCGACCATCGATGCTGTACGCACCGCGTCGCAGGCGTCGTAGTTCACGTGGATCGACATCGAGACGTCGTCCTTCGATCCGCTCGCCATCATCGAGCACCTCGAATCGCGCGCCGTTGGCAACGAGCATTTGGAGCGCAACGCGCGCGTCTGCATCGAGGTCTTGCGCGGGCGCTGGCGTGCGAACGTCGACCTTGTCGGTGGACAACGGAACACGTGTTGCGCGGTCCTCGCCAAGCGGTCGAACACCCGCCATGAACATCGCGAATGTTTCAGCATCCGTTGCGGTCGAACCATTGGACGCTTCCGTCGAGGGTCGAGCGGGAGGTTTGTCCTGGACCACCGCGGCTGTTTTTTCGGCTGTTTTCGGCTTCTTGGGCTTCTTCGCCGCAAGTTTTGCAAACGGACGAAAGAACGGACTATCCGACGACGTCGGAGGCGTCTTCGTTTTTTTCTTCGTCTCCGTCCGCTGCGACCGCGGCTTGGTCCCCATAGGACAGAACTTCACCCGAGAGAGCGCGTAGTGCAAACCGTACCGACTGTATTCCTGCGAGTTGACCATCCTCGAAGTGCCAGTCTGGGTCGTCGAGATCTGGAAAATCGTGCGGATTGCGAATGTCTTCGGCCGTGAGGTTTGGTTTGAGACGTCGGGCAAGGTCCACGACTTTGCGATGTTGATTTTCTTCCATCGCTTCGACGGTGGCGAGAATTCGCGCGAACAGTTCTCGATCACGCATGAGCGGACTTGGTTTCCTTCATGAAAAAAGCGACGAACGACGAAAGGTTGTCAAAACGAACGAAGCCCGAGACGTGCCAGTGCGCGTTCGAGCGTCAGGATGGACAATGCGTTCGTGATGACCCCGTCGTCGATCGCTCGACGTACCGCGGCCGCATCGAGCAGCACAGGCTCGATGTGTTCGTCCTCGTCTGGCGCAGGAGGGCCGGCGCATTCGATGCCGCGGGCGAGAAAGATGTGGCAACGGTTGCTCTGCATCGCGGTGTTTGGATGGATCGAACCGAGTGATTGGATCTCACGCGTCGAATACCCCGTCTCTTCGCGCAGCTCGCGACGTGCAGCAAGTTGCGGCGTTTCGCCCTCGTCCACGAAGCCGCTTGCGGTTTCGAGTGTCACTTCGCCGATGCCATGTCGGTGTTGTCGCACGAGGACAAACTGGTTGTCCGCGGTCACCGCGGCAACCGAGATCCAATCGAGCATCGCGAGGGTGATGTAGACGCGAGGTCCTTCGGTGCCTTCGACTTCGTGACGAACGATGTCAAAGATGCCATGTCGACCAACGATGGCTGCCGAGAGCCGTTGGACAGGGGGAAGAGGCATGAGAACGCAGATAGCATGTACCCCTGAACGGGGACACCAAGCGGTGGAATCAAGCGGTCGCGTGACGACTCGGCGAGCGCGCGATGCCAGCGCAACGCTTGAACGAGCGTGTGCTTGCATTGCGTAGGACGCGAATTTAGGGGCGTCGCGACGCGGGACGTGAGCGTATCCATTCCATATCGCAGCGGTCGACTCCTTCGCCGTATCCATGGGGTATTCGTTTTACTGTGCGAAAACCGAATGACTCGTAAAACCCTTCGGTGAGGTGACTCGTGTGCAAATAAACGACGTCTACGTCGGGCATACGGTCGACCCAGGCGAGTCGCTCGCGCGTGAGTATGCGCCCGATACCTTGACGATGGAGTGATTTGTGAACCATTCCCCAAGTCAGATCGGTGCCATTGGGATTCGACCTTGATGTGGCAATGCCGCCGCAGCCGACGATACGCCCGGTCACGTCAATAACGACGCCATATTGTCCGGGCAAATGGTCCAGGAAATCGACGAAGTCTTCGCGTTCCGATTCCGAAAAGAATTCCGGAATGTTGCTGTCGAATACATCGAGGCATCCTTCGCTATCGGTGAGCGCGTAATCACGAAATGCAAGATTCAGCGTTCGCGGCGGACTTTCCATATGTGCTCCGCTGGGTAGCGCCGGGCCCATTCGAGGGGCGCGTAACCTTCGTATGTCGTGGTTGCGTTTTCCTTGGGACGAATTTCCACGAGGTCCTCGATAACGAGTCCCGATTGTCGAAACAGCCGAATCCAATCGCCATAACCAAGCTGAAAGGTGGTTTGGCCAATGGAATCTTGCCAGGGCGTCATGTCGAAATAATCTACAATAAGACGATCACTGACCGCTTCCGTCGTTCGTTCCGTTACGGCATCGAGCCATGGTGTGGCCATGTTGAATGCGAACAGGCCACCGGGACGCAAAATGCGCGCAGCTTCGGGGACGGTTTTTCGGGGATTCGCAAACGTCATCGCTCCATGGTCACAAAAGACGATATCGAAACTCGCATCGGCAAAAGGAGTTTGTTCGGCATTTCCCTCGACGAGGGTTACATCTAGCTTTTCGGCGGCGACGAATTCTCGAGCGTGTCGCAATTGTTCAGACGACAAATCGAGGCCGGTCATGCGCGCACCACGTCGCGCCAATGCAATGGACCATTGAGCGCCGCCACATCCAAATTCGAGAATGTCTTTCCCTGAGACATCTCCCAATATGCATAGTTCGCGTTCGGGAACGGCCCATACGCCCCATGTCGGTTCGACTTTGCCAAGCTGAGAAACGTGCTGCTTTTGATAATCCGCGCTGATGTTATTCCAGTATTCGCGGTTTTGTTCGACGTGGTTTGTCATTGCGACCTCGATGATTCCAGGTTTTCATTCATTTATCGTAACGGCATGGCTTTGTCGAGAAGATTATTTGCCTGCGGCGACGCAACGTGACAAGACTGGTTGATGGAGGTAGACAAATGCATCAAGCACGTTTTTGTAGCTTTGCGATGATGCTCGGTATCTTGATCTGGGGAACCTCGGGCTGCTCCAATGATCCCGATCCCTCGGAAGGACGCCCCAGAGAAAAAGAAGACTGCACGCTCAAAGTAAGTGCTTGCAATAACGAGTGCCACAAGGCGGACACGCTCAAGGCATGTCCACGCTGCTGCTTCGAGAACGGTGATTTGTGCGATAGAGGCGCAAGTTACGGCTTCTACTCGTGCCAGAATCTCGACTAACGAGGCACCATCGCATCGTGGAACATACTGTGAAAAACTCGAACATGCAGATCAAGGCAGCCGGGATTCTCCTCTGTGTCACCTTCACCATGCTCGTGGTGGTTGGGTGCAGCCCGCGCGAAAAGGGTAAAAATCGCTTTGACGACGTCGATGGTGGCGCTCCGCCTACACGTGAAGAATGCACCGTGCAGACGCTCGCCTGTTTCAGCAAGTGTGCCAAACGCAAAGCAAGTCCCGTGTGTATCGGTTGCTGCCGCGATCAAGACATTCTTTGCCGGTACCAGCAGAAGTATTCATTCGATCACTGCGACGGGACTCGCTAGCTTCGGATGACGATGAGCGCGTCAATCCCGAAAACCACGTCCCGGCTCGTCACCATCATTTACAACCGTATACAACATCATTTCCTCGCCAACCCCTTTTAATGCCGCCGTTCCCGCTTCTTTCACGTCCAACACCGATCCCACTCGTTTGGCCACTTCAGCGCTAAAAAGTAATGGCGGCTTCGGCGCTTTCGCGTGACTCTCGATGCGTGCTGCAACATTGACGTTATGACCAATCACCGTGAATTCCATCCGTTCCGCACTACCCAAATACCCCGCTACGACTTCTCCCGCGTGAATCCCAATTCCAGATTTCAATTCGATCCCTTGCTCGCGTAATCGTTCATTGTAAATCGCTAAACGTTTGTGCATTTCGAGTGCCGCACGAACGGCCGATACCGCAGAATCCGTACCGGACTCGCCGTCTGTCAAGCCAAACACGGCCAATACCGCATCGCCAATGAATTTGTCTACCATTCCTCCATTGGTGCGAATCGCTCCAACCATTTCCGTAAAATACCCATTCAAGACGTCGATGAGCTTTTCAGGGGACAAAGATTCACTCAGTGGCGTGAAGTCACGTAAATCGCTGAATAGAATCACGACGTCGCGTTTTTTTCCGCCGAGTTCGGCTTGAAGACCTTCTCGAGCATATTTTTCGATGAACTCGTTGGCCACTTCCGGCGAGACAAACCGTCCAAACGCTTCGCGTATTCGCTCACGCAGTAACAACCCCCCAGCCATGTCATTGATGCCTGCGGCAACGAGC
>JANORL010001001.1:0-1846 GCA_031415295.1 Polyangiaceae bacterium | reverse complement strand
GCGTTGGTTGTTATTTGCATACCCCTTTGACGTCCTCAACCACCTCGATCCACCCCTCCCCCGCATTCCCTTCGATCCGATACCGCTTCTCCTTCGCCGTAAACGTCAACGGCCCGCACAACATCGCCTCCATCACTCGATGCGCCGCTTCGGGATGACGCGCAAAGATCCCGTGCAAATCCTTCAATCGTTCGCGAGCTTTTGGATCGATGTCGACGCGTAGCGTACTCGTTGCCAATGGTGACGCTCGTGCAGCTTCGAGACGCGCGTTCAATTCAGCGAGCCGTTTTTCCCGTTCCGCAATCATGCGCAAAACGATGTCCGGCTTCTCATTCACCGCAACAAGCGCATTTCCGAGCCGCTCGAGTTCCACCTTGACCACCGCCATTTGCGCTTCGATTGCTGGCACTTCGCTTGCCGAATTCTCCACTCGATCGCCCATTCGACGCCGCAATTTGTCAATCGTCAACGTTATCAATTCTTCGTCGATTACGTTCGACCGGACCCATTCGATCACCGCAGCATTGACCACTTCGACGGGTCTCCGAAGGCTGTTCTTGCACGCGTTTGCACCGAGGTTTTTCCGTTTGGAACACGCATACACGGCGACGTTTTCGCGTCCCTGTTTTCCTCGTGCCACATGAATCAATCCGCCACAATCGGCACATCGAGCAAGCCCCGACAACAAATACCGTGGCGTGGGACCTCGTTTCTTTTTATCAATGTCGCCCGCTTGTTTCGCGACCTTCCGCTGTACGATCTGCCAAACCTCGTCGTCGACGATCCGTAACTCGGGCACGTCCAGCTTGACCCATTGGTCCGACTGCCGACGAATACGTACTTTCGTTCCGCCGCGATACGTCTTTTCGTGCCTACCCCAAACAATGCGTCCACGATATCGATCCCGACGCAACATTTCGCGAATGTTCAAATACGACCACACACCGATTCCTCGACGGCCTGCCTTGGGTGCGGGAACGCCGCGCATTTGTAAATCCTGCGCAATCCTTCGCAGCCCCTGCCCTTCAGCATAACGACGAAAAATCTCGCGAACGATCTTCGCTTCCGATTCATTGATTCGATATTCGACACGCACGCGGCGATCGCCCTCTTTCACTTCCACGTTGTCATACCCATACACGCGCCCGCCCACGACGAGCCCGCGACGCGCTTTCGTGAGCAAATGCTCGTGCGTACGTTGTGCGGTTTTCTCGCGTTCGAGTTCCGCGGCGAAGCTACGCGCCGCAATCATGAATTTGTCAACGGCCCCTTCGCATCGAACGCGTTCGTCCGTGTAAAAGTAAAACAATTGAATTCCGCTTTCGAGCAAATCTTGAATGATGAGCCCCGAGCGGAACGTGTCACCACCGAGACGCGATTCGTCGCGTACGATCACCGCGTCAAACTGCTTCCCGTTTGCCGCATTGAGCAGCGCAATCAAACCAGGCCGTTTTTTGAACTCGGCGCGCGAAATGGCATCGTCAAGGAAAATGTGCTCAGGTTTTAAGATCCCGCCGTTTTTCGCAATGTAGCGTTTTCCCTCTTCGACCTGAACCTGCATCGACGCCATTTGATGTTCCTCGGTTGAACGTCGGCCATACAGCGCGCAACGCATTCGTAGGAGTTTCATTGGTCATCCTCCGTGGATTTGTCGATGAGGTCAAGCTCGATCAAAACCGCGAGCGCAACTGCGAGCGCCTCTCGATCGTATCGTTTTAATCGCTTTCGAGTGCTTTCCGCGCTCGATCGTTGCGTCTTCGGACCGTGAATCTCGGTCGACCACGAACTTCGGCGCGAAATGGGTGGACGAGACGAACGGGGAACGCTCGACGGTGCACGAATGGTA
>JANORL010001000.1:0-22051 GCA_031415295.1 Polyangiaceae bacterium | reverse complement strand
GTCAAACGTCGCGAGCGCCCGAAAGCTAGGGCGACGGAGCGAGGAATCCTCCTGGATTTCGAGCGATGTCGACCGACGATTTCGGGTGCGCAGCAGTTTGACACCAGCCACCTAGAACTTGATGTTTGTCGGCACCGGAGGCGCTTTGCGCTTCGTGCCCGTGTACGTGGGCAGGACGGGCGTTTTGGTCGTGGCGCTGGCGCTGGCGCTGGCGCTGGCGCTGGCGCGCGCACTCGGTTGGGTTGCCGCTTCGCTGTTTACGGGCGGTGGAGTGGTCGTTGTTGATGGGACGGGAGCGGCACTTGCAGACGTGGTTGGAGGCGCTCCGCTGTCGACGTCGGCACCAACGTCCGATGCAGGCGTGGACCACCCCGAGAAGATGGTCGTCGTCTTGCTGACGATGATGAACGTCGCGACAAACGTCGCGAATATCGCGGCGCCAATGATCCACTTCTTACGTCCGTCGCTGCGTAACCCCTGCCATTCGGTTGCATCGCGTGAGACGACAGGCGCTGTGGAATGAGCGGCTTGTGGTTCGGCACCTGGAACCGCCAAACGAGGAAGTTGCGCCGGTTGCAACGTCTTCAAGTTTGGTGACACCGAGGCCAACCATTCGGTTTGGATTGACACACCCGAAATGTCTTGGTGAATGCCGTGTTCCACGGCCCACGTCGCGAGCGCAATACCCAAATCCCGCATCGTTTGCCAACGCGCACCAGGGCTCTTGGACAAACCCCGATCGATGATTCCGCTCAGCTCCGTATCCGCAACGCCGTACGCGTGAATGGGCATCGGTGCATTCGAAACGATCGACGAAATAAGCGCATTGTAATTGTGCCCTTCGAAGGGGCGTTTGCCCGTGATGCTTTCGTAGAGAAGAACCGCGAACGTCCAAATGTCGGTGCGATGATCAATGTCGAGTTGACCTCGAGCTTGTTCAGGCGACATGTAGTCGGGGCTTCCGAGCACTTCGCCAGCCATCGTCTGGTGGCGATCGATGTCGTCACGGAGCACGCGAGCGATGCCGAAATCGAGCACCTTTGGGACCAGCTTTCGCGACGAGTCTTCCGTCGAAAGCATGATGTTGTCGGGCTTGAGATCGCGGTGAACGATGCCTTTGGAGTGTGCAGCGTAAAGGGCTGAAGCGACTGGCAAGAGCATCTGTACGGCGATGGCCGGCTCGAGGCGTTTCTTGCGTGCGATGAGTTGACCGAATGAATCGCCCTTCAGCAGCTCCATCACCTGATACGGATCGCCCACTTCGGATTGGCCGAAGTCGAACACGCGCACGATGCCCGGATGTCCTAGTTTTGCAGCCGCTCGAGCTTCCGTGAGCAGACGTGCCGCCGCTTCTTCCGTCGCGCGATCGCGCCGAATGAGCTTGAGCGCAAAGTCGGCATCGAGGCCGATATTACGCACGACCCACACGGCGCCCATGCCACCTTGACCGAGGACGCGTTCGAGTCGGTACTTGCCGGCGATGACCGTGCCGGGGACATAAATCATTTTCGGAGCTTTGGATTCCCCGAATGCTCCATCGGATCGGTCATGGTTCGCCGCGGGATCCGGAGACGAACTGCGAGCCGTATTGAGCATTGGAATCGTCCCTCCCGCGGTGAGAGACACTCCGGCGAACGCTTGCGGTATCAATTCGTCGTCTGGGTTCGATGCCGAAACAGCAGGCATTCCCGACGATGATCGGCGCGGATCGGCGGGAGGCGTGACTGCGGGCATGCCGGCTGATGAACGCCTCGGATCGACGGGCATGGGAGGAGGCGTGACTGCGGGCATTCCGGCTGATGAACGCCTCGGATCGACGGGCATGGGAGGAGGCGTGACGGCTTGCATGGCCTGCACGGATCGTCGCAGATCGCCAGGCATGGGTGGCGGTGCCATGGCGGGCATGGCTTGACTGGTTCGTCGCGGATCACTGGGTGGTGGCGTAACCGCGCCCATCGCCCCCGAGATGCGTCTAGCGTTGGGGTTCTGTGCGACAAACCCTGCGGGCGGAGGCGTTGGTGTCGACGGTCGTCCAGGCACGCCGACGGGCGGAGGTAGTGGCGGTGGTTGAAACCCCATGCGTGGTGTTTGCGCTGTACCAGGCCGAGGTGGCGGGCCAAAAGCGGGTGCCGCACCTGCAGGGCGCGAAACTGCGCTTGCTGGAGGAGGCGTAGATCCAGGTTTGCCCGGGGGGAACGGTCCAGGACGTGATGGCGGAAGCGGAAATTTTGATGGTGCGGGTGGCGGAGCGGCTTTGGTAGTCGCTTGAAACTGCGCAAAGGCCGCCGCCGTCTTGACTTCAGGAGGTGGAACGAGGCCAGAGAGCGTCTGCGCATGCATCTTCTTCGATGCGTTTACGCTGGTCGTTCCATCGCTGTCGTTGGTGAAGGAAGGGCCGTTCGTTGCACCTCCAATCATCACCAATTCGTCGGCGATCGTTGGCGTTCCGATCGGAATCACCCGCGACACGAAGGATACCTCGCCGTGTGAAACAGGCGTACGCGTGGCTGTTGGCTCTGCGCGAGGTGCAGCGAAATCGCCAGCTACCGTCGCGCCAAGTTCGTCGATTGCAGCGCCTTCTGCCGCTGCGGAAACCGGCGCAGTGATGCTCGGACCAGACGTGTCGGCTTGCGCGCGGGCAGGCGACGGCGTCGCGCCTACCGGCGCGTTGGGTCTGGTGGTCGAAGGATCGGCCATAAGGGAGCTTCACGCGTCGAACGTACCTATCCGCAGCGTACACCGTAATCTCGCAACGGGGCCAACTCTTCACATGCGTAGATCGTCGAGGACACGCGTGCAGACCGTGTCCGACGCGAATCATGCATCTCGTTCCGCGTCGATCGCTCGAAGCACCCGTTGCGCGAGGTCTTGGTCGCGTGCCGTTCGGCGCAGGAAAACGCGTTCGATGCGCATAAGTGCACTCGGTGGCAATCCCAGCTCTCGCAGCGTGATGTCCGAATGACCGCGTTCTGCAGCCACGACGAGGCGAGCAAATTCATCCGGACGGATGACCCCGCGTTCTTCTTCGAGGCGCCCGACGTAAGCGTCATCGAATTTATCGAGGAGCTTGGTTTTTCCCTTATCGGTTTCTGCTGAAATCGCAGTGTTCCAACGCGTTTGCAACGCAACAAATCGTTCGGCTTCGAGTTTTTCCGCGTCCAAGATCTTCGCCCGATCGTCCCTGCGTCGCGTTATGGACGCAGTGATTCGTGCACAACGTTCAATCGAATCGTCTTCGATCGGTGTTTGCGGCGCGGGAGCAGTCGGAATTTGTTTTGCTTCCGTAGGAACGGGAACGAGCTCGCTGGTCGATGTGTGCGTTCCGCGCGCGAACATTGCGGGCGTCGCCAGCGGCCCGATCATGGGCGGAGCTTCTGGTGTCGTATCGAGCGATACGGGCGGAGGTGGGGGTGTCGCTAGGGGCGTGTTCGGTTTGGAAAAACTCGCGACACTAGCAATGGACGCGAAACTCGCAGCCATTGGGACAGAAGCTGGGACGGGAAAAACCGGTGGCGGAGCGCTTGGTGGAGGAGCCTGTACAGGAAAAACAGGTGGCGGAGCGCTAGGTGGAGGAAAAACACCGGATGCGGATTTGGCGGACGGCCCCGTAGGCGTAAGAAAGGGCAGATCCCGTGGAGCAAGCGGCGCAGGCGTTATCGGTGGAGGTTTTGCCGGAGCAGGTGAAAGAGCCGATGCTGGTGCCGTGACAAACGGTAGCCCTGGCGATGATGGCGCTCGTTGGCGCGAGGCAAAAGGCAATGCCGTGTCGAACGCTGGAGGCGGTGGAAGGTTCGCACCTCTATCGGCTGAGGCATGATGAGCGGCGACGAATGGCAAGGTATTGCTCTTCATGTCGTCGCTTTGGACAAACGTGATTGCGTCGTCTCCGACGAAGGCTGGATCGTCCGGGAGCAGGTCCATTGTTTCCGGCTCGCTGATCGTGTTGACGTCAAACGGAGTTACCGGGCGACTTTTGCCGCGAAAATTGACGCTGATCGTGTCACCGCCGTCCGGATGGTCGGCGATCATTGGCATGGCGAGCAGCGCTGGATCGAGCCGTGCAAACACGCGACTCGTTTCCGGTGGTGCACCAAGCGTCACGACGATGCGCCCCGTGTCAGAGGGATGTGCGAGAGGAACTGTTGCTCGATACGTCACCGTGCAAATGCGTCGCGACGAGTCGATCCACAACGTGTCTGCGCGCAAGGATAACGATTCGCGCCGTCCCGTGGCCCGTTCGATGACTGCGTGGGGCATGAGCGACGGGAGTTGCGTGACAAACCGCGTTTGATCGGCGGTCAGCCCTTCCAACATGATTCGTTCGTCTGGACGAACTTCACGCAAACGCTGATCTGGCGGCGCGACATTAAAGAACGATGGATCGATGTCGTCCGGTAGAGGTGCGTCGTACCAATGTGTCGGAGAAAATGTCGTGGCCCAATGACCGAGCCGGCTGGCACGCGTGGGCCATTCGGGAGCGATTGGCCCGTATCCCAAAGGTTCGACGAGGTCGTCCGGACGCGTAACATACAAGCCCGGAGGTTGAAGGCTGGCGAGGGCGATAGCGCCAAACAGATCCTTCTTGTCGTGGCGCATTCCCACTGGATTGCTCGTTCCAGGTCCTCCAGCGGCACGTTCGTAGCGTAGACGCGCACGCGTAATCCGCGGACCGTCGCGTAGTTCTCCATGAGGCGTGAAGAGTCGATCTCCAAAGACTTCGATGCTCTTGTCGATGTCCCCTACGCACAGACGCGTCATGATTGAACGCACCGCTTGGCCACCCGGGGAAAACGCGTGACCAACGAGCACCACGTCGACGTCGCGTTTGAAAGGAACGATGTCGCACGGCGCGAGGACGCTACGGTCGGGTTTGTCGTCCCAACGTTGATCGTTCTCGTGAATGGGCTCCTGCGTGCCGCCGATGGATGCGGTCGTCGGCGTGAGGACGAACGTGCCTTTGCAGACGACGAGCACGAACGAGGCTCCGCGCATGGTGCGGTAAGGCCGAGTCGTAACGAGTAGTGGGCAGTGGGAGACGATTTCCATGGTTTGTCGAGGCACCACGTTTTGCTAAGGGGCACCGCCGACGGTTGTTGGATGTTCCGTCAGCCTTGACGCTTGTAGCGGGCGTACGCGTTCGCCATTTTCGTGTGGTACGCGTTGGATGCGTAATCTGGGCCGTTGTAACCCCGTGCAAATGCGGCCCAGTTTCGCGTCTTGAGATACGGGGTGATCTTCGCGCCACGGCAGAATCCAAGGAACGCTCGCAAGTGCTGCGCTTCTGACTCGAACATGTCGTAGACGAACTGTCGCACGCTCTTCCAACCACACATCTGGTAGTTGCTGCCAAGCACCTGAAACATGCCCCACGATGCGCTTTTCACAGCGGCATCGGAATCGAGCGCGAAGGCTTCGCGCATGACGGCCCATTGATCTTTCTTGTAACTCGCACGTCGCAGCGGGCTCTTGTACGGCGCGGACAAGTGCGGGTGCGTCTTGTCGTATCGTTGTTTGGTGTTTTCACGAAACAGATGGATCTCGAACAAGATCTTCGGTCGTTTCTGATCGTCGAATCCCGTTCTTCCACCCGACTCCACTTCCGCAACAGCTCGGACAGCTGCGGTTTCGCATCCCAAATTCGTTGCTGCTGCAACGAAATCCGACGTTGCGAGTTTTCTTGCAGCACCTGTCGTCGGCAGCGTCCATGGCCCCGTTGCAGGAGGGCCACCTTGTGAAGATCCGGCTGGTGCAGGCGTGCCGCCCGTTGGGTTCGCTGGTGGTGCCGGCTTCGGCGCAGGAGCACTCGGTGTGCTTGGGGCGCTCGTGGGAAGTTTGATTTGTTGTCCAACGAAAATGGCGTTGGGATTTTTGATCTGCGGATTTGCGGAGAGGATGGCTTGCACGGTCGTTTGATTACGACTGGCAATCGCAGCGAGCGTATCTCCCGATTTGACGACGTAGCTCATTGGCGTCCCTGCGGGTTGGCGCGAAAGATCCGCATTCCTTCGTGTCGGCGATTCGTTGAACGACCGACCTCAACGACTATCACAAGTACTCGCCCGCGACGATCATTGACCGCGGCGGCGCATGCCGGGATGATTCTCTTTGTGTGGCGACAGGAGGACGACGCGCTGCTTGCGCGGCTCACGGACGAAGTCGCATTCGAACGCCTCATTCACGCGCAAATGGGCAAGGACGCGTCGGTGCCGTGGCACGCCGCAGGGCTTTGCGCAGCGATACGCCGTGCGCCGGGAGGGATCGAAAGCATCGACGCAGCACGAGCGGGCAACTTCGCGCCGCTTCTTGCCGCACTCGATCCCGCACGACATCTCGACGGCTCCCCTGAGTTGCTCCATCACCTCGCGCTGCATCACGCAGGAATTGCGAATGCACATCATGAAACCGAAGCGTTTGTCCGATCGATGATTGCGTGGCTCGCGCTTGCTCGTGACGGGCGTTATCTGCGTGAGCTTGGAGAAGCTGTCGTGGGTGCGGCGCTGCCGCGTGCCGATCTAGAAACAACGCTCGCTGACGTTCCTTTGTGGCCAATCGAGGACCTTGGTGAACGAGCGCGAAGCGGGGCGCGAGACCTGACATTTGCGTCCAAACAAGCCATCAGCGTGTTGCGTCGTGTTGCGGAAGTTTGTCGCATCGCGGGCGTGTCGAGCGAACTCGAAACGCGCGTCACGCGTCGGGCATATTCGCTTCTCGCTTCGGCCATCGAAGACGCCATGACGCCTCTACTTACAGCTATTGCTGAAACAACTGCGAAAGGCGAACCGTCTGCTCGCGAAGGAGCGGCCCTCATGCAGAGGTTTGTCTCGGTGTGGCAGTGGTCCGGCGAAGACGAGAGTGTAGAGATTGCGGCGGTCGACGAAGCCACACCGCTCGGGTGGCACCATTGTCGGCAGAGCCGTTGGGGAGATCTGGGAATTTTGATCGAACCGATCTGGCCGCTCATCGAATCGCTTACGCGTCGTATCGAGGCGGATCCAACCAAAGTCGCTTACGCCGCGCGATGCGCTCAAATGTTGGTGTTCAAAGCAGATACGGCGCGTACGGATGCGGAGACGTTGACCATCGCCGAACGTGCGTTCCGCATCTGCCCGTCGCATCGCAACACGCGCCTCACCATCGCTCACTCCCTGTGCGAACAAGCGCTCCGTCTCTTGCCTGGCGCTCGTGCTCCTACGCATCAAGGTTGCGCAACGGCTGAAGCCATGATCAAGCGTGCCGAATCTCTCTATCCTTCGCTCGCGCGTTTACCCGAAGCGCAAAAGCGTCTCGGTGAGGCGAAAAAACTTTTAGGGATCGCACCATGAGCGAAACGAGTCGTAACCCGTTCGAACGTTTCGGTATCGATCCCAAAGAAGGTCCGCGTGCGATTACCGAGCGGTTACGTGAATTAGCCGAAGACGCCAACGAAGAGGATCGTGCAGCGATTCGAGCCGCTTGGGAAGAACTCACCTTGCACCCGTTGCGTCGACTGCGCGCAGCGTTTGGTGCGCATCCGCTGCATCCAGACCTATCGCGCACGTCGCCTGATTACGCCCCACTGCGCAAACGCAAAGTCGCGGCGGAACAGCCGCTCACGTTGGCTGATCTCGCACCACGTCCTTCTGTCACGCATGCGCTGCGCGCGTTTTTCTCGAACGCTGAGCAACGTGTGCGTCGTTCAGCACCCCAACCGCTCGACGACGATCCCGTCCTTGCCCTATCGCCACCGGAAAGACCTAGAAATCATGTTCGTTGATCGACCTGTCGGAATTGATCTGGGAACGACAAACTCCGAAATTGCCATGCTCGATCCCTCCGAGCGTGACTTGCACATCTTTACGGATCGTTTTGGACGACGAACGGTTCCGTCTGCCGTCGCTTGGGATCCCAAAGCCGAAGTGTTCGTCGTCGGACATGCGGCTCGTCAACGCCGCGGAAAAACGCCTCCGCCGATCGAATCGATCAAACGACGCATGGGACAAACCGTGACCGTCGAGGTTGGTCCTCACGCTCTATCGCCGGCGGAAATCAGCGCAAAAATTCTCGAAGAGTTACGTGTTCGCATGCGCGAGCATCTGAACAAGCAAGCATCGTCGGGTATCGAAGCACGCGTGGATCGCGCCGTTGTCACGGTGCCCGCGTACTTCGACGCGCCGCAAGTCGAAGCGACTCGTCTGGCTGGAGAACTCGCGGGACTCGAAGTGATCGGCATCCTGCAAGAGCCCACGGCTGCGGCCATCTATCACACGTGGAAGAGCCGCCTCAGTGACGGAAATTTCCTCGTGTACGACCTTGGTGGCGGCACGTTCGACGTCTCGGTTCTTCGCTGCTTGGGTGGTGAATATCAAGTGCTCGCCATCGATGGGGACAACTACCTCGGTGGTGACGACTTCGACCGTCGCTTCGCAGAACGTCTCCGCGTGAAGCTCGTCGAACGTGGTTACGCGCTCGATCTCGACGTGCGCAACAACGAAGACGATCGCGTCAAGTTCGGGCGAATCGTGCATTTGGCGCAAGAGATCAAAGAGTCGTTGTCGACGTCGGATGTCGTGAACGTTTCGAAACAAGACTTCATGAAGGACAAGAACGACGAGAGCGTGTCGTTCGAAGCCGACATTGGTCGTGACGAATATGAGAAGGCAGTTGCCGATCTCGTCGAGACCACGATCACATGTTGCGAACGCGCAATCGCTCGCAGCTCCGAGACCTCGTCGGTTGATCTTTCGCAGATCGATCACGTTGTTCTCGTGGGTGGTTCGACGCGTGTACCGCTCGTCGTTCGTCGCGTGATCGAGGCGATTTGCAAAAAAAGTCGCGCGGAAAAACCTTTGCAGGACGAAGTGGACACGTGCGTCGCGCTCGGTGCGGCGATCCACGCAGCTCAACTTGGCGGATTACGTTTGGGCGAGGACGAGAAGAAGGTAGCGATTTCTTTCATGACGCCACTCGTCAGCCAGTCCGCGAAAATTCGCCTTGGTTTACGGTTTGACCAAGTACCGTCGAGTGCCGAAGAAGGCATCATTTATCGCGGCGTGTCGGCTCAAGACAGCACGGAGGAAGTCATTCGTATTGCCGTGCCGGATGCGCGCGAAACGATTGTGCGTGTCGAAGTCCCGCTTGGTGAAGAGCCGGAACAAGGTTTGCGCATAAGCGTGCGTTCAGCAGAACGTGAAGTGCTCGCCGAGTTACCGTTTGCTCTCTATCGCGGTGACGTTCGTCCGCGAGCGAGTGCGCTGAGTCGACCTTCCGTGGTCGCGAAAGACATATCGCTCGAAGTGGTGCGCGCGGGGCGTCGCGAGCGTCGCGTGCTCATTTCGCGCGGATCAGGTTTGCCCACGGAAGCGAAGCATCGGTTTTTTACTGCCGATCAAAGCGGAGCCGTCGTGTTGCGGCTGCTTCAAAATCGTATGCCCATCAAGGCGCTACTGCTCCAAGTTCCGAAAGAACTTCCCGTCGGCACGCCGGTGGATCTGACGCTGCGTTGTGATGATGCGATGCGGATGGAGGCGCGTGCAGTCGTTGCTGGTCAAGAGTTGTGGGCGCAAGTCGAGCCGCCTGTTGCGCCGCGTTTCGATCCTGCAGGTGCGGTTGAATCGTTGCTCGAAGACGCCGAGAAGACCGGGAAAAATTTGTGGGGAACGAGTGCGCAAGGCTATCGCGCGGAAGCTGACATGCTCATCGCGGGAATCCGCGAGGTTGTCATGACCGACCCCGACAAGATGCAGGCGCTTTGCGAAAAATTGCGCATCCTCGTCGATTGGTACCGCGGTGATCCCAACGAGACACTCAATCCGCCCATGGCACGTTTCGAATCGGAACTCGGTGATCTTCAGCGCGTCGTGTATCGGGCGTCGGGAACGCTGCATGGCATGGACCGCGCAGCGTGGGACAAACGTATCGCCGACATCGAAGCGCGAGCCACCGCCGCGTACGAAGCCAACGACGCGGTGGTTTGGCGCCGCGTTTACAACGAAGTGCAGGCGCTCTACGAAACGGCTGTGCAAGAAGAGTTTTCCGCGATGCGTCTCGACGATCCGACGTACCTCGAACGACGCATTCGCAACGAACGGCTCTACGCGCAAAGTGTCGAGCGCAAGCTGGCAGATTTCGTACCGTCGTCGTCCGACGTGGGAGCTTTGCAATTGGCAGAACGCGACAAACTTGCCGCGCAGCTTCAGGAAAAAGCCGTCGATCAACTACGCAATCTTTCGGCCGATACGAAAGATGCAGCCGTATTACGTCGCAAACTCGAAGCCGTTCGAGCTGAGACGTCTCGCATCGACACGGCACTCGAACGTCTACCTTCGCTTGGTTTGGTCGCTGAGCGGGGTGGCGCGTAACGAAGGTGGTTGTAGATGCTCACCGACGCCGATCTGGTTGCTGCGGCTGAAAAGGTAGAGCGGAGCGTGGGGCCCTTCATTGCGGTGGAGGGCTTCAAGCGGCTGATGCTCAAGCGCGACATGCATGGGCCTCTGCGCGCACGAGCAGCTCTCGGTGCGTTGCGTGGCGCGGTCAAACTCGGCAACGAAAAAGACGTCGAAACAATTGCGGAGCAGTACACGCTGATCGTCGGAGGCGGTGATCACCTTGCTGCAATCGTGGCCCTTTGTAAGTCGCTCGTTTCAGATGGACGTCGATCCCTCGCGGTGCTTCTCGCTCGTGCTGAAGCCGAACGTGAGCCGCGTGCGCGAGCGTTTTATTTGCTTGGGCGCTGTCTTGAAATCATTGGCGACTCCAAACGTGCATTCGAAGCATTTGGTCACGCTGCGTCTCTTGCCGACAAAGAAGGCAATGCGTCGGACGTCGCGCTTGCGGCGCGTGCGAAACGTGTCGAGCGAATGCTTGGTGATCAAACGAGTGCATCGCTGGCGTTCACGGATGCCGCTGCTGTAGATCCGGCGGGCGCGCCTCCCGAACAGAAACTCGTGATTGCGCTTGGGCGGATGCGATCGCCGAGCAAGTTCACTCGTGCGTCAGGGTTGTCGTTGCTCGAAGAGTTGGCGCGCGATCCCACGACGTCGATTGGACGACACGCGATTCGTATGGCGGCCGAACACGCCGATACGCTTGGGGATGCGTTAACAGCGGTGGAGGCGGACCGTATTGGTGCGTCGATTCGGCACGTACCAGACGAGGCGGCGCGAAACGCAGCACTCACCCGACTCTTGTGGCTTGTGAAAATCGCGACCGCGAAGGGCGAAGCACGAGTCGACGCGATCTCGGCGGCTGCAGATGTTGCACCAGAGATCGTGCCGCTGCTTCGTCGTATCCGTGCATTTCTGAGCGGCGCGGATCAAGGCGCGCAAGCGTCGCATGCTGCGTCGGCTCCTGATGTGGCGACAACGCCTTCGTTACGTATCGCGTCGCTTGGTTTGGATGCTGTTGCAGCGTTGAAGGCGAACCGAGTGCAACAAGCAGCGGAGACTTTGCAAGAAGTCGCCAAGCAGTTTCGTGCAGGCACGATCGTCGCCGTTCCCAACTCGTTGTGGATCGCGGCGCGTATGGCGCTCGACACGTCGCATCCCACGATGCGCGAGGCAGGCGTACTGCTGGCAGAAGGGCTCTTGGCGCTGACGATCGTTGCACCTCCGATGGGTTTTTCCGGGCTCGCGAAGGGACTCGATCACGCGGGACGTCGCGATCTCGCTTTACGTGCGTGCAACGCTGCGGTCACGGCGCGTGAAGATGGCGCATCGGAACTGCATGCAGGTCTGTTGCGTGCAGAAGGTTGGGCTCTCGCCGCGCGGGGACAACGGGAAGCAGCGATCATCGTGCTACGCGAAGCGCGCGATCATTTCAACGCGGCCATGTCCGCCCAAGACAAACCTCGCTAAAAAGGTACTTTGATGTCAAACGATCCTGGTAACGACAAACCCAGTGGCGAAATTGTTTCTACGCGCGACATGCCGTATCCGACGAGTCGTCTCGCGGCGCGTATCGAGCTTGTCGATATGGCGCAAGAAATTGAGAAATCGGACCAAACATTGGGTCTTGTCGTCGGGGCGAAACTCGAAGTGATTCGGAATCAAATGCGGGCACTGCAAGAAGAGGCGCGTAAGCTTCTCGAAGAAGCACAGGTATCTGCACGACTTCAGCGAGCGAAATGCAATTTTCGGAAAATACCGGGCAAGATTTATCACCTGTATCGGCGGCATGATGGTGAACTCTATTTTTCGATGATTTCGCCAGACGAATGGGCCGGAACGCCACCGCATGCATTCGAGGGGTCTTACAAAGTCGATTTCGATTTGAGTCTACGTCCATTGAGTGACGAGCGAGCGCGGTCTGATGGTCGCGCGGTCATATCGCATTTGTTGGCTGGAGAGTCACCGTTGGGGGAACTGACGGGAAAACCGTGATAGGTTTGTCGGGGGGTGTTTAGCCAATGTCACTACGAACAATTATGATCGTGCTCGGCCTATCCAATACGCGGGGCGCCGGCTCGTGTGCATGACTGCGGTAATTTCGATCTCGCCAGCAGTCATCCTGTATACGACGACAAACGGAAACTTTTGCACAAGGCGCTTGCGAAACGAGCGGCCTGGGTGGCAGAGGAATCCTGCACTTGGTGCGTCGAGAATTTCTGTGATCGTTCGATCGACGGCCTCAACGAACGCCGCACCGAGTCCTTCTCGACGGGCTTCGTAATATGCGGCTGCTTCCGCAAATTCCGCGTCTGCTTCGGGCAGAAGGCGGATTAAACGTGTCATTGCGCTTTGAGTCGGCTGAGGACGCGTGCACGGACCTCAGACCACTCGGCAAGCGGAGCTCCCGATGCACGTGCGGCAGCATCGCGTCGATCAAGCTCCTGCATCCATACCGCGTCCCACTCGGGATCAATTCGACCCTCCACGCTTTCCAGAAGTGCAGCAGCCATCGCAAGGCGTTCGTCATCTGGCAGATTGAGGGCCTGATCGAGCAGTTTGCTGGCGGCGGTGGTCATGGCGAAAAGTGTATCTTGATCGAAACGAAAAACAAGCACCTTGTTCGACAAGAAAGAGACGATGAAGGCGACCAGGGCGTTTGTCGTGCCGTCTGTCTTGTTGGGCAGAACGCTCAGAGCGGTCGGAGGAAGGTCCTATCAATCGCCTCTACGACGGCAAAGGTGAGGATATGCAGGGCGTCGATCTCTTTCCGGGAGACGCGAATGTCGGACGAGCCTTGCGTCGCTATGATTTCGGAGTCTTCACCATTGAGCGTCCACGAGAACGACCAATGCGCGAACGCGTGTCGGAGCGCCATGAAGTCTCGCGCTTGGAAGAACGATCGGACTGCCCGGAGAAATTCGCCCCGGCCCTCCTGTCGCTTGAATGCGGCGCTGTTGAGGAAACGTAGAATAGGGCCATCGAGAACGAGAAACGTCGGAACCCAACGCCCGAGGAACCAGCCGCGAGCAGCAACGCCGCGGTGCGGCTCGGGAACGGCGCGCCAGTCAGCGCGAGCGCTCATGGCAAGTGATGTGAAGAGCATCTCTGCCGCGCTAGCAACGGAAGGATTGGACTTCAGGTAGGCGGCGACGTCCTCGGCCACCGCTGGCTGCGCACGCAGGGTTTGGAAGCCCGCATTCAGGTGGGCATGTGGGTCGGTTGAACGCGACCAGGTTGACTGGGTGACTCTCGACGTCAGTGCTGCGAAAGCGTCGCGGAGTTGGACATCGTGGTCTGTCGAGCTTCGGCTGGCAGGCAAGGACGAGGCCAGAGTGGCGGACATTGAGTGGCCCTTTTCTGGGAAGAGCACAAGCATGCCTTCGGCCTCGACCACAAAGTAGCCGTGGGTGTCCGGATCAGGATCACGTGACAAGTGCAGAGTCTTTCCTGACTTGGTGAATGGACCCACATCGCGATCAGGCATCTATCCCCACGTCCACAGGATCCGCGCCTTCATCCGCTACACCCACATAATCGATCGCGGTCCCTTTGGAGTTATGAGCCCCCTCGATCGATGACCGACGCAAACGAGCCGCCCCTCTCAACGCACGCCGTCCCAACCGAAACCCCACAACGTCCACACGAGCACGCTACTCGCAACGCTCGACCCTCTGCAACACGTTTCTACAGCGCACAGAAACGCTGGAGATTCCGTGTGCCGCATGCAAGCCCGAAACAGTCACAACGAGACGCCGCACACCCTCGTGGAAGAAGCTCAGCATTCCGCACAGCTTCAGCGAGCGAAATGCAATTTTCGTAAAATACCGGGCAAAATTTATCACTTGTATCGACGTTCCGATGGCGAACTCTATTTTTCAATGCTTTCTCCCGACGAATGGAATGGCGCGCCACCGCATGGTTTCGAAGGATCTTACAAAGTCGATATCGATCTCAGTTTACGCCCATTGAGTGACGAACGGACGCGGCCGGATGGTCGTGCTGTGGTATCGCATTTGTTGGGTGGTGAGTCGTCCCTGGGTGAACTCGTGGGAAAACCGTAATACGTTTGTCCGACGGCATTGCGATTCTTCTAGAAACGCGACATTCAATCTTTCTCGATTCGTAGAAAGCAGCGGCTTCCTAGATTTCTTTATAAGCTTTTGGCAGAATCGGACCCGAACGTGAATTCGCATATCGCGATTTGGTGGTTATGCCAAGCCAGAGCCCAACGTTGACCGCCTAACGCCTTGGCACTAGGGTATTGTTGTGCCGCTGGTTCTTGACCGGTTTACCCTATCGCTACCGAATTGCAGGGGGCCGTCGTCGCCGTGTGCTCCAAATCGACAGGATGACAATGAGCTTCCGGGTAGCATGACATCGGTAATTTACGTAATGCTGCGTCTTACTTAGTAATACTCGTCGGACATCCGTGCCACCGAGCTAGTAGGGATGTCCCATGTGGGGAATTACGCGCAGCAGACGGACCGTCTGCTCAAGCTCGGCGGTGAAGAGGGACCAACGCAACGGCTGATTGGCACGGCACCACGCTTCGATGCGATCGAGCTCGCGCAGCGTTCGGCGGGCAAACCGAACCGTGGTCACGAGGCTCGCGAGCGCATGTAGGCGAACACTTCGTCCGCATCCACTGTGTCTCCCGCATCGTCCTCCGCGATCCCCTCCGCGAGCGCCGCGAGCAGCGCGCCGCGCTCCTCGTCGTCGAGATCCTCGAGTTCCTGCCCACCGATGGCGATAAGATCCACCACGGCGCCATCGGGCAGCTCGGTAGGTTCGTTGAGCACGAGGTGACCGTTCCGTACGTTCGCCTTCAGAGACAGCATGGAGAGTGCATGCCACGCGGGCGCTGCCGGATCAAGGGTAACGGCTGCGTCTTCGTTCCGTTCACGCACGTCGCGTGCGTCCGGCGACTTGACGCGGACGCGAATCGGTGGTCCAACGACGTCATGGCAGCGTACATCCAGATCGGCGTGTGCACCGAAATCAGCCTCGACAAGTCGTCGCTGGGCGGCACGAAGATGACGCGGGATCAGGCAACAAGCGCGCTGAACCGGGAGATCCTCGATCTGTCGCTGTTCGAGGAGAATGAAGACGAGCGGTGGATCCGGTGGATCCTCCCGAGAGCCCTCGTCGAAGAAGGCATGGTCCCGTTCCTTCGCTCGCAATACGCACTGTTTCAAGGATATGGATCAGAGGATCCGGAGGAGATCCTCGCCCAGATCGCAGAGGCGGGGAGTTATGACGGGATCCTCGCATTGGCGAGGGGGAAATCGATACCGGCGTTTCAAGCGAGTTCGGTGGGGGACTATCTGTCGTTGGTTCGGTGGCAGAACCGGATGCGCGTGCGCGTGAACCTGCTCGTGTACCTCGTCGAAGGAAAGGCCATCCTGGAGGGCCAGGATCAGCTCTTTGGCTACATCGAGGGGATGATCCACACGCAGAAGACGACGTTCCCGATCGCCGCAGCGGTCAAGGTATTCCTCGAGTGACGGTACCGCCTGGGCGACCCAATTCTCGCCCGCCGAACGCACAGGTTAAGCCGCGTGCGCAGCCGAAGGCGCAGCACTCACTTTGTTTTGCGTACCTGAATAACGCTTTGGGGGTGCCAAGAGCGAGCCGCCATGTTTCCAGATGACGTTATGTAGTGGGATGGTGTCTTGGTGCCTTTAACATTTATCAACTCGAAATTCTCCGCCAGAGCAGCGCCGACGAATGCTGACTCGATAATCGCAATGGCTTTATCGGCCCTCTGACCTCCTTTACTTATAAATTCTGCGACGTACAGAACTCGCGGACCGTTGGCCGTGTTCTCAATGGCGCGCATCAACTTGGTGGTGTTGAGTTGCTGCCCTATGCGCGTTTGCAGGTTGATTGCCTTACCAACATAGAGGGGAGAGACCGACTGGCCGTGTCCCCGCGCGAATATATAAATACCTGGACCCTCCGAAATCGTTTCAAAGCCCTCTACCTCGTAGATGAGGTTTCCCTTGCTCTTGAAGAGTTTGAGCGGTGACTGCCAGCGCACTTCAAGGTCCATTATTGATCTCCCCAGTCTTTAGGCACAACACGTTATTAGGGCGGTACGGAAGCATCTACCGACTTGAGTCATCTGGCGGTTCCAATCTAAGCCGAGCTCGACTCCGATTGAATAAGGAAGGATGTTGATGGTTGCCCCTGTGTCGAGAAGCGCTGAAACAGCTACGCTATTCGTCGCTGCAAGTGTCAGCGGGACCAGGGGAACGAGACTCGCTTTGTGTGACCTTCTTCCGCTTGCGAAACAGCGCTAAGGCTTCAATGCATCGATCTTTGCTCGAATTGCGGCCTATTCAGTCTCCACTTCAGCCTTCTTCTTTGCCAATGCTGCAAGCATTTCCTCGTGCTCTTTGATCTTTTCTTTGGCCACTTTTTCGGCCTCGAGAACCAATGCCGCGCGAGCCTCTTGTAATACCGCAATTTGTTCGTTGATTGCCGCTATCGCTTCGTCGATTTCCTCGATTGTCGACGGTTCGTCGTCTTTGCCCCGCACTTCGCGCCGAAAGAATCGATCCGCAAAGTTTTGCGGTAATGTTTCTTTTTCATGCGGCAGTTTGGCCAGGTTACCATAAAGCGATTTACGCTTCGCGTTGACTTCCTCGATGAACTTGTACCGATCGCATTCGCATACCACGATTTTGCGGTTACGTCGAGCCAGAGCGTGTGGCTGCCCAATTGATCCTGTGCGTGCTCGCTGAGATTTAGGGATCCACCGTCGCCACCCGATTAGACATATAAATATCGCCGAGCTTGTGGACGCAACCGACGGTGTACATCGCTCCCGCGACGCTCAAGACTGCGCCAAGCGCAAATTTCGGCCATGAAAAACTTGGACGAACCTTGCCGGAAAACGCTTCTTCCGCAGCACGTAACGATTGCGCAGTACGTTGCGAATTCATCGTGTGTACAGGCAATGCGTGGAGTTTGTCGAAGAGGGGATCGCGGTCGTCGGAATTCATGGTTCACCTCTTTCTAACATTACGGTATTCTTCTGACTCTTGGGTTCGAGCGCTTCGGTAAGTGCCGCACGAGCACGTGCCAGCCGTTGTCGAAATGCTTCAGGCTTGATTCCCAACACATCAGCGGCTTGCGTGCCTTCCAGTCCTTCGACGCCGACGAGCAACAACACTTCCCGGTGCCCCTCGGACAAACCTCGTAGGGCCAATTCGAGATGCACCAGTTCATCGTTCGTGTCCGGCGCGCCCGGGCCCGACACCTTTTCTGTTTCGAATGCGTCGAATACGTAACGCGTGAAATCAAGTGCGGCCCAACGTCGCCAAGAACGAAATTTGTTCCGCGCGATTGTAAATAGCCACGCGGGCAGATCCGTGTCTTCCACGAGTCGATGCACGTTGCGACTCACCGACACCCAGGTTTCTTGATGCAGGTCTTCTGCCACATCACGACGCTTCGTGAGGCGCAGTAAAAAGTTGAAGATACGATCCGAGTAGAGCCCATACAACGAGCGCAAGGCGGCTCGATCTCCCGTCCGAAGACGTGCGACGAGGTCGGCTCCTTCCGGCGTGTTCATGCTCGTAACAACGAACGTGTATCCCAAGCGTGACGAAAAAAAAACTTTGTCACGCTCGTTCGTCGCTTGCGTTCTCTGGTAACGACGACGGATTCAGATAAATCGTTCTTGACGGAGGCGACGAACATGAGTGGTTTTGGAGATTTTTTTGCCGAAGGTGGTTGGGGGATGTATCCGACGCTCATCTTCGGGGTAAGCGCAGTGGGGGCGGCCGTATGGTTTGCCCTGAAGCCGGAACCGCGACGTCTCGCGTTTACAGCAGCGATGTGGTTGACGTTGGCGAGTGCAATCGTGCACGCGACGTGGACAGATTTGGCGGCGGTCATGGCTTACTTGGCCGATGCGTCCCAGAAGCCCGACGCACCCGTCGTGCAGATCCTTTTTACCGGCCTGAAGGAATCGACGCGCCCTGGCGCACTTGGCGGGATGTTTCTCACGTTGACGTTGCTCGTCGTGGCGATCGGGTCGTTGCGCGCGCCGAAGAACGATTGACGAATCGCGAAACCTACGGTGCGCATGGTAAGCTGCGCGTCGCGCTTGGTCCTACCAAACCCTGCGCACCGGACAAACCATGCTGCTCGTGAATGCGGTCGACATTGAAAGCCGATGGGGTTTGCGTACGTTCGAGCTTCGCCAAGGAAGCTTGCTCGACCTCGATGAGACCGCGGATCTTCTGGCAGTTTCGGCTTTTTCGGACACGCTCGACACGTTTGCCGTCGACCCCGAAGCGTATGTATTCGTCTCGCATACGATCATCGGTGCGTTGCATCAGAATGCGGGGATCGACGTCGCTGCGTTACGAGCAAAACCGGCGCTCGATCTACGCCCAGCCCTTGGTTGCTGGTTTTCCGAATTGACGACATCGACGAAAATTCGACGGATTCTGTGCATTGAAGACATTGGGCGTCGCGTCGATGCGCGTACAGCGATCCATGATGCTTTCGTGGCGCTTGCTGTGGCTGAAGCAAAAGGAATCGTTGCCAGCACGTTTGTCCTTCCGCTCCTCGGTGCCGGCGATGCGAAGCATGATCCCGCAACGATCGTTGCGGAGTTGCTCATTCATGCGCGTAAACATTTGGTCGAATCGCACCACGTCAAACGTATCGTTTTCGTCGAGCGTGATCCGGAGAAAACACGCACGATTGATACGGCGATGGACGATGCGCTTGCTCGCGTGCGTGTATCGCTCCCGCGGGGTCAAGTGGCCGACGCTATACGCGCAGATATCGCGCGTGTCGTTGAATTAGCCAATGCCGTCGTGCCTGACGGTCACCGCCGAGTTCTCTCGGACTTTGCGCGATTGGTGGGTTCTCCCGAAGCGCGTTCATTCGAGATTGGACTCGTTGCGCGAAGGCTCGTCGAAGCTGTCGTAGCGGACGTATTCGGAAAAGCGCCCAAAGGATTCGATCTCGTCAAAAATATCGATTCATTGGCTGAACGCCACGTGGCGGACTGGATACGTTCGTACATGCACGTATTACGCGTGCTTGGCAATGAGTCAGCGCACGAGCGGCAAATGGATGCTCGAAATCCACCCACGGTGACGGATGCGGATCTTTCGGTGGTACTTTTGTGTGCAAAACGTGTGATTGAATTTTGGATCGAACATCGGCGCAAGCGTTGAAACGAAGCAATGGCCGGATGAACCTGCAATGTAGGGGAGTTTGACCGTCGACACACTCAAACGGTCACGCGGCGCGTTGCGCTGTTCGCCGACGCGAAGGTGCCGGTGTGGCGAGCAACGTCTTGACATCCACCACGATCGCGGCATTGCGCAACCACACATCGAGCAGTGCGGAATCCTTGCACTGAAGTATCTGTTTGCGTTGGCTAGCCGTTGGAGACAAACCGCGACATTCGAGGAATGTGACGACAGCTTCGGCTTTGCCTTCGGTTTTGCCTTCGGCTTTGCCTTCGGCTTTGCCTTCGGCTTTGCCCTTTTTGATTGTCTTTTGTTCCCACTTCTCGTACGCGCGTTGCCAGTTCATCGACGTATCTCGCTCGAGGTTTTGCTGGACCGAATGGGGCAAACTCTGGAACCACCCAACCAGCAGACGCATCGTAGCATCGCAGAGGGACGTGTCACTCTGCATATTGGACAATTCTTCGATCGCCTGCATCTTCACGTGGTCTCGTCCAAGGAGACGCAACCACAACGTCGACGCATCCGGAGCGAGTTCACTCGTGATCACGAAAGACGTGTTCAAAAGCCGTATCGTTCGATAAATACCAGGCTTTTCCGGGTCGATGAGTTCGAGACCGCCATCGGATTTTAATTCGTCGGACATGCTTGGCGTGATGATGCAAAGCCTCGTGGGTTGCACTTTTGCCATCGGTTTCTTCGCCCGCCGCGCTGCACGCATGCGCACGGCCGTTTCTTCGATGGATTTGCATACGCATGTCAACACTTCCCACGAAGACACAGGATTGTGAAATGGTTCGAAGAGAACAACACCTCGCGCCAACTCGCCAAGTTGCCCCAACGTTCGTCGCCGATACGTGCGCCCTTTTTTCTCGATGAACAACACATCTCCACGTCGCACGGCGCCCGGGATACGTACGTCGAGGTGCACATCGCCTATCTGTTGCAGCCATAACGACAACGCGTTTTTCGTCCATTCATCGTGCGGAGTTTGGCTTGGACGGTCGAGTTTCACCGGGCCGACTGTGGCACATAGGCGTAGCCGAATCCAGTGAGTTTGGCAAAGAACTGGTTTGGCGGGATTGGTTACCAAGTCGCGAATTTGGGAGGACTTGGTTACTGGCAGGGGACGTCGTCGGTAATCACGGTGCCGATCAAAGGGCACGGGCCGTTGCTATCGCTCGCCGCAACTCGAATGGGAAGAACTTTTGTTATGGCATTGCCGGAAGCATTTGCGCACCTCCGTTGGCGGTAAGGCGGTCGCCACAAAGCACTTGTTGACGTATTCGAAAGAACTGGGGGCGTGTACGGAATTTTTATGCCGCATGATGAATTCGCAACCGGGATGCAGACGTCATCCGACCATGCATGGCGACGAGCGTAGCGGCGTGAGCGCCCCGCACTGGACAAACCAACGCAGCGTCGGCGACAAATAACCGCACCGACGCGATTTTCGTAGATTTCAACGAATTGCCACCAACGAACATCAGGTGAGCACGGACGCTTGTCAGGGGCAACGTCCGCTGATACGACTCGCCCCGTGCCGACACTCGCACCGTCCAAACCTGTCCCACCCACTCCACTCGCGGGATTTCATGCGCCCACGCAGGCCTGGTTCGCGGCGACATTTCCCGGACCAACCCCAGCACAGGTGCTTGGTTGGCCGTCCATTCAACGTGGCATGTCGACGCTTTTGCTGGCACCAACCGGCTCCGGAAAAACGCTGGCGGCATTTCTCGTCGCGCTCGATCGTTTGATATTTTCCGACGAACCAGCGAAAGAAAATCGAACGAGGCTGCTTTATGTTTCACCGCTGAAAGCGCTCGCTACGGACGTCGAACGAAACCTGAACATTCCGCTTGCGAGCATTACCGCAATGGCGGCACAAATGGGCGAAACGTTTCGCGTGCCCACAGTCGCCATTCGATCCGGAGATACGCCCGCGGACGAGCGCGTTCGTCTTGCAAAACGACCGCCCGACATTCTCATCACAACGCCAGAGTCTTTGTATTTACTGCTTACCTCGGCAGCGCGGCGGATTTTGCGGTCCATCGATACCATCATCATCGACGAAATTCATTCGGTTGCCGGGACGAAACGTGGTGCGCATCTTTTTGTTTCGTTGGAACGATTGGTTGCTTTCCAACGAGCCGAAATATCGGGAATCGAAACAAGGGGGCCCGTGCGTATTGGGTTGAGTGCTACGCAACGGCCGCTCGAAGAAATAGCGCGACTGCTTGGTGGATTCGACGTGAAAGGTACGCAGCGTGCACTGCGTCCGGTGGCGATCATCCATGCTGCGGCGCCTCGGCAACTCGAGATCTCGATTGAAGTACCCGTCGACGACATGACGCAGCCAGTTCTAGAGCCCAAGCCTGGACAAACGGAAGTGGATCCGGCGGTAAAAACCATTTGGACGGCCATTCATCCGCGGCTTGTGGAACTCGTCAAGGCACACCGATCGAC
>JANORL010000999.1:0-7648 GCA_031415295.1 Polyangiaceae bacterium | reverse complement strand
GGTCGTATTTGGTCACATTCGAGTTTTGGCCGCTGCCCGCTGCGTACAAGTAAAACGATCCGCCCCAAAACGTAAATGCCCAAGCCGAAGGAGTTGCCAGCCCCGTGATGACCTTGCCATTCGCGACCGCCGCCGTCGTTTTGTCGATTTGACCCACTTGCACCGGGCTCGTCGTGAAATACCCGTACAACCTCCCATCGCCCGTCCCAGTCAATTCAGCACTCGCGCCCGTAAACGCTCCCGGTGAGAAACCCGCAATCGGATTCAACGTGTTCGACGCATTGATCTTCGCAAGCCCTGTTCCCGTCGTTCCACTCACGAAAAGCGTTTCGTCAATCGAACCCGCACTGTCGGACGAAAAACCCATACCAATGCGGTTCCAACCCGGCACGAGCTGCACCACGGGTGACGGGTCGCAACTCGCGTCCTTCGTGTTCACCTTGAAAATCACACCGTCGCTATCACCGCCATCGACATAATTGACCCAGGCCACTGCATTTCGATCGACGGCCATCGAATTGGGCGAAAGGTTCGTATTGCAGGTGAGCTGCCCGATCAACGTGAACTTCTTCGCCTGCGGATCGAAACTATACAAGTCATTCGCATCCGACAGAACGTACACGAGTTTCGCTTCTTCGCTGCAATTGTCGATTGGACCGCCGCCCCCGCCACCCGTGCCAGGAATGAATCCTCCTCCGTCGCCACCATTGCCGCCTTGGGAGCTGCTATTTCCTTGTCCCCATCCTCCGTTGCCGCTGTCAGCACCGCCATCTCCGCCAGCGTTGCCAGATGTTCCGGTTCCTTGTGTCGCACTGCAACCAATCGCGACGACAAACCCGATCAGACACAAAAGACCAAGCGATTTATTCGAGACCCGCATTTCAGGTACCTCCGATGTCTGCCGAGTATAGCGGACATGGGCCTGATGTGGTGAGAAACGTGCGCAAGCACGTCGACCACGGAAACGGATGGCAACGAAACGGTCGGCGGGTAAAGTTGTCCCTACAACAACCCACGTTCGTGCAAGATTTCATAAGCGATTCTTGCCGCTTCCGGGCCGATTTTCTTTTCATCGTTCGATCGAAGCCGATTCGCAAACACCCACCTGCGCCCGTCACGTTCCACAGATCCCACGAACCATCCCACAACGTCCGTCGGTCCCAGCGGTTTGGCATCTGGCAGTGCACTTCCCGTTTTGCCGCTCAACACCACGTTTTCCGGAATCTTGTCGACGAATGGCAATCGATTACGAACGTGTTCCTTCGCTTCCCCACGCAATTCCAGCGTCTTTTTCACAATGTCCACGGCGCGGGGTGTCACTTTGAGCTTGCCTTCGTACATATTCGTCAAGAATGTAACCTGTTCACGAGGTGAAATCCGCAACGGCCCATCCAACCAAAATCTTGTTATGTCCCCCGACGGATCGGCGTTGCCATAGCCAAACGCCGATAGATACGTGCGATATCGGTCGACGCCAACGTCTTTTGCAATCATCTGGTAGAACCAAACCACAGAATACCACATGGATGTCGGCAAAGCGTGGTCACGATCCCAATCGGGATTCCAGCGCTTGTTCCCGTCCCATTTCAAGAACGTCTTTTCATCTTTCAAGACGCCCGAATCCAGCGCGATGATCGCATTCGGAATCTTGAACGTCGACGCGGGCAATGACCGCTCGGCACATTCCTCGCCCCCCATTTCGAACGTTTCACCACTTCCCATTTCGCGCATCGTGAAGCAGCCTCGTGCGTTCCCAAAAAAGCGGCTGGCGCCCATCGTGTCCTCCGCTGTAACGGGTTTGGCCGGTTGATCCATTGGCGCCGCTGGGGGGGTGTCTTGGGTCACGGAGGCTCCACCGCACCCGACAACGATTGCAGCACTCATGGAAATCAGAAATGTACGCATGCGACGCACCTTGGCACGTGTTTTCGTATCGAACCAAGTTTTGCGTGCACGAATCGTGCTTTTCGATCTACACTGCGCGACTACGGATGGCCCTCTTCACGCGCAAGATTCGTAAAGCCTCTCTTTTCCTCATTCTATCGATAGCGCTCTTCGTTGCCCTCGAAGTGGTGGCGATGGCTCTGTATCCCGGTGGAACTTGGCTCGATCGAACTTCGCCAGGTCACGATTTTTTCCATAACTTTTTTTGCGACCTGACCGCTCCGAAAGCGCTCAACGGCAAACCCAATCCCGGGGCCATTTTTGCCAAAGCGGGCATGTTCGTTTTTACGCTAGCCCTTTTGCCGTTTTGGGTGCTTGTCACGACCGTTGTGCGTCAGCTTCGATCGCGGCTCGCAAACGTCGTGATGGCTTTGGGCACCATTTCTTCCCTTTCCGCGGCGCTCGTCCCCTTTGTTTCATCGCAACAATATGGATTCGTTCATCCATTGCTTATTTTTCTGGCGGGCATTCCAGGTCTTTTGGCGGGAGGATTATCCACGTATGGCCTGGTCAAAACGAAATCACGTTCACGTCTTTCGGCACGCCTCGCCGTATTGACCGTCGTCTTGGCCGGATTGGATGGAGTGCTTTATGCAATTCATGTGGCGACAGGCTACGAATTTTCCCCGGCGCTTTTGCCTGGTTTGCAAAAAGTCGCCGCCATGTCGCTCGTGTTGTGGATGTTATCGGCGGCGGTGTTGGGGAAGCGAGCGCGGTAGGCCCGCTTTTTCCCACGCAGTCTCTGAAGCGCTCGGCTGGTGACTTCCGGGGATGCCCCCGCGTCAAAAACGTGGTACGTGCCGCCCGTGCGAACCAAAGCAACCCTCATCGGATTCAGCGTCGCTTGCGCCTTCTTCGCCCTTCCAGCCGCTGCATGGGCCGATGCCTCGGCCTGGGCCTACGCTGGCGGCGGAGCGCTCCTGCTCAAAGAAGGCTCCGAACAACTCACCCCCCGCGGCGCCATGTCCTTCGAATATGGCATGGGCACCAATCCTGATGGCAAATTCATCATCGGTGGCCTTTTTCGTTTGACCCCCGTCGTCGACCTTGGCCCCGACATGGCTCTTTGCGTTCGCGCCGCCACCCATGGATTCCAAGCCTCTAAATTCGGTGCAGCCATCGATATCGGCTATTTCCAGCGCCTCTGGGGATCGTATTCGAGCGGCGCCACGGCAACGCTCACGATTGGTTTTCCCCTGGGCTTTTCTTTGGGGCTTCATGGCATTTATGCTACGAATGAAACAATGGGCTTTGGCGCAATGGTCGGCATCGATTTCTTGCGCCTGACGGTCTACCGCCAAGTCTTACTCGACGCCTGGCCAAACCCATATCCAGCGCACCAAATCCCACCCGCTGAAGCTCGCTGGGTACGGCCGTTGGTGCAGTTTTGAAAACGGGTCCGGTGATTTGTGCGCGTTCGAGTTGAAAGCGGGTCCGTTGAATTGGACGCGTTCGAGTTGAAAGCGGGTCCGGTGAATTGTACGCGTTCGACTTGAAACGCGGTTCCGGTGATTTGTGCGCGTTCGAGTTGAACGCGGGTCCGGTGATTTGTGCGCTCGCTTCGCGCGTGTGGGACACGCGCTGCGCGAGGCCATTCACGATGGGGGGCTACGCCGGCGGCGCCACAATTCTTTGGGCCTTCAGCCCAAAGAACTGCGCCGACAGCTCTGCCCCCCATACCCCCCGAGGGAGATCAAACCGGAAGCTGGTCATGGTTGGTGATCGCGGTCTCAGCCCGAATTTTTGCGCGCAGGCGGGGGGCCCCGTTGTTTGAGCCCGCTGCTTTGAGCGGGCGAGTTCGGGGTCCCGCCTGCGCGCGAAAACCGGGCTGAGACCGAGCGTGCAATTGGGAGGAGTGTTCGCGCATGCGCGAAAACCGGGCTGAGACCGAGCGTGCAATTGAGCTAATACGCCGCCAGTGCGTCGACCAAACGATCGAGATCCTGACGCATGTGCCGTTCAGTCACCGCCACGAGCAAATCGCTCGCGTGGTCGCTACTCACACGGCCCAAGTCGTATCCCGCAATGATGCCTTTTTCGACCAAAGCAGTACACACTTTTTGCGCCGAACCTCCACGCACACGTACGACGAATTCGTTGAACGTAGGCGCTTTGTACGGCAATGAATAACCCGGCAAATCCGCAATCCTTGTTTTCAAGTATTCGGACTTTGCCAAGCATTGCCGCGCGGAATCAATAAAACCTTTTTTGCCGAGCATACACATCTTGATGGTCATCGCCGTCGCGCAAAGACCACTGTTCGTGCAAATATTGCTCGTCGCCCGCTCGCGTCGAATATGCTGTTCGCGCGTGGCCAACGTGAGCACATACCCACGTTCGCCATTCTTGTCGACTGTCTCGCCCACAAGACGTCCCGGAATCTGCTGGAGATACTTGCGGTCATCACGACACGCAAAAAGCCCCACGTTCGGACCTCCAAATTGCGGGGGCAAACCCAAAGGTTGTCCCTCGCCCACGGCAATGTCCGCACCAAACGAACCCGGCGGCTCGAGCAGCGCCAAGGCAAACGGATCTTGCGTCACCGTAATGAGCAGCGCACCTTTGGCATGCGTAACCTTCACCAATTCGCGTAAATCTGCAATCGACCCGTAAAAATTCGGATACCCGACCACGACACACGCCGTTTCATTCGTGATCGCTGCGCAAAGCCCAGCAATATCCGCAGCTCCGTCCCTGCCAATCGGAACGTACGTCAGCGAATCTTTGCCACGCCCCAATTGTCGGACATGTGTTTCGATCGTCCCAATGTATTCCGGATGCACTCCAGCCGAAATCACCGTGTGCTCGCGATTGACCAGCCTTCGCGCCATCAAAATCGCTTCAGCTGCCGCACTCGCTCCGTCATACATCGACGCATTGGCCACCGGCAATCCCAAGATCTCACTCACGATCGTCTGAAACTCGTAAATGACTTGCAATGTGCCTTGCGCAACTTCCGGCTGATACGGCGTGTACGCCGTGTAAAACTCGCTGCGCAATAGAAGCTGATCAGCGGCAGGAGGGAAGTGATGGTCGTATGCTCCAGCGCCCAGAAACGAAAGCATCGACGCAGCACGGTTTTTCCCGGCCAACTCTTCGAGGTGCCGCATGAGCGACGATTCGTCGAGGGCCGGAAGCATGTCGAGCGGTTTCGTAAAACGTGCTCGCGGAGGAATGGGATCATGAAGTGCATCGAGCGACGAAAGACCAACGGTCTCGAGCATCGACGCAATCTCTTCAGGCGTATGGGGGAGGTAGCGCATGGACGTACCGAGAAGTGAAAAACAGATTGATCGAATGGCCTAGTGAGCAGCCGTCTTGAGCAGTTCCTCGTAAGCCGCATGGTCGAGTAATGCGTCGACTTCGCTCCGGTCCGACGCCTCGAGCCCAATCATCCACGCGCCCTCGTAACAGTCTTGGTTCACCAGTTCGGGCGTGTTCTCGAGTTTGTCGTTGATACGCACAATCTTGCCACTCACCGGGGCAAACAGATCGCTCAACGTCTTCACACTCTCGATGGTCCCGAAAGCCTTGCCCGCCGTCAACGTATCGCCAACTTTCACGTCGATGTTGACGAGCGTGATGTCACCAAGCTGTTCTACGGCAAATGACGTGACTCCAATGAACACAACATCGCCATCTTGCTTCGCCCACTCGTGATCCTTTGTGTACCGACGATCCGAACGCACATCAACTGCGGACATGACAAACCTCTTCCTCTCGAGTTTCTCTTATGAACGCTTGTAAAAAGGTGTCTTGACAACGACCGCTTCCACCGAGCGGCCGCGACAATCCACTTCAAATTCTGTGCCGATTTCGGCCATGGGCGCCGGAAGGTACCCGAGCCCAATGTTCTTGTTCACCGTCGGACCAGGGCTGCCGCTCGTGCACGTCCCAACCTTGACACCCTCTTTGCTGAGCAGCGGGTAACCGTGTCTGGCGATACCCCGTCCAGACATTTCAAATCCCACGAGCTTCCGGGACAAACCTGCGGCCTTGATACGTTCGAGCGCTGCGCGGCCTATGAAATCCTCTTTGGCCATCTTGACGACCCATCCAAGACCAGCCTCGAGTGGGTTTGTCGTTTCATCGATATCGTTACCGTACAGGGACAAACGTGCTTCGAGACGCAACGTGTCGCGTGCGGCGAGTCCTGCCGGGGCAACGCCAAGTGGCGCGCCAAGGTTCACGAGCGTGCGGAAAATTTGTGCGGCTCCGTCGATCGGACAGAAGATTTCTACGCCGTCTTCGCCCGTGTAACCCGTGCGCGCCACAGTGCATGAAACGTTCGCGAGCGTCGCATCGCGGAAGTGAAACGAGGGCAGTTGTGCGAGCGCAGGACCGTCACCACCGACAAGCGCAAGCACATCGAAAGCTTTGGGACCTTGCAACGCGATGAGCGACGTTCTATCCGAAGCGTCTTCAAAATCGCAGTGATTGAGCGCCGCCGCTTTGAAGTGCGCGGACATCTTGTCACGATTGGCTGCGTTGCAGACGATGAGCCATTTGGTCTGCGAGATGCGATAAATAATGAGATCGTCGAGGATCGTGCCAGTTTCGTTGCATGCAACCGTGTAGAGCGCTTGGCCATCGATGAGTCGCTTGACATCGTTGGTGGTCAAATAATCAACGACGCTCATTGCGTATTCGCCAGTGAGCACCAGTTCGCCCATGTGGGAGACATCGAAGATTCCCGCAGCCGTACGCACGGCACGGTGTTCTTCAGTCACGCCCTTGTATTGCACCGGCATTTCCCAGCCAGCATACGGGACCATGCGTCCCCCGAGCGTTACATGTTCGGCATGGAGCGGAGTCTTGGAGAGACTTGCGGGAGTAGGAGCGGATGTCGACACGTTTCGCGATGTAGTCCGAATCGAGAGCAAAGTCGATGCTGTCGATGACTTCGTAGCAAATGTACTGCCAAAAGCTGATTTCGTTGCAGACGTCGAGGCTCGGGCAAGCTGATGCTTCGCGGTCGAACTATTAAGACGGTGTTCTGCAGGCGTCTCGAGCGCCGCGAAGCTAGGAAGGGCGGCGGAAAACCCTCGCTCAGTCGAGATGAGACGGGTCGATGAGTTCGCCTTGTGGCGTCATGCCAACTTCGCGCCAACGCTCTTCTTCCGTGAGTCCGGGTTTGGCGGGGGGACGTGTTTCATCGCGGATGACCAGCTTTGAGCGACCACCTCCCAAAGCAATGACTTCGATGTGCAGTTTGTTCGCGGGGGTTGACTTCAACGTCGCACCATCGAACACCGTTTTCGTTTCCAACGTCTCCACTTTTGTAGCGATCACGCGATCACGGACGTAGTTGACCACGTCCTTGTGTGACGCTTCGCCGCTCGCGAACGCCGCGTCCGGAAAACGCGTGTCGAGCTTCATGGTGCGCGGAAGTTTCAACCCAAACGCGTCGATCGTGCCTTCAGCCAGTTCGCCCGGGACCAGTTGATCCGGAGGCGCCAACGGCGCTGCCGATGGAGTAGCCGCAACGCTCTGCTTTGGTTTGTCTCGACAAGCCGGGAGAAATGCGGCGAGGAGCGTGGCGAGAAGGAGGCAAGCCGCGACGGGTTTCATTCCAAAACCAAGCCCCACGAATCAACGCGTACGGAAGTCCGGGGAGGCGGCAATGCTTTGCTATGCGCCGTGGTGGCCGAGGTGTCACCGCTTGCTCCGCTTGGTTTGCCCGTTTGGTAAAACAATTGGAATT
>JANORL010000998.1:0-2894 GCA_031415295.1 Polyangiaceae bacterium | reverse complement strand
GGATGGCTATTCTTGCCGGCAACGAATACCGTGAAGTTGGAGTGGCTCAACTTGTTGGTGAGCGTCATCGACTGAGCGCCATTAAAACGAAGCACCGGCTTGCCATTGAGGGCATTCGTTATCAAGGTAGGTTGCCGAGCCGCAGTAGCCATATAGGCATGGTTATTGCTGTCGTCTTGATCCGCCCAATTCGTAACCTTGCCATTGATGGAGGTGACGCCCTCGTCGGCGCTTAACCAAAGTGTGCGCGTGTACGACGGTAGAGATTCCTCGTCGGCATACACCAACCATACGCACGTCCCGTTCTTGTATGCCTTTGCCCCAACATGTACCCAGAAACGGCAGTCGCTCGTGTCCTGCGAGTACCATCGGTCGAAAGTACAGTATCCACCGTTGTTGTTGACCGCGTATGCCTCTGCAGAGGTTCGCTTGTAACCAGGGCAGGAGCCTGAGACCAATTGGTCGTAGCTCGTACCCCAAATACCGCTCTCGTAGTCGAATTGGCCACTGTCGTACAGCGTCAGCCCTGCTGCGCTCGCGAGAAAAATTGGGTTGTCTTGCGCAATCGGTGCGCTCTCATCGCCTTCTGCCAATTGCATCGATTCTGGTGCGAGGACCGGGATCGTGCCGCTCACGTCGGTCTCCTGGGACGATAACTTGCCAAGTTCTCGTGCATCGGATACGGGGACGAACTCGGCCACCTCATTAGGCGATTCCATCTTGTCGATGTCGTCGTATTCGGTGCACGCAGGTAACACCGTCAAAGTCGCACCAAGCAGTGCCATGGCCGAAAGGATCTTGTTCGTGTGCTTCATGAGTCCCTCATTGGAGTGTGTGAAAATGTGAAAAGCATCGTCGATGCGCCATCGTCGCAAAGGACGATCGATTGCATGCCGCGTTCACATCAATCGTACCGTGCCCCTTGCACGTCGTATCTTGGTAGTCGCCGAACCCCCCTTCAGGGATTTGAAAATCGACACGCTTCTTGTTTTTTTGATCTTCGCTAGCGGTTACAAGCCGTTGCACGATCGGCCGCCACCGCCTCGTCTTCCCCGATGAGCGCTCTTCGCTGCGCCGCCGTCAAACACGCACGGGTCGCCTCGCGAAGCCGACCTTGCAATTGCTCCACCGACTTGTTCGCGATGTCCCAGCTTCGCACCATGCCATCCATGGCCGTCGTAATCACCCGCTGGTCGTTCCCGGCAAACGTCGCATACCGAATGGAGTCCCAATGACCTCGTAAAACCCGTGGGTTCGTCGGCTCGTTCAAGTCCCATATGCGCGCCGTTCCGTCATAGCCTGCCGTCACAATTCGCCGGCCCTCCCGATCGAATTCAGCCCATACCACCCAACCCTCGTGGCCTTTCAAGATGACGGGCGATTCGCCTCCATCGATAGGCCAAACTCTTGCTGTTTTGTCCGCCGATGTTGTGACCACGCTGCGACCATTCGGGCTATAACGCACGTGGTACACTGCGCCTTCATGACTTCCCATATCCCGCAGCAGAACGCCGCTCGCGGTATCCCAAAGACGCACCTTGTGGTCCCGACCCACGCTCACCAAACGCCGTCCATCCGGGCTAAAAGCGATAGCCTGCACCTGGGCGCCGTGGGCATTGGGAATCACGCGCGAGTTCACTGGCCCCTCATTGCTCCATAACACGAGATGGCCGGAAGCGAGCGCTGCTGCGCCAATCTTCCCGTCCGGGCTCAGCACGATTTGGTTTACCTGGCCCCGCACATCCGCTTGACAAAGGACAATCTCCGGTTTGCCTCCTTCAATGGGAAATCGTCGAATGCAGCCACGTTTCGATCCGGTAAACAAGGAGCGGCCGTCGCGCGCAAAAGCCAGCGAATACACCCATTGTTCATGTCCGGAAAGCACAACGGGCGCTTGGTTGCCATCCGTTTTCCAGATTCGCGCCTTGCCGTCATTCGAACCAGTCGCCAGCAAGTCGCCGCTTGGGCTAAAGACAGAGGTCCACACACGAGTCGCGGGAGCCGACGAATAAACGCCTCTTTCGCGTAACGTGCCAGATTTGTCGATTTGCCAGATCCGCGCCGTGCCGTCTTGCGATGCCGTCGCCAATCGATCACCATGCAGATCGCCCGCCCAAATAGGCGCGGAATGCCCGAATGCGAGCGCCGTGGACGACGAATTCAGCGGCCAAGCTCGCGTGATGTGGTGCATCGAGCTGGTGAAGGCCCACTTTCCATCAGGGCTCAATATGGCAGCGCTCTTGCTATCTTCAGCGCTTTTGAGCACCGACACATCATGTGTCGACAGATTCCAAGCCCGCGCGATGCCCGGCCTGTCGGGCGACGTTGTTAACAGCATGTCGCCCTTCTCTTTGTCGAGCGTCATAGACGTTGCTTCATGTTGCGGCAGGTTCATGGGTGTCTGGCGCGATTGCCGAGTTTTCAGGGCCCATATACGCGTGGTTCCATCCACCGACCACGTGACCAGCCGTTGCTGGTTGTCATGTAGTTGAACGTGACGGATCTCGCTCGAATGCCCTCGAATTGCAATGGGCGCGCTGACCCCCCTGGACCAGATGCGGATGGAGCCATCGTGGAAACCGACCGCTGTCCGCTGTGCAGAATGCGTTATCGCGAGTTCGAAAAAGTCTTTGCCTCCAAGATTCAATCGTTGTGGAGAACCACGCCCGCGTAGAGGCCATATCTCGATTTCATTCTTCGGCGTATGCATCCAAGCCATACCCGCGTTTGCAGAGAGCGACGCTCGTGTATTGTCGTGCGAATCGCCAATCACCCGCAATAAAGTTGGCATTGCAGGGCGCGTCTCGTCCCAATGGAGCACCGAACCGTCCTTCGCAATCGCGAAGATGCCGCGCCCGTTGTCTCCCAACGAAACCCTGCCGAGTCCAGGATGC
>JANORL010000997.1:0-6741 GCA_031415295.1 Polyangiaceae bacterium | reverse complement strand
CCCACCCTTGACTCACGCGAATCCAACACGAACTGAAGTCGTCGTATTTGCCTTCACGATCCCACGGAAATTGCACGCGCACGCGACCATATTCGTCCGTGTGAATTTCTTGGCCCGCCGGCCCCACCACCGTAGCGCTTTGTACGCCTTGTACTTTGGGTTTTTCAGTTTTCAGCGCCGGCTTGTACGGGTTTTCGCTTCCGCCAAACACCGCATTCGCCATCATGTTCCACTCTTCACCAGGCGTTCCTTCGAGCATGAATTCGGTGACAAGCAAACGCTTGCCCTCTGCTAAATCGGCACGCGGATGGTTCGCAATGCTGAAGATGACGCCCGGCCAAAGATCCACCGTATTCGTATCGAACGTGATCGCTCGCTTGTTCGTGCGCTCAGCCTGCATATTGCGCTCGGCCCGGTCGATACCATACTTCTGATTGTGACGCGCGATTCCCTTGTCGTCAGCCACTGGCGTTCCCCCGCCTTTTTGTCCCTCGATGAGCATCGACCCCGGCCGATAATGGTATTGCTCATACCGATTCTCCGGCGCTTCGCCCGTCGTTTTCTCCCCGAGCAAATAAAACCCAGGATTGCGGAAGTCGTAATCTCGAATCGTATATCCGCCCGGACGAACTTGGTGCGCCAACTTGAGTTTTGTAACGAATTCAAATTCGCCCGATTCGCTGGGATTATCCACATAATGAATCGGTTTGCCCTTCCGCATGTCCCCTTGATGCAGTTTGTCGCTGAAGGTCAAAATCGATCCCGCCGTGTCGTCGTCCGGGAACGTAAATGCAATGCCCGCTTCTTCCCACAAACGACTCAAGAATGCATAATCGGATTCCCCATATTGCACCTTGTATTCGAGCTTCGGGTATTGCCCACGGTCAATCTTCCACGCCGGCGCTATGCCCCATTCACCCAAAATCTGGTCCGATATATCTGGAATCGAAAGGTGCTGAAATATTCGCAAATTTCTGCGCTGCGTCAACATCCACAGCGTCGGCACGATACGCAAATGATACGTCGAAAGCCCTGTCGGCTCCGGCTGTATCTGTTCCATGTAACTGCACAAGCCCGTCCATTTTCGCGCACCACCAAGCTGAGCCCACTGATAACCACTCACGATGCGCAAACCCGCAGGCTTACCTACAATCGACTCGAGGTCGATGTTCTCGTTCTTGGACGCAGCCCAGATCGAGATCTCGAAAAGGTTCGATATCCCTTCGTGCACCGAAAAACGGCGAACCGAAAGGGTGTCTTCTCCCGACGCGAACGACAGTTCAAGAATGGGCATTTCGCGGTCTCCTCTCGAGCCACTTGGGTGCGGGTGAAGCACGGAGGAATCGGTGATGATTTCCTCCGTTCGCGCATGTGTGACAAGAGCGAAAATAGATACTACACGCTCCGTAGATCGCAAAGCAAGTGTTTTTTCGCGTTGACCAATAGAAAAAAACTCTACTGCTACGGGAATTCGCAGACGATGGACCAATGTAGCGCCCCGATCGTCATTTGTAATCCCACACGAGCGGACCCACCAACGTATCTGCACCTGAATCGAGAACACCTTGACTCCGTCCGCCAGCCCTGGCATTTTCCCGCGTGAGCGGGGTCATCTACAACCGCAGAATGACGCGCCGTTCGATTTCACCAAATCCATGCAATTACCCACGACTAACTCAGCAACTTTTCGAAATCGGCAGGCGCGCGTCCCGTCGCTACTGGTCGGCTTGTTCCTCGCGCCTGGATGCCATCAGTCGGCTCCCAATCCGGCCCCGAGACTCCACACGTCTCCACCTGCCAATTCGGTGCAAGTACCAACAGCCACCCCGGTCGCCTCTCCCGCCGTAAGCGCCGTAAGCGCCGCCGCTACGGAACCTCGTCCCCAAGAAGACGATGCCGAGTTCGACCAGCTCGCGGGGACAATCGATTCCGATGGGCCGCCCGCTCCGTGCGATTTTTCTCGCCATTACCGCGGCACTGTGGGTAAAAGCCCCTGGTCCGTCAATTTGTCACGAAATGGTTCCTCCCTCCAAGGCCTGGCGGCATACGATGCTGGCGTCGGTGAAATTGCTTTGCGTGGAACGGTTCGTCCCGACGAAAGCATTACGCTCGAAGAATCCAAAGACGGTCAAAGCGGCGGACGAATCGAAGGCCAATGTGCAAAGGAATCGGGGATCATTTCAGGCACATGGAAACAAGGCGCCCATTCAAAACCCTTCGTATTGAAACCTCGAAGCCCGACGGGAGTCGCGATATTCGAACGACGGCGTAGGATTGGCCCGCCCGAGGAAGAAAGCCCGTCATGTGAATGGGATGTGCGCAGTCCAGCAGTCTTTGGCATTGGCGATGCAGAACGAGCCGCTCGGGTCAATGCGCATCTCCAGGTGCATTTCGGTGGATTGGACGAAACCGATGCCGAAAGAAGGGTCACTCGATGTCAGCCAGGTGCCGACAATCATGTTCGCGGATGGTATTCGATCGAAGCCAACGAACAAGGGTTGCTCAGCGTGGTTGAAAATGGCTACGTTTATCTTGGACCGGCAGCGCATGGTGATTTTTCGGCCGCTATTGCAGCGACGAGCATTGACATACCGTCGGGCAGAAAACTGGCGCTCAAAGATATCGTAACGTCGAGCAAAGCTCTGCGTCCGGTGGTCACTTCGTGTATGAAGTTGGTTTCAGAAGCATTTGATGGTGCAGACGAATGGTGGTTCGAACGCAATATTCAAGGCGTTCCCACCAACAAGGAGGGTGAGTCGGTCGAAGAGACTTCGCCGGATTTCGTCGCGTCTTCCTTGAAAGAGCCAAGTTTTTTGGTCTTGCCCGACGGCATTGCGGTACTCATTCGAGGCCAACCCACGGTGACAGCCTTCTCCGAATTGCAGGGGCCCGTCATTCAATGGGGCGCATTGCTACGTGCATCCGTACTCAAAGCGAATTCGCCGATCGCTCGATTATGGGCCCATGCACAGCCGATCGCTCCAAACGTGCCCTCGTGCGTACGATTTTTCAAACCGAAGTGGACAACGCCGCTCAAAGCGAAAAAATGAAATCGAGCGACGTACGCTTGGCAGTAGCCGCGAAAGACTTGCGCTGGCGTGCAACGCCCGTCGTTCGCGGTTTGACCGAACTTCCACTACGATTCGATACATTGAGGGGGTAACGTTTGACGTCGTTCGGGGCGTGTCCCGCAGAATGAACACAAATCCCGTGCGGTGCTACTTCTTTTTGATGCCACCCTTGGGTCGCACGTCGGGTGCCAATTCCGAATTGCGCCAATAGTATTCGCTCTTCTTTTCCGTAGCATCCGCAAAACCGACCGTCGACATTTCCACTTCAATGGCAGCAGTGCCTTCGGGCACGGTATCCTTCTTGATACACGAAAACGTGATGACCGCCTTTTCGGCCGGCTTCATTACGCCGCTGAACAAATTCCCAAGGCAAAGCTTGTTCGGGCGCGGCTTGCCTTCCGAATCCTTCACATCAAGCTGTTTGCCAGCCTTGTCATAGAAATACGCCGCGGCTTTGCCATAAAGAATCGTCTCTTTGCCCTTGTTGACGACGCGGAATTGCGGCCCCGCATCGTCCATTTTGCCCGTCCAAGTCACCTCCATCATGCGCGCTGTCCCCTTCGCTTCACACGGCTTGGCCAACGTGCCATCGCCCGCCGTATCCGCAGGACAATCGTGCGGTGGTGCAGCCGGCGGTGGCGGCGGTGGAGGCAGCGCCACGCTCATCACCGCCGACGGAGGTGCCGCAGCGACCGATGCGCTTGCTGCCGGCGCGCCCGAGGAGCCATTTTCCTCGGCACAACCAGCGACAAATGTAATGAATGATGCAGCAAAAACAACTCTCGTGGTGTGGGACAGGATCAACATCGTGGGTCCGTTTCCTTCGCGCTTGCCCGATCGCAACACGCGGCAAACCGCAGCGTATCCTCGAGCTCAAAAGCCGTCAATAGCTTAAAATGTTCCCGTTTCGGCAATGCCGACCACCACCCAACATGCACGACCAAATCGTACGGATTCTAACGAAAGCAAGACATGACAAGTGACACGAAGGAGCCCGCGATCATTTGTCGATGACGACCAGGCCAAACCCTTCTTCGTCGTACAATCGATCGAAGATCGCCACGAATTTTTTTTCGATGTTTTTGCGTTTCACTTTGAGCGTCGGCGTGATTTCGTCTTCTTCCAACGAAAAATCACGATTGAGCAAGTGCACACGTTTGATTGTTTCGACACGCGACAATTTACCATTGGCCCGACGCACGGCTTCGACGACACGTTTTTGCAAATCTGGATGGCTCGTCACCCGCGTCATCAATTCCTCGAGGCCCGGTGGCCTCACGAGCGGATTCTGCAGCAACAAGAGACGCATCGCTTCGACATTTTGGGGATCGCTCAACATACCGCGTTCTTTTGCCCACTCAATAGCTTCGAGCGGGTGAATCGTCACAATCGCCGTGCAATACGCGCGTTTGTCCCCGTGCGCGTGCACCTGGCTGATGAGCGCATCGCATGCTTTGATTTCGTTTTCGATGTTCGCCGGTGTAATGTTCTTTCCGCCCGACGTAATGATGATGTGCTTTTTGCGATCCGTAATGAAAACGAATCCATCGGCATCTTTGCGTCCAATGTCGCCCGTATGTAACCACCCGTCGGAATCGATCGCGTCGGCCGTAGCCGCCGGATCTTTGTAATACCCGGCGAAAACGGTTTTGCCGCGAACGAGGATTTCTCCGTCCTCCGCAATCCGGTCCTCCACGCACGAAATCACTTTACCGACGGATCCGAGTCGCACCGTACCGGGACGATTTCCATGGGTCATGACGGTGGCTTCCGTCATTCCATACACTTCGTAAATGGGAATGCCCGCACCCCAGAAAAAATCGATGATATGCCTGGGAATCGGCGCAGCGCCAGTAACAAAATACCGCACGCGTCCTCCAAACGCGCTCCGAAGCTTCGTGAACACAATGCGGTCGGCCAGACGATATTGCCAACGCAAAAGCAACGACGACTCACGCCCATTCTGCCAATCCGCAACAACAGCACGAGCCACCCCCTCGGCCCAACGAAACGCTTTTTGTTTACCCGGCGTAGCTTTTTGCACTTCAGCCATCATCCGCGCATACGCTTTTTCGAATATGCGCGGAACGCTGCCGAATACAGTCGGACGAACCTCTTTGACCTCTTCGAGCACTGCAGGAACACTCGTCGCATACGACGCACATGTGCCGAAATTGACGCGACCATAAAACCCTGCAACCCGTTCGGCGGCATGAGCCATCGGCAAAAAGCTCAACGTCTCTTCATCGTCCGCCACAGGCCGCGTTTCGGCCGCCGCTGTGAGAAAAGCCACGAGGTTTCCATGCGAAATCATTGCGCCTTTGGGCGGTCCCGTCGTACCGCTCGTGTAAATCAAAATCGCAGTGTCCTCGGGTTTGATCGCCCCTGCCCTTTCGTCGATACGCGCGCGATCAATCGCCGTTTTTAGCACCTTATCGAGCGGCACGAGCCAATCGTGAGTTTTAAAAGCTTCTTCACATCCTTTGATGTCCCACACGATAACGCGCTCGAGTTTTGGCAATGACTTTTTCATTGCCACGAGTTTTTCAATTTCAGCCTTCCCCTCGACAAGTGCAATACGCGCGTCAGCGTGATCGAAGATGTACGCGAGCTGTTCAGCCGTAAGCGTCGTATATGCGCCCACGGATACGCCGCCGGCGAGCAACGAACCGAAGTCGGAAAAACACCATTCGGGACGCGTTCCGCCCGCGATACCAATCTTGTCGCCCAAGCGGATGCCGCAGTCCATCAAATACGTGGCAATCGCTGCCGCATCGCGATAGAAATCTCCAAACGTCGATGGTTTCCACGCTCCGCCACGCTTGACTTTCCATGCGACTTTCGTTGGCGTGGCCGCGATACGACGCAGAAACAGATCGACGAGGTTCTTCGAGCCTGCCGCAACGGATGTCGCAACGTGTTCAGGAGGCGGTGCGCGGTCGAGCATGCGTACCAACGTACACGAATCATACGTGAAGTTCAAGAATATCCTTGCGTGATCGGCACGGACGTCTCTTTTGAGATTGCATTAAAACGCGTACTCGTCGTACGCTGCGTCCATGCGTAAAATTCGTTCACACGTGGGTCTTGGGTTCATCGGCGTGCTTCTCATCGGACCGTTCGCTTTCAATTGCGGAAGCGAAGTGGATGGAGGTGGAAACACGACATCAAGCAGCAGCGGCAGCAGTTCGAGCAGCAGTGGCGATTCGAACTTCGGCGCATGTACCGGCCCCGGCCAATGTATTCTCGCCGCAAACGTTTGTTGTGGGTTGTGTACGACCCCAACCCTCGATGATCTCACGCCTATTCATCTCTCGCGGGCCGGCGACTACAGCAAATCCATCTGCCCATCACCACCACCACCTTGCCCAGCTTGTTTGCCCCAATCGAATCCGAACTTGTTTGCTTATTGCGATGCGAATTCGTGCATCGAGGCGGACGTCACCAATCATTCGCTCAGCGAATGCACAACCGCTGCCGATTGTCGTTTGCGTTTGGGTCTCGAATGTTGCGAGGCCTGTTCCAGTGACGTGGGAGGCCTTGTGGCGATTGCAACGGGCGCATCCGAAATGCTCGCACAACTCGTGTGCGATGGTCAGTCTGCATGTCCAAAATGCTTGCCGATGTATCCACCTGAAAGCATGGCGGACTGCGTCGGGGGGCAATGCGC
>JANORL010000996.1:0-9286 GCA_031415295.1 Polyangiaceae bacterium | reverse complement strand
CGCGATGGCGGTCAATGCCGGGGCATCCGGCGCGGACCTTTTCGATCACGTGTATCCGGGCGGTTATCCCGACAATGCCAAACAAGGCGCGCCGCTCGCCAATGTGCTTTTGGGTCGATACAAGACCGAAGCGCGTTTCGCGCGTGGTGAAGGGTGGATTCGCGTGCTCGGTGCGGGGTCGATTTTCGAGCTCGAACACAAGAATGTGCGATTCGACGGCGAATACTTGGTTACGTCGCTCGAAGTAAAAGCGGAACAAGGCGGCGTATTGCAAAGCCCTGACGGTGGAATGGTCGAACCGTTCCTCGCTCATTTCGTTTGTGCGCGTCGAGGCAAGGGTCCAGCGGTCGAAGACAGTGGATTTCGACCGGCGCTTACGATTCCTCGCCCGAAGATCATTGGATCACAAACAGCTATCGTAACGGCGGAACCTTCGGCGCCTGGAGCCGAAATCAATGTCGGCGGTCCCGCCGGTACGGACATTGGTTGCGTGCGCGTGAAGTTTCATTGGGATACGGAAACGACGCGGCTTGCGAAAGAGTCATCGAGTTATTGGGTTCGCGTCAACGAACCTTTTGCGGGCAGTGGAATGGGTGGCGTTTGGCATCCACGGGTGGGCACTGAAGTCATCGTCGAATTCGAAGAAGGCAATCCGGACAAACCGTTGGTGGTGGGACGCGTATACAATGGTATCAATCGGCCTTACCACGGCGGAGCGCCGGCGATAAGTACGCTTAAGTCGAATGCGAGTCCCGGCGGCAAGGTCCACAATGAAATCACGTTCGACGATTCTTCTGGCGCGGAACTCGTTTATACGAATGCCGGCAAGGACATGGAGACGGACGTCGGCAATGAACGGCTCGAGACCGTCGCGGCCAATGCCACCATGGATGTCGGCGCGAACGACAAAGAAACGATTGGTGCGAATTGTACAGTCGAAGTTGGCATCAATGAAATGGTCACCGTGGGCGCCAACGACATGGGAACGATTGCTGGAAATGTCACGACGAAGATTGGCGCGAACAGCTTGACGATGATCGGCGCCAATGAAGTGCACGTCGTGGGCGCGAATCAAACAATCACCATTGGTGCCACGCATACGGAAATCGTAGGCGGCAGTTTGGCCGAGAAGATCGGGGGTACGCTTACGACAAACGTGGCCGCTGCAGAAAGCCAAAGCATCGGAGCGAATCGATCGACGACGATTGCCGGAGCGCACACGCAGTCGTTTGGCGCGGCACACATTAAGGTTGTCGACGGGAATCGCACGATGGAATGCGTCGACCTCACAACGAACGTCGGCGCAGCCGCAATTCGGCTCGTCGGCGGATCCATCACCACAGCCGTCGGGGGTTCGCAGACAGTTGATGCAGGTGCGGGTATCATTTTTATCGGCCCAACGTACAAGGCCGAAGACGCGGATGAGGAGAGCATCGACGACACCAAAATGAAATTGGTGGGACTATCCATTTCAATGGGCGGAGCATCCGGGAGCGTCACGGATGCCTCGATGTCCATAACTGGAGTCGACGTGACACTCGCGGGATTGACCCAAAGTTATACGACACTCAGCCGAAGTGCCATCGGACTCAAGTCGGAAATCGAAGGCGCTGACTTGGAGAACAACGGCGTAAAAACTCGCGTTGGGCTCATCATCAAGCTTTGACAACGAGAATCTGGCACGAGGACAAACCATGAACGGCATTGATTTCGCCCTAGCCTTGGAAGGTTCGAGTTCCGTAGAGGGACCTTGGCAATACCTCCGTGTCGTTCAATTCGACGCGAACGAGGCCATGAGCCAGCTCTTTCGTTATGAAGTCATCGCTTTGTTGAAAGGCGATGATAAGGATCCTGAAGAGTTCATTGGAAAACGCGCGAGTCTGCGTATTGCCACCGGCACAGAACCCATATTTCGTCTCGTTCACGGGGTCATTACCGCAGCGGAAGACGTCGGCGTCGATTCGCAAGGTCCCATTTTCCGCATTACGCTGGAACCTCCGCTCGTACGCGCTCGCCATCGCAAGCGGCAGCGCATTTTCCTCGGCAAAACGTTACGACGCATTATCGAGGCGGTTTTGCAAGCAGATACGGGAATGACGCTCGTGTCCGGTGCCCTGCTCGACCCGCCCATGGGTGGCCCATCGTATGAGCCGGCGGCCGATCGATTTACCTGGCGTATCGGTGCGAGCCCCCGGCTCGACGACGCCAAAGCGCACCCTTATGTCGTGCAATACGGCGAAAGCGACTTCGATTTCGTGGCCCGTTTACTGGAAGAAGAAGGCATTAGCTTCCATTTCGAGCATGACGATGAAACGAGTTTGCTGGTTCTTTCCGATAAGGATTTTGGACGTCCACACGTCGCGATCGATGACGTATTCAGCCCAGGCAAACTCGGTCATTCGATCGATCAATTTCGCCTCGGTGCCCGCTTGCGCCCGCAACGAGTGCAACTCGGCGAATACAATTGGGAAAAACCCGCTTTGAATATCGACGTCAAAGCGGACGCGCACGAAAGCAATAACCTCTCGGAATACGCGTATCCTGGTGGATATCTGGACGGCGTGGAACTTGGCATGCCGCTCGCCCAAGCGAAACTCGAAGCATTGCACACAGAATCGACGTTTGCCAATGGCACAGGTTCGACGCGACTGCTCGCTCCCGGGGGGGTATTTTCGCTCGAACATCCCAAAACTCGATTCGATGGCGAATACCTCGTGACGCGTATTCAGGCCCGAGGGTATCAACAAGGCGTTCTTTCGGTCGAAGGTCCGAATGCGCCTAAACAACCGTTTCGCGTCGAAATCGAATGCGCGTGTCGTGGTCGCGGCAGCAATGTTTCGGAGAGCAACTTTCGCCCGCTACGCCTCACGCCCAAGCCCCGAATCTTTGGTACACAAACGGCATTCGTCACGGCAGAGCCAGGCACCGCAGGCGAAATCAACATTGGCGGTCCGGCCACGATTGGATGCGTACGCGTCGGTTTTCATTGGGACACGGACAAACAGCGCCAAAGCAAAGAAGCCTCGAGCAAGTGGGTCCGCGTTAGCGAACCATTTGCCCGTGCGGGGCAAGGCGGCATTTGGCATCCCCGTGTGGGGTGCGAGGTCATTGTCGAATTCGAGGAAGGTGATCCGGATCGACCTGTCGTTACCGGCCGCGTGTATAACGGCAAAAATCGACCGGCGCAAACGGTACCGACGCATAGTACGATGTGGTCATTGTCGACGCCTGGTGGCGGCATTCGTAATGAAATCACGTTCGAGGATACCGCGGGAAGCGAGCGTATCTACACGAATGCCGGCAAGGACATGACCACGAACGTCGGCAATGAGCGACGCGAAAACGTCGGCACCAACGCATTCACGCATATCGGCAGCGACAATACCGAAACGGTTGGTCAAAACCAAACCATTCGTATCGGCAACAATGATACACTCGATGTCGGAGGCGATCAATCCGAAACCATCGGCTCCAATCAAGTACGCGTCATTGGTGGCAACCGCACGATGCTCATTGGCGGCAACGAAACGCGAGACACCGGTGCCAATCACGCGAACATCGTCGGTGCCGCTCTGAACGAGGGTATTGGCGGAAATGTTCTCGAAACGTACGGAGCCGTAAGAACCACTGACATTGCCGCGAGCTGGACGGAAGATTATGGCGCCACCAGGGATCAAACAGTCGGAGCATTGGCATTTCAGAGTTACGGCGGTAGTCAATCGACAACCGTTGGTGGAAGTCGCGACATTCGCGTCGGCGCGATGCTGGGGCAATTCGTCAGCGGAAACGTCGATACGACCATTGGCAGCACGGACACGCTCAGTGCCGGCGCCGCCGTAGTTCATATTGCCGCCGGCGGCCACCACCATACGGCCGCGAGTTTGACCATTAACGCGTCCCTAAAGCTTCACCTCGTCGGATTTAGCCTCAGCACATATCCGACGAAACTCTCGTTCACAGGCTTTTCCTTGAGCCTTAGTGGAGCGTCGATTGCGCTAAAAGGTCTTTCGTTGTCTCATACCAGCATTTCGCTCAGCGCTACAGGGTTCGAGAACAGCACACAAGGAGTCAAGCTCCACGACAAAGGCAGCAGATTGCACGCGATAGGCGTGCTCATTTACCCTTCTGGTATGCACATCATCCTCTGACGGTTGTCAATCTGCCCGGTGCCACCACATGAAAACGATCAAACCCATGAAGCTCGGTATTCTTACCAGAACGTTCGAGCTGGATCGTAAACACTATTTCGTTCCGACCGTGCTTGCATTTTGTGAACTTGGTCCCGAACGCGTTATGCTACCGGAAGTGGAATTATGGCAATTGGCTGGCACGGAAATTGGCAAAGACGCAGCCATTGATGAATGTATGCCCAAGCAACGCGGTGAACTGATCGTTCATGGTCGTTGTTTTACCGCGAACCGCGTTCCCCGGACGGCCTCCTCCGCACGAGTCAAAGTTGGCCCCATTGACAAGACGCTTTTCGTTATTGGCAATCGCACCTGGCGTCGCGACGGTGTTCCCGGCGATCCGGAACCGTTCACCGAAATGCACATTCATTATTCGAGGGCATTTGGTGGCGAAGGATATCCGCTCAATCCTCTCGGCATTGGATTGAGCAAGGTCAAAGAGCACGGTCAAGAAATCCATCGCTTGCCCAACATCGAATGGCCAGGGAAACTTATTCAGTCGAAATCGGATCGGCCTGCTCCCGCTGGTTTTGGGCCTTTTGATTTGACGTGGGCACAACGCTGGCCCAAAATCGGCACGTACGACATGAAATGGGTCCGCGAACAACTCCCTGGTCTAGCGAAAGACATGGATTTATCCATGTGGAATGCTGCTCCAGAAGACCAGCAACTCACCACTGGTTTTTTTGAGGGTTCGGAAGATATTCTCATTCAAAATATGCATCCGGACTTTCCGCAATTGGAAGGACGCCTTCCTGGAATTGTTGGACGTTGCTTCGTTACGCAAAAGACGACAAACGGTGACGTATTTGTTGAAATTCCGTTACGGCTCGATACCGTGCAATTGTTTCCGCACCACAAGCGCTGCGCATTGGCATTTCGCGGTTTGTGGCCCATTGCGGAAGACGATGCCGACGACATCTTGCATATCATGATCGCGGGTGATGAAGCCTCGGCACCACGGTCAATCGACCACTATCGCAATGTACTCGAAAGGCGGCTAGATCCAAAACGTGAAGCGTTCGAAGCGTTTCGCGACAACGATCTATTGGCTCCCAACACTGGTAACGGTGCCGCATCAACGAGCGCCGTCGATGTCATGTTCGATCTCACACGTTCCGAAAATCTGCTTCAGAAAAACATGGCCGCACGTTTAAAGATGGAAGGCGAAAAAACGCGTGCCGCCATCCTCAACAGCGGTGGCGATCCCCATGATTCGCGAATTGTCGATCCGCCGAAATTCGTCGAAGGGCCACAATTTCATAACCTTTCGGAATTTATCGAGCAATCTCAGAATGAATTAACCAATGCACAGAAGCAGGCAGAAGCTTCACGCGAAAAAACGCTGGCGGCCACGCGGCAGCGATACGCGTCCGCAGGATTGGACTTTGACGCCGAAGTCCGAAAAATGAAAAAAAGTTCTGCTGGTCCGCCCAAATTTTCCGCGGACAAGGAAATTGAACGATTACGCGACATTCAAACATTGTGCCAAAATGCCAATGTCAGCAGCCCCGAACTTGACGCAACCCTTGCGGATCCTGCCACAGAACGCAAACTTCGGCGCGCAGAGGATGAAGCTGTCAAGAGCTACCTCATGGCCGCGCATTTGGCTGAATATCGCCCGAAGCGGCTCACGGAGCCGGCGCGCACGGAAATCCGGAAACTCGTCGCGACCGCACGCGCAGAAGGTCGCAGTTTTGCCAAAGTGGACCTTTGCGGCGCGGACCTTTCCGACATGGATCTCGGTGGAATCGATTTGGCGGACGCATTTTTGGAAAATGCAATCTTGGCGCGCTCGAATCTCGCGGGGGCAAGCCTGACCCGCGCAGTGTTCGCGGGCGCGGATCTGTCGGAAGCGAATCTTACGGAAACGAATCTGTCGGAAGCGAATCTCGGGGAAACCAATCTGCGAAGTGCGAAACTCGACAATACTAATCTACGCGGCGCAATCCTCGCCAAGGCCGACCTCACGGGAGCGTCTTTGTGCAACGTCACCTTTGAAGTCGCGGATCTTTCTAATGTGATCTTCGATGGCGCCATTTTGACCCGCGCACGATTCGACAAGTGTATTCTCAAAGGCAACCAGCTCCGCGGATGCGATCTGCGTGAATCAACATTCGTTCATGCGATGTTCGTTGAAGTGGATTTTCGATCGGCTAATTTTACCAATGCGGTCGTCGAACAAGCCACGTTTGTCCGCTGCATCATGGACGGCGCATCGTTTTTGCAAGCCAATTTGCGCGGAATCCGACTTTCTCCACCGTGCTCGTTTGTCGGAGCTAATTTCCGCGGAGCTGCTCTCGATGCCGCCACGCTACGCGAATGCGATTTCAGCATGGCCGACTTCAGCGGTGCGACACTCAATTCATCCGATCTGACCAAGACCATTCTGCGCGATGCCAACCTCTATCGGGTCATTGCCAAAAATGCATTGTTCGTGCGCGCGGATCTCACGGGTGCGCAACTCGTCGCCGCCAATCTCGAAGGGGCTATTTTTATGAAAGCCAAACTCGCACGTGCCGACTTCAAAGGAGCGAACCTTTTTCGAACCGATATGCTGCGAGCCGTCGGTGATAACAAGACAAACTTTCACGACGCCAATGTCAAGCAGATTCGCGTTTCGGCAAAAGAGACGGGATCTTCTGGCCATACCATCGACATCGGTGCTGCTCGCACGAGCGCCCCCAAACCGCCGACAGGAACTTGACGATGGACAAGGCGGAACTCGTTTATGCAATCAAAACTGGCGAAGTCATTTCGGCCGTCGATCTTTCCGATGGTGATTTTTCGGGCGCGGACCTTTCTGGAGCCATTTTCGAGAATGTTTCGTTCCGTGGCGCAAACCTGAAAGGTTGCTTGTTCAAAGAGAGCGTCCTGACGGAATGCGATTGTGAAGGCGCTCAGTTGGTCGAAGCAAACTTTCGTCACGCCGTGATCAATCGATCGAACTTCATCCGCGCCGATCTTCATGGTAGCTACCTGGGAGTCGCCAAGTTTTACCAATCCGATTTGACCGACGCGAATCTTTCTGGTTGCCATTTCGTGATTGGCGGGCTTGCTGAATGCAACCTCACCCGCGTGGACCTTTCCGATACGAACCTCGATCGAGCAGCTATCGTCGATTCCACAGTGACGGGAATTCAATTCGCCCGCGCGCATCTCAAACAAACAACGCTTTACAAGGCCGATTTGTCCAAAGCGAATTTCGACGAAGCACGCTTTGAAAATACGCTTTTCATCAAGGCGACGTTGCGAAAAGTGAACTTCGCGGGAATGGATCTGACGCTTTGTCAATTCATCGACGGGGACCTCGAAGGTGCATCGTTCGAGGGAGCGATCGTGCGACAATGTAACTTCATGCGGGCCAATTTGATTGATGTTTGTTTCGACAGAGCCGACGGCTTGCAAGCGATTTTCGTCGAAGCGAAACTCATGCGGGCAAGCTTGCAGAAGGCCTTGTTCCAGCGCGCCCTTTTCATTGACGCGCAACTCGACCTCGCGAACTTCTCGGGCTCGAACATGACCGAAGCCATTTTTCATCGCGCGAAATGCGAAGCGTCGAAACTTGTCGGCTGCGACCTAACCTATGCAGATTTCACGCACGCCGATGTTTCTGCCGCAGATTTCTCGAATGCCAAGGTTTTTCGGACGCGATTTCATCGCGTCAAAGACAAAGGTACCCTCTGGTGCAGTCGTCTCACTGCACTCGGAGACGAACCCGATGTCGCCGAATCTGAAGATTGGAATCCACCGTATTGATGTTCGAAGGCCCATAAGCCAGGAGTCATGACGAAATGCTCGCACGCAAATTAAACCACAATGACGTAACCCTCGAACAAGGCACCGTCGTGTTTTCGAAAGATGGGTCTTGGGCCGTTCGGGTCGGCGGCGTCAATTACGCAGCAAAACGTGCCAAGAGTTGCCTCGTCGCCCCGAGCCCTGGAGACGAAGTGCTGCTATCGTTTGGTCGTGGAGGCGATTGTTTCGTTTTGGCCGTGCTCGAAGGGAGCGAACAGGCAACCAATCCCGTCACGAAACTCGAAGTTGACGGTGACCTCGAAATTCATGTCGGAGCGGGGAAACTCGACGTGAAAGCTGCACGTGGCGTGAGTTTTTCTTCAGGGGCTGAACTAAATCTCGTTGGCAAATCTCTCAGCGTGAGCGCCCTGCAAGGCACCATTTTCGTCGAGCAACTGGAACATCTCGGAAGCCGTTTCAAAGCGGAAGTCGAGGCGATGCGTATCGTGGGAACGGTATGCGATTCTTTCTTCGAGCGCGTTTCGCAACGTGCGCAGCGTTCGTTTCGGACCATTGAAGACATCGATCAGCTCCGAGCCAACAAAGTCGATTATGCGGCGGAATCGACGATGGCGCTTCGGGCAAAACATGCCGTGGTGCATGCGGAAGAAATCTGTAAAATCGACGCTAGCCAAGTGCAACTCGGGTAAGGAGAACGAAAATGTTCGCAAATACGCAAATGGGCGGACTGAATTTGGGTTTTCCGGACGTATGCCTCACGCCGGCGCCGCCGGCTCCGGTGCCGATTCCGATTCCGTATCCCAATTTTTCAATCGGACCACTCGGTGTGCCATTCGTACCCATGGTGCTTTATGGTGGAACGCCGGCGCATAACCTGGCCACGATGATTCCGATCAGCATGGGCGACAATCCGGGTATTGCTACCGGCGTCGCATCGGGAACCGTCATGGGTCCAACGCGAAGCATTACGGCTGCGGTAACGGTGCTCGTCGGCGGATTGCCAGGGACACGTCTCACGAGCGTGAACATTCAAAACAGCACGAATGCTCCAGGAATGCGCATTGTTCCGAGTCAGCTACGCGTACTCCTGTTGGCACCTTGAATTGCAGGTAGTCGGTCCGCCGCGTTTGTTATGATTAGCGTGATTTCGTCATGCCCTTTGCGTGTAACTTCTGTCGTGTGGCGACCGACGGACGGCATGTTTATGCTCACGGTCATTTGCAAGGCAACCTTCGACCTCGTGCCTGAAGAATCGCCGCTGGCAAGTGAGCAGGACGAACCCTCGGCCAACGATCAGCATTGGAACGACGACGAACACGCGAGTTTACGGGCAGCGAGTG
>JANORL010000995.1:0-3694 GCA_031415295.1 Polyangiaceae bacterium | reverse complement strand
GCCTCTATGCGACGAACGTGCCAACAGGTTTGACCTCCAAAACCTCGGGGTTTTACGGGGGTAATGGAGCAACAAAGGGTGGCGGCCGCCATGGCGGGGCCTGGCGGCCGCCAGAAAGCGACATTACACTGAAATGTTGATTACTACAATTTGGGCGCGCAATGAAGCGACATGGCTGACATTTGGACACAATAGGGGTAGACTGCCTTCGTCATGCATCCAGACGGCTACTTTGCGCTCGTGCTCGAGGCTGCTTCTGCGGAGGTTCTGCGAAGTTCTTACGCGACCCTTGGACACGTGATTGCGCATCATTGCACGGTGCGTTACGGGTCGGATCGTCCGGAGGACTTACCAAGTCCCTTTGGGGAGGCCGACCTTGGACGAACCTATGGGTTGAAGGTCATTGGACATGTGCGGCTCGAAGGCAAAGTGGAGGCCGTCGCGGTAGCGCTGGTTTTACCCGATGGAACATTGCTCGAGCGTGGTTTTTCTGAAAATGCCATTCCGCATGTGACGGTTGCGACGGACGGCGTCGAAGAACCGGCGCGGGCGAACGAGCTATTGGTGGCGGGGTTTGTCCACATTGACGGCCCGTTGCTTGCTGCGCGACTTGAACACACGCGAGCGTCGAGCAAGGTTAGGCAATGAAGCTCGACTATCGCGCCAACTTACTCAGCATCGTTCGCGCACGACCTCGAAACCCGTCCGCTTCCGTGCCAATGGTTGCAATACGCGTGCGTAGATCCTTGATGCGTTTTTCATGTTCCAAAATCGACGCGGAGAACTTTTCTGCATCATCCTTGGACTTCGTCACCGACAAATAACCTCGAAGTCGTTCGGCATCGGTCAAAACTTCGGCAAGATCACTTCGACGCTTGGGGAGCAGACTTTCACGCGCTTCGGCTTCCGTGAGCATTTTGGCTGCTTCTTCAAGGGTCGTTTTCTGCGTTGCTGGCAACTTGGCCGATGTGGCAATGGCCCGAAGGGCACGCTGATCCAGTTTTGCCAGCGGAGTTCGTCGGGAAAGACCTTCGTCCGTTTCGATCCGCCGTATTTTCTTAGACCGCGCTTCGACCGCAAACACGGCGAGCGGCTTTTCCGACACGAAGTCGAAATCTAATTCGTCGGCACCTTGCACGGTCGCATTACGGCCGAGGTTCAAATTCAGGAACACCGTTCGCGGCGTGCCACTGCGATTTTCGATGTTGTAATCGGTCCGATGATGTCGAACGAAATGCTCGATGAGATGGTCGCCATCGCCTTCGACGAGGTGCACTGTTTCCGTAACCAGGTCACTATTCGATAACAATTCGACATCGATGTCCGTTCCAAACGCCACCAAACGTGTTTCCGATGGCTTCATGCGTTCGATTTGCGCTTCTCCGGAAAACCCCCCATCCGCGAAAAATGCCACGGGGCCCGCGGGAAGCGTCTGCTTCGTATCATTCTTGATTCGCGCAGCACTTCGACCAACATCGCCATCATTCGAAAACCAGACGATGCGCCGAGCAGAAATCGATTGCTGTAAAAAGGGCACGAGTGCCGACCCGCGAGCTCTCAAATCCACGAGGTTTGCCAATGAATATCGGAAAAGGGCCCCGGATTCCATTCCTTCTGCTTCGGCAACCTTGGCCAAATCGCCAATCGAAAGCACCGTGCTTTCGCCCGATCCTGAACCCGTACCGGCGCCATGACCAATCGTGCCAATGCTGCCGAGCCCAATCCCTTCACCTCGACCACCCCCGCCTTCGCCAACTCCACTCAAACCAAGACCACCCGAGCCGAACGAATCACCAATGGCTTCACTCCACATAGCGTCGGCGGTACGCCCAATGAGTTGCGGCACGGTCGAAAGCGCTTCAGCTGGCGCGCGAAGTTCGCGACGTGCATAACGCGGAGCAGCGAGCGGGAAAAGAAACGAATCCGGTTGACCATTCACGAGTTCAATTTTGACTTTTTTCCACTCTTCGTCGGTGTCGTTGTGCACGAGCGCCCAACCTTGAAGCGTGCCTCGTTCGGCTTTCGGATCGAATACCATTCGGTAGGTCGATCGCCACACAGGTGCTTCGGCGACGTATCCAATCGTCACTTCTCCTGTACTTTCGGCCAATACACGCAAATCTCGACGCGCGGAAGCGCCTTGGGAAGAAGCAACCGATACGCTGGCGCCCAAACGCGCGGCGAGTGAAGGATCCGTGGGTTTGACGCCGATCACATCGGACAGGAAAAACTTGCGAATTTCTGCTTCATTCGTCAACAATAGAAGCGTCGTTTCACGACGAACGACACACGTAGCGGCAGGCGCCGCACTTGTATCGGGTTTGGCAGGGCTTGGCGAAACACCCACCGGTAGACACGGCCCTCCATCGCTATCGGAAGGCTCGAGTACGTCGACGAGTTTTCCTCGGACGATTTCTCGTGTAGTACGCAGCTCTACGGCTCCACCTTTGAGGCTCCGCAACATGCCCGCGTGCGTCACGTTTAATTCGTTCTCGGGCAAACCCGCGAGCGCCCGACCCATTTCCGGACTGATACTGCTGGCGAATTCAATTCCTGCAACGGTGGTTTTTCCGTCTGTACCTAGAACGACCAGCGTTTTGAGCGCATCGTCCAGGTGCGACACAGGCACGGGCAAACCCAGCCCGGTCCCTCGCCCTACCCTGCCCGCTCGTTCAAAATACCCCACGCCCGCGTCGTACAAACGAACGGTCTTGAGCGGCAACGGAGCTGCTTGTGGAGGTACGACTTGCGCGGCAACGGAACCCGTAGCTGAAAAAGCACCGACGAAAACGGCGATGGAAACGAAGCGAACAGAGGAAATCATTGGGCCTCGTAGGACATTTCGGACCGGCCGGCAACGACATACATCCATCACCGAGGTTCCCAAAAAGTTCTCGCACCGGTGATCGCTGTAAAAATTCAGTATGCACACCTGTAGAAAACGTGTTAGGGACCGGCGAGAAATGCCTCGCTACTCGACTGTCCTCTTTGATCTCGATGGAACCTTGCTCGATTCGACTCGACTCATCCTCGATAGTTTCCATCACACGTTTGCCATGCACGGTTTGGCTGCACAGCCGGACGAAATATTTTTGGCAGGTGTTGGAACGCCTCTACGCGTCGAATTTGCGAAACATCGCAATGATACGGAAGAAATCGAGGCGATGATCGGTACGTACCGCGAATACAACTATCTTCATCATGATCGAATGGTTTCGGCGTTTCCTGGGTCGATTACTTGCGTGCGCGCACTTGCGGGAGCGAAGGTTCGTCTGGGCATCGTGACGAGCAAAGGGCGGCATGGCACGAAAATGGGCCTTGAATCACTGACGTTGAGTGATGTTTTCGAGGTGGTGGTTTGTTCGGAAGACGTGACGCGACACAAGCCCGATCCCGAGCCGGTTCATCATGCGTTGAAGCAACTCGGCGCCAAACCTGAAGAAACGATTTTTATTGGAGACAGTTTGCACGATATGCGCGCAGGGCGACGCGCATTGGTATCGACGGGAGCGGCACTTTGGGGCCCATTCGCGAAAAAATCATTGGCGCTCACGGAACCGACATATTTTTTCGATTCTTTCGACGATGTGACGCGGCTGATTCTCGGCTAGAACACCATTCAGTTTGCAAAATGGCAATTTTCGGGGGGTATGGGGGGCGGAGCAGCCGGCTCGTCTTTTGGGCTTTGCCCAAA
>JANORL010000994.1:0-6758 GCA_031415295.1 Polyangiaceae bacterium | reverse complement strand
GGCCGCTGATTTGGCCACATTTTTTGCCAAAGTCGCGCCGCGGGTTCTTGCCCCGCACGAAGTCAGCCTGCACTTGTTGAAGCATCGCCGCAGCTTCATTCATTACACACCGCGTGGCGTCGTAGCGGTCATTTCCCCGTGGAATTTCCCGTTTCAACTCCCGATGCGCGATGCTCTCACCGCCCTTTTGGCAGGCAACGCCGTCATCATCAAGCCTAGCGAAGTGACCCCGCTGATTGCACTCAAGGCCAAGGAAATCTGGGATACGGCGGGTTTGCCCGAGGATCTACTGCAGGTGGTTACAGGGTTTGGCCCGACAGGCGCGGCGCTCATCGATGCGATGCCCGACTTTGTCGTGCTCACGGGCAGTGTGAGCACAGGACGTCGCGTCGCTGCAGCTTGCGGTGAACGGCTCATCCCGTGCGTCATGGAGCTTGGAGGCAAAGCGCCGCTCATCGCGTGCGCGGATGCGAACATCGAACGCACTGCGCGTTCCATCGTGTTTGGCGGCTTCTCGAACTCGGGCCAGGTCTGCGTAGGGGTCGAACGCGTCTATGCGCACAGCGACATTCACGATGCCCTTGTCGACCGTATTGTTACGCTCACAAACGAATTACGCCAAGGTGATCCGAGCCAAGACTTCGTCGATGTCGGCGCGATCATTTTCCCGCATCAGATTGACATCGCGGAAAAACACATCGCGGATGCTGTCGGCAAAGGTGCGGTTTTGCGTGCGGGCGGAAAACAAAAAGAAGGCATCGGGCAATTTTTCGAGCCCACCGTGCTCGATGGTTGCAATCACTCGATGACGGTCATGACCGAAGAAATTTTTGGTCCCGTCGTGCCGATCATGCGCGTATCGAGCGAAGAAGAGGCCGTACAATTGGCCAACGATTCGCATCTTGGGCTAAACGCGTATATCTTCTCGAACGACAAACATCGCGCGCATCGACTTGCAGAACGAATTCAAGCGGGCAGCGTGCTCGTCAACGATGTCTTGACCAATGGCGGCACACCCGACGTACCGTTTGGAGGCATCAAGGCAAGCGGATTTGGCCGCGCGATGGGCGAAGACAGCTTGCGCGAGATGTGTTACCCCAAGCACATCAGCGTCGAGCGCATTGCAATGGGTGAAAAGGATCCCCTACAATTTCCGTATACGGCAAAAAGTTATGGATTGTTCCGCAAGGGGTTACGCGCATTGTTCTCGGGTGGCGGTTTCTTGCAACGCATTGGCGAATTGTTTTAACCTCGTCCCCACAACGAGCCTCACCGAGTTCCCACAAAGCACCTGTCGGGCTCAGTCGGCCCAGCATCGACTTACGCTGCACGTCTTTTCATGAAGTCTTGTCCCCATTGCAATCTCCGGTACCCGAGCGATAGCACGACGTGCTTCATCGATGGGACTACGCTTGTCGCTTTACGTGATCCATGGCTGGGCATGACCATCACCGGCCGATACTCACTGGATGAACTCGTGGGCATCGGTGGTATGGCGACGGTGTACCGCGCGCGAATTCTGCTGAACGATCAATTCTGCGCAATCAAACTGCTGAACCCGCAACTGGCCCTCGACAACACGACGCGAGAACGTTTTCGGCGTGAAGCGCGTCACGCGCAGCGTTTGTCTCACCCGAACATCATCGAAATATTCGATCAAGGGGACGCTGGGGACGGGACGCCGTTTCTCGTCATGGAATTGCTTCAGGGCGAAAGTTTGTCGGAATTGATAGCGGCAGGTCCTACGCCACTTGCACGAGCATTGCCGATCATCGTGCAAATGACGCGCGCGCTGGCTCGAGCGCACGATTTCGAGGTTGTACATCGCGATCTCAAGCCAGAAAATGTTTTTCTTCTTCACGGCGACCGCGTCAAGCTGCTCGATTTTGGAATTGCGCGTTGCAATCAAGACGTGCGGCTCACGAGCGCCGGCGAAGTATTCGGCACGCCGGAATATATGGCTCCCGAACGCGCAACGTCATCGGATGCCGGTCCGCCCGCCGATTTGTATGCGCTGGGCGTCATCATGTTCGAAATGCTTACGCAATCGTTGCCGTTCGACTCGCCGAGCGCCGCGGGCATTTTGACCAAACACATGGTCGATCCACCGCCGCGATTGCGCGAATACTTGCCGGACATGCCCGCGCAGCTCGAACGCCTCATTTTGGATTTGCTCGAGAAAAACCCCGACGCACGTCCCGTCGATGCGCACCAAGTTTTATCGGTTTTGTACGATATTGCGAAGCAACACCACATAACCATCGAGCCCGAAGGTGATCGGATATCGGAAGTGCCGCAGCGTCGATTGCACCAGACGGCGACGACGCAACGTTGGATTCGTCGTGCAGAAATCGTGGAGAATCTGATGCATGGCGTATTTGGCGACAAACCACCTCCCGATGCATCGGCGACGCTACGCGTGATGAAGATCTGTGCCAATGAATTGGCAACGCTGCGAGAACGAGGCATTGCCGAGCAACAAGCACTCGACGACATGCATCGGGACTGGAAAGACCGGCGATTGCAGCAGGGCAAAGCGATGGATGAATTGACCATCCACGTGTCGAAGGTGCGTGAAGAAGCACGCGTCTTGCGGGCGGGCGTCATTCCGTTATCGAAAAATACGAAAACGTTTTTACCGCGCATTCGCGAAGGGCACCAGAAAGTTCGCTTCTGGGAAGGTCGCAGCGGGTTTCAGGAACCTTATCGCGAATTGGCCGAAGCGTATCGCGAACTTGCCGATGTCGTCGACTTTTGGCACGACGCTCGCCATGCGGAGCTTGAAGTCGAAGCGGCGGCGGTCGAAAAAGAAAGATTGGCTACGGACATCGATCAGCGAATTCGGGAATTGCGGCACAACCTCGTCGTTGCCGATCGATCGATGGAAGAGCTCAAAGCCAAGCATCAAGCGGCGATCGTCGAAGCTGGACAACGCTCGGACATGCTCGAACTCGAGCTGATGCGTCATTGCGGAAGATTGTGCAATCCGCTTCGAGGGCAAGCGGATTTTGGCCCGCTCGCCCACGAATTCATTTATTGACGGACGGTTACGGAGTGGAGCGTTTCTTGTAGATATCGCTCTTGGGCACACCGGCGGCGATGAGCGCGTCGGCTTGCTTGATTTCCTCGTCGATGATCTCTTTGAATTTCTCGAATCCTTGAGCTCCAACGAGAATACGCCCATTGACGAAGAACGTGGGTGTACCGGACGCACCTACGCTATTGGCGATTTTGGAATCGGCATCGACTTCTTGCTTCAGAGTGGGATCGACCATGTCCTTTTTGAACTTGGCCATGTCGAGCCCGATTTCTTTGGCGTATTTGTCGAGGTCTTCGAGCGTCAAAGCCGTATTGTTCTCGAAGCACTTGTCGTGCATCGCCCAGCCTTTCTTTTGGCGATTGGCGGCTTGCACGGCTAATGCAGCGCCCATCGCTTTATCATGGAAAGAAAGCGGTTGGTGTTTGAATACAACGGCAACATCTTTTCCGTACTGCTTATCAATTTGTTCGAGAGTCGGACCGACCCTCTTGCAGAACGGTCATTGGAAGTCGCTGAATTCGACGATCGTGACTTTGGCGTCCTTTGGACCCTTGCGCAAGTTGAAGTCCGCAAGCGCGATGTATTGCGGACCTTTGGGCGCCTCGGGGGCAGCTTGCGGCTTCTTGTTGCCACTTTGCTTATCGTCGATGGCGGCCAAGAGTTCGTCGAGCGTCTTGCCCTGTTTGGCCAAACCAACCACTATTTTAGCAATGGCTGGGCTGTTCGGGCAATTCGGATCTTTTTGAAGACACGTGGAGAGTTTTCCGAACGGACAACCGCACGTACAATCGCGTTCGTTGAGCGCCTGCATGACCTTGGTCTTTTGGGCAACGTCGAGTCCCGCGAAAATCGTATCGGCATTCGTCAAATCGGACGATTTCACCCATCCAGAGGGGAATTCGGACTCTTTGGCATAACCGCGCGACGGAGCCGTATCCGCAGCCGCGGCAATGAAGGCAGCCGAAGAATCAGGCGCCGCTTGCGTCGACGGACCACCAGCCCCGCCGAATCGGTACGCTTCGCGCCCTACGGCGAAACCAACGGCCAGGCCTGCCACGAGCGCCCAGACGACGTTTGCCGTTAAAAATGGCGGCCGCGTTGCCTCAGAAAGAGGCGTCGCGACAGCCGACGAGGACGGTTCGGTTTTCGAACGGTCCAGAGATTTTGAAGCTTTCGCCGTCTTTTCGCGACGGCTGGAGTCGATCGGTTTATCGGCCACGACAGACTCGTGCCATTGTTTTCTTTGAGAAGCAAGAAAATTCAAATTTTCAGTCCGGCAACCGATGTGACTCATCGCACGCCAGTAGAAGCACCGATCCAGAACGCACATTGCGAATCGGCCTCCATGGTTTTACGTGACCGTCATGCCCATCCAGGCAGTCATTTTCGATGTCGACGGCGTGCTCGTCGATTCCCCTCATGAACGCGCTTGGCGCGAAACACTCGACGAACTCATGCACGGAGCTTGGTCCAATCTACAACCGTCCACTACCTACTCGCCCGACCGTTTCGATACGAAGTTGTATCAAATTCTCGTTTCGGGCAAACCGCGATATGAAGGAGCGCTTTCTATTCTCGAATATTTTCATGTCCCTGATGCCCCAACACGAGCGGTCACCTACGCGCAGGAAAAACAAGAGAAGCTATTGAAATTTATCAAAGCTGGGCAATTTCGCGTTTTTCCGGATGCTACCACGTTCGTTCTGGACTGCGTACACCTAGGGTTATCCATTGCTGCCGCTTCTTCATCGAAAAATGCAAAACAATTGTTATCCAGCATTCCGGTAGAAGATCGACCTGGAGCACCCAACAAAACGCTGTTCGACCTGTTCACCGCCGACGTCTCCGGTCTCGACGTGGCCCACGGAAAACCATACCCGGATATTTTTATCGCCGCCGCTCGAGAATTACATGTCCCCCCGGATGTTTGCATGGTCATCGAAGACGCGGTCTCCGGCATTATCGCCGCCAAAGCGGGAGGCATGCACGCGCTGGGCGTCGCACGTCTCGACGACGAAGCCGAACTTCGCCAAGCCCACGCCGATCTTGTCGTGCATTCGCTGGATGGCGTCGATCGCAAAGCGTTGGCACAAGGACGGCTCGAACCGGCATAGAAACGCAGCGGTTTCGACGATGCACTTGATTCAATAGCGAAAAACACGGCAATCGCAGCAAAACCGGATCCTTTCGCAATCTGCAGCGATTGGGATTGCTTCGGGGAGCATCAGCAATTTGGCGGCGAAGAACGCAAACTTCGCCCAATTCGTTATTTCCGGCATGCGATAGAGCAATTCTCGCACGGCTCACGGCCCCGTCTGCCTGGCGCGGTCTATGCAGCACCGCTCGGACGTTCGTCTGATCCAGCCGGAGAACTGCAATGAATCGATTCCCACGCTTTGCGTTGGTTGCCTCCACATTCGTTCTTTACGGCGCGCAGGATACTTTTGCCAATTCTCGCGCCATTCCAGGTTTCTCAAGCGGCGGGAGCATCGATACCCATGACATCGTCGTGCCCGCAGAAAATGGACGTGAGCCTATGGATTCGGCCAATATCGCCACGCGTTTACATCCCCAGCTCCGCGCCGACAGCCTACGCATCGAAACGACATCTCGAGCCGGATCCACATCGCGTCGGGTTTTCCCGTCGAGCTGGTGGCCGATGCGTAATGAAGGAGTTGCTGCGCGATGGAATTCCAACGTCAAAAATTACGCCGATTGGGCCAGCGATCGCGATAACCTCGCTCCCACTGAAAAATACGATCTCTTATTTTTTCCCGGCGAAAGTCGCAAATTGGCAGAATTTCGCGCCTATTCGCTGACCGATTCACAACGTCCAGCCGATGAACGCGGAGAAGGCATCTTGCGTCCCGCAGTCACCGTCGTTGGTCCCACAACGGCGTGGGAATTGGCCAATCACGGAACTTATCAGAATACGTACCCTGAAAGCTGGTGGGGCCATTGCAATGGATGGTCATCCTACGTCACGGCGGAACCAGAAGGAGCTCCCGTACGGGACATCTATGTGCGACGCGACAATGGAAAACTCGTAGAATGCGCCACGCCCGATGCATCGTGCGTATTGTTTCGCATGGCCGACATTGAAGCGCTCATGAGCGAAGTTTATTTCCACGATGCGTCGACCGTGGCTGGCCGCAGGTGCAATACGGCCCGCGACAAGATTGAAAGAGACGCGCAGGGACGCCCGGTGGATCCGGCATGCCGGGATCTGAATCCGGGGACGCTTCACCTGGCCGTGACGGGGCTGTTGGGACGTGGCGCACCTGCATTGAATAATTTTAATGGTCCACTGGAAAAACTCCCATTCGTCATGGACTTTGCCTACCACGAAGAGGTGTGGACGTTTCCCATCGTTGCGTATGAAATTCGCAGCGCGCAATACATCACGCAAGCGTACGCATCACGCCTCGTGTGCCGAACGGCAAATGCCAACGGCCGATGCCGAGATTTCAAGTGGAATGAAAATGCGACGCGTTTTGCGAACATAGAATTGGTGTTGTCTATCGTGTCATACGAAACGAACCCCACGGGACTACAGGTGGCGCCATTGTCGCGAAACTTCGAACCCAGCAAATACACGTACAATTACGTGCTCGAAATGGACGGACGCGGAACGATTCTCGGAGGTGAATGGCTCACGGCGCCCAACGGCTCAGGACCGAATAACAAAGACATGCATCCTGACTTCTTGTTCATGTCC
>JANORL010000993.1:0-12344 GCA_031415295.1 Polyangiaceae bacterium | reverse complement strand
GAACCCAGGGCCAAGTGTAAATCGAATGCGGTATTAAAGATGCCGACGATGGCGACGAGTATGCATACGCCCCCAACGAGGATGCCGATTCCCCCAACAGCCCCAACCTCCCACTTTTTTACAGTCGTCATATGGACCTCGCTACTTCGCCATTCGAGCGAATCGCTCGTTTGTCCCACTGTATGCATGGATCGGCAGGAAAATCAACGGAAGGAGTGAACGCCTGCTTAAAAAAGCAGCGTGGCTACCAGTCGTTCGTCTTGACCCCGTGGACCAATCGTCTTGGAATGGTATTCCGTAGAAAACAATCGGTCGTGGTGGTCACACCGTTGCTTTGGAATACATCAATGCGTTTGCCAATGCGGCGGGATTTCTTCGAGCGTCAATCCCGTAGGTTCGGGCGATGGTTGCACGAGACGCGGTGCACGACGCGGATCGTTGGGTTTGAACGTGTGCTCGATTGCCGGAAATGTCCGCTCTTGCACTTCGCCCACATAAAGCTGTGTCGCCTGGACAATCTGCTCGCCTACCTGGGCAAACCGTTTCGCAAATTTGGGCTCGAGGTCCGGGAACATGCCGAGTAAGTCATAACAAACGAGCACCTGACCGTCACAACCGGCTCCTGCCCCAATACCAATCGTCGGCACCGAAACGGAAGCTGTTACTTCTTCGGCAAGATCCGGCGGAATTGCTTCGAGAACGATTGCGTAAGCTCCAGCTTCGTCGAGGGCTTTTGCATCACGAATCAAACGCGCGGCATTTTGCTCGCCTTTGCCCTGCACTTTGAACCCGCCCATTGCATGGACCGATTGCGGCGTAAGGCCGATGTGTCCCATGACCGGAATACCCGCCGCAACAATACGCCGAACATGCTCGGCAACGTCTTCGCCACCCTCGAGCTTGATGCTTTCGAATGCGCCGTCTTTCATCATGCGGCCGGCATTTTCGAGCGCTTGCATAGGCGAAACCTGAAAACTCATGAATGGCATATCGCCCACGACATGCGCCCGCCGAGCACCTCGAGCGACTGCCCGTCCGTGATAACAGATGTCTTCGACTGTCACGGGCAATGTCGTGGGATGACCCTGGATGACCATACCGAGCGAATCACCGACGAGAAGCATGTCGACACCACCCGTGTCGAGCAACCTTGCCATGGTGAAGTCATACGCGGTGACCATCGCCAAGGGCAAACCGCCTTTGCGTGCGCGTATTTCCGGTACGGTGACTTTCTTGGGTTGTCCCGCCGAACGCCCACCAGTTCCCTGACCTTTGGGACCGTACATATCGTGCCTCGGGGTCGCGGCCGCAAAGAGCGGTCCACGCCTTGATGTCGAGGCTAGAGCAGCGCCCGAAGAACGGCAAGGATGCGTGTGGGACGTGAAAAGAAAGGACGTTTAGGAAGAACTAGCGGGACGTGAACGACGAGTACTACGGCGAGCGAGGGACATGAAGAGCGCGGAAGCAACGAGACCAAACGTGGCGGGCACCGTGGATTCAGGCGCTACGGCACAACTTCCAGAAGCCTGCGATGTGCTGCCATTGCCACCCGCCCCGGCGCCCCCGGACGAACCCGAAGAAGAACTCGTGCACCAACTGGGCGGAGCTGGGCAAGCGGGCGGAGTTCCGACGGTGTTTGTCACTTGCAACCATCGATTGATGGACGACTGATCCGCTGACGCTTCAAGGTTCAAATCCGTAACAAGTGCTGCGCGTGAGAGTTCCGCGTGCATACGCGTGACCCACATCGAGGCATCCGAAATTGTCGAAAAGAGTGCGTCGAGATCGGCGTTGCACTCGTCGAGCGCAGTCGGGCCCATGGGATCGAGACCATACCCGCTGTTCTGTGTGTCGAACTCGGCGGACCAACGCAGATTGTCTTCGAACCAGTATTTCGAAAACGGTTCGCCCGCTTCGATGAGCCACGACTTGCCGCCAGACGCATCGAACTTAGCCTTTTTGAACTCCGCGTAGGTACTCGACGATGTGTCCCAGTTCCACACGAGTTGCCACTCGCCGATCGTAAACGAGCTGAAGTTCGACGGTTCGTAACGACCTTCGCCCATAACAAAGAGAGTGATCGGGGTGGTTTGTCCTGTCCCCGCGGCGACCATACGTAGAGGCAACACGGGCGATGCACCCATCGACGAGATGCGAATAGGACGCATCGAGTTGATGCCTTTTCCAGGTGCGAGCTTCAACGCGAGGAAGTTGAAACCTTCATTCACGTACGAATCGACGATCGGCGAGATGTCGAGTGGCAAGCTGTAACCGTTGCTGATCAGCCAAGTCTTGAGGGCATTTGGATCCTGCGACGAGAGTTGAACCGTTGCATAAGGACCAACCACTTCTTCGGCGATGACGATGACCCCACCACCACCCGAACCACCACTGCCATTGCCGCTGCTGCTCGCACCGGCAGAACCGAAGGCACAATCCGGCGGGAGACAGTTGATCGTGGGTGATTTGATGGAAACAGACGTCGCTTGCTCGATCGCGGAGAACATGGCGTCCGAGGACAAACCGACATCGACGGTGCCCTTGATGGGAAGCACCCACGCGAAGGATTGAGGCTCGCCCGAGTAACTGATTTGATCCCAAAGGGTCGTACGATCCTTCGAAACGGAAAGAATCATGCGATGACCTGTGACCTGGGTCGTTTCCGATTGCGACACGATGCATCCGCCGCACGCGTGCACGTCGGTCGTGACAAACGCAGGGGCGACAGCGAGCGGCAGTAAGCACAAAAAAAGGCTGGAAAGCTTCATGTTGGTTTCTCCCAAAGAAGTACGAGCGCGTGCTCAGTATGACGAGAAACGCTGCGCGATTGAGCGCGCATCATGGAAGTGTACAAGAGTTGTGAAGCGGAAACGGGATGGCGACGCGGCTAGGACGTGGGAGCAGAGCGCCGTTCGTCGAGCAAACGCATGCCTTCGAGAAGTAACGCTTCGGGCGAAACGGTGATCGTTGTACGAGCAGGACGTTCGCCTCCCGTCTCGAGACGGAAGTCACCTTCACGCAACGTGATCATTCGGTAGAACGCTTCTTCGCCTGAAAGCTGATCCCAACTCGCGTGAATGATTTGGCCTTCGTGGAAATGGATTTCTCCACTGCTCTTCTGCGCTTGAAGACGCAGCGCACCCGTTTTGCGCCCATGCCAGAGGACCTGAACCATCTCGGGCAAACTCATTTCCGCGAGGGATCCTGACACGCCGCGACTGCCACTACGTTCGGCACGTCGTTCGATCAGCTGACGCAACTTGGCGGCGAAGATGTCCATCGATGTGGACTTCGCCACGAAGTCGTCGACGCCGAGATCGAAAGCGCGTTGCGCACTGTGACGATCACCTTTGCGCGAGAGCATGACCCACGTGAGTGTTCGGCCCCAAGGTTCTTTCTGCGCATCGCCGCGAAGTTTGAAACCACCATCGGGATCTTCGAGATCGATCTCGCTCACGACTGCCGTGATGTCGCCCGTTTGCAGCTCTTGCCAGGCAGCTGCGATGGTGCGCGCAGATCGAATTTCGAATCCTTGTTCGGTGAGTTTGTTCTCGAGAAACGCGGTTTCTTCGACGCCTGGATCCACGAGCAGGACGACATATTTGGCGGACAGAAGACGCGCTCGCATGTCGTCTCCTGTCGCATCGCTACGAAAGAGATCAACGATCGTTGGGTCGAAAATTGTGCCGCGATATCCAGCGAGAACTTCACACGCTTCTGTTGGTTTGAGGATCTTGCGAAATGGATTTCGAGGGTTGAGTGTGAGGTCGGCGTAGGTGTCGGCGACCGCGAGAATACGCGCTGCAAGAGGGATCTCTTTGCCGACCAATGCTTGCGGAAAACCTGTGCCGTCGTAACGCTCGTACATCGACGAGAGGGCGACGATCGTCTCGCTCGGCAAGTTGACCGAACTCATGAACTCGATGGGCAGCGCGACAGCTTTGACGCCAGCGACACGATGACCGTCGTATTCGGCGACGTTCAACGCGGTGAGGTGATACGCGCCCATTTTTCCGAGATCATGAAGGTACGCAGCGATCACAAAAGCGGTGACGTGTTGCGGCGCAAGTCCCAACCGCTCACATGCGCGGCGACACAAACGCGCAACCGTCGATGAATGCCCTCGCAAATCTTGCCGATTTACTTCGAGCAAACTGACGAGAACGTTGAGCGTTTCGACATATTCGGGCGATTCGAGAATGGACGCTGGAGCTGGAGGAGGCGACGTACCGGGGGAAATCGCGGCCAGAGATGTCTGCGACGAACCCGGTTTTGGGTCACCGGAGTTGGCTGAATTTTGCGTCTGATCTGCGCGAGCTGCTGGGTTTGGTGAAAGCTGGGTGTGTCCCGACGCCTGAATCGACGGTGACATCTGGGTGGAGCCAGAATTCGCTGCAGACGGTTGCGTTTGCTCACGACCAACAGTGAGATGCGGAGGACTCGACGAGAGCGTGGGAGCGGGCGGACGTTGTGGTGGAGGCGGTGGCAAACCGGCACTCGTCCCTTTTGGGGTCGCGGGAGCAGCGCCACCTGTCTTGGGCCCAACGCCAGTTCCCGTACCTCCGAACCCCTCGACGTCGATAAAAGTGTCGACAGGAGCAATCGCAGCGCTTCGCAAGAGCACATCGAACGCTCCAGCGTCTTTGAAATAGTGACGAGCGATCGCCGCGTGAACAGAAGCGGGACGAGCCACGAGGGCGCGAACTTCTCGCACGCCGGCGGCGAGTTTTACCTCGTGCAAGGCGACGTGGTTGTCGGGATCGGCGGTGACGACGGAAAGTACGGACTTTGCGTCATCGAGTAGGACAGGAAAGACCTCGTGCATCTTGGCCGTCTTTTGCGAGACGCGACCAAGAACGCGTTGATCGATGGCTGCTTTCGAGAGTTTGTCTGTCGAAACGAAACGCGTGTTGTGCAACGTCGCGACGTATTTCAGCAGCTCGCCTTCCGAGATGATGCCCAACTCAATGAAGGCATCCTCGATGCGACCACGCTGTTTCGTCGCTTGCGCGACGACGCGTCTATGGTCTTCCGCCGTGATTCGACCCTCGGCGAGAAGACGATCAGCGACGCGCTGGTTGGTGCCGTGCACAGAAGCCATCGCGAACTCAGAGATAGTACATATCCCGTGGAATCGGGCGCGCTAAGGACTGTTGTCATCAGCCGAGAAGCTGCTGAGGACGACGAGAGCCGTCACTTTGCAACATCGGCCTGCGGTTGGTGAAGAGCGTCGACAAAGAAATGATAGACGGGTGGGTAGGAAGGCTACTCCGAGGAGCTGGCATCCCTACCCATCCGTTGTTTCACGTCATTCTTCGTTGACTGCGGAAAGCACGTCTTCAGGTCGGTGCCGAGGAGGAGACGCGTGTGCCGGCGAGAGATCGAACGAGGGTGCTCGATTCTCACGGGGCACCGGTTCGCCATCGACGACAACCTGGAGCCGCTTGTATGCGGGCAAGCCGGTTCCTGCAGGGATGAGCCGGCCCATGATGACGTTTTCCTTGAGGCCGCGCAGATCGTCGACCTTGCCGCTGATGGCGGCTTCGGTGAGGACCTTGGTGGTCTCTTGGAACGACGAGGCGCTGATGAACGACTCGGTCGACAAGCTGGCCTTGGTGATACCGAGCAAGAGGGGTTCGGCGATGGCCGGACGGCCGCTACGCTCGATGACTTGCTCGTTTTCACGCTCGAAGAGGTGCTTCTCGACTTGCTCGTCCACGAGGAAATTCGTGTCGCCAACGTCTTTGACGCGAACGCGTCGGAGCATCTGACGCACGATGACTTCGATGTGCTTGTCGTTGATACCGACGCCCTGCAGGCGGTAAACCTGCTGGATTTCGTTGACAAGCCATGCAGCGAGTTCCTTTTCGCCCTTGACGCGCAAAATGTCGTGCGGGTTCGGCGGACCGTCTTGAAGCGGGTCGCCTGCACGCACGCGATCACCTGGTTGCACCTGAATGTGCTTGCCTTTGGGGATCAGATATTCGCGCGCCTGATCGGGCATTGGGTGGCCATCGGTGCTGAACGGCGTGATGACGACCTTGCGTTTGCCCTTGGTGTCCTTACCGAACGAAACCTCGCCGTCAATCTCGCTGATGATGGCGTGATCTTTCGGCTTTCGAGCTTCGAACAGTTCTGCGACGCGGGGCAAACCACCGGTGATGTCTTGCACCTTCGTCGTGTCACGCGGAATCTTCGCGATGATGTCACCAGCTTCGATGACGTCACCTTCCTGCGCAACGATATGAGCACCAACGGGTAGGAGGTACCGTGCTTCGAGTTCGCTGTTCGTTAGCTTGAGCGTGCCGCCTGTCGTCGGGTCTTTGAGCGAAATACGCGGACGAAGATCCGCTGCCTTGGACTCGATGACGACCTTACGGGACAAACCCGTCACTTCGTCGACACGTTCTTGAACGCTGACACCTTCGACGAGGTCGCCGTACTTCACGGCACCGGAAACCTCGGTGAGGATTGGCGTGGCAAACTGATCCCACTCGGCAAGTAGCTCGCCGGGTTTGACCCGTTGTCCCTCGGACACCTTGATGATGCAGCCGTAGACGAGACGATGATGCTCGCGCTCACGACCCGTTTCGTCGACGACCACGAGTTCACCATGACGATTCATGACGACCATCGTGCCGTCACGCTTGCGGTGCACAACGCTGCGACGCAGACGAACGGTGCCTTCGGTACGAGCTTCGAGGTAGCTCGCTTCGATCTTTCCACGCGCGGCCGTACCACCGATGTGGAACGTACGCATCGTGAGCTGCGTGCCGGGTTCACCGATGGATTGAGCGGCAATGATGCCGACCGACTCACCGATGTTGACACGGTACCCACGCGCGAGATCGCGTCCGTAGCAAAGCGCGCAAACGCCACGACGCGTCTGACACGTGAGCACGGAACGAATCATGACCTCCTCGATGCCCGCGTCCTCGATGTTCTTCACCGAGGCTTCGTCGAGCTCCGTGTTGGCCACAATGAGCACCTCGCCCGTAAGCGGGTCGATGACATCCTCGAGCACGACACGACCGAGAATACGATCGCCGAGCGGTTGAATGACTTCGCCAGCTTCTTCGAGCTTGGTGACGCGAATGCCGTCGAGCGTCGTGCAATCGAACTCGGAGATGACCGCGTCCTGTGCAACGTCGACGAGACGACGCGTGAGGTACCCAGAGTTTGCCGTTTTGAGTGCCGTATCTGCGAGACCCTTACGCGCACCGTGCGTCGAGATGAAGTACTGCAGCACGCTGAGACCTTCACGGAAGTTTGCCGTGATGGGTGTCTCGATGATCTCACCCGAGGGTTTGGCCATGAGACCTCGCATAGCTGCGAGCTGGCGAATCTGCTGGGTCGAACCACGCGCACCCGAATCGGCCATGATGTAGATCGGGTTGAAACTCGGCTCGATGCTTTCCTTCGCAGGGTTCTCCGGATCAGCGACGCGCTCTTTGCCAATGCCGTCCATCATCTTGGCCGTGACTGCATCTGCAACACCGGCCCAGATATCGACGATCTTGTTGTAACGCTCGCCGTCCGTGATGAGTCCCTCTTGGTACTGCTCGACAACGCGTTCGACTTCGCGTTGCGCTTCGTCGAGTAGCTCCTTTTTTGCCGGCGGAATGACCATGTGATCCATGCAGATCGAAATGCCTGCACGCATCGCGTGATCGAATCCGAGCGTGCGCAGTCGGTCAGCAAGAAGAACGGTCTCCTTGTTGCGATGCACGCGATAGCAAACGTCGATGAGAGCGCTGAGCGCCTTCTTGTCGAGCGTCTTGTTCACATAGGTGAAGCTCACGCCCTTCGGCAGAACTTCAGAAATGAGAACGCGACCGACCGTGGTGCCGACGACACGACGCTTGATGAAACCGTGTTCATCGCGAATCGGATTTCCGTCGTCGTCAATTTGCGGAACGCGCACACGAATGCCCGCATGCAAGAGCACTTCGCCCGCGTCGTACGCCATGCGCACTTCTTCGGGTGAAGCATAGACGCCGCGCAAATACCCTTCGGCACTCGTGGCTTGGCCATCCGCAAACTTCAACGTGTCAGGTCGGAACCCGCCCTTGGCAAACTTGCGTTCGCGCGTGGCGTAGTAGAGACCGAGCACGATGTCCTGCGTCGGGTTGATGATCGGCCTTCCGTTCGCCGGCGAGAGGATGTTGTTCGTGCTCATCATGAGCACGCGCGCCTCCATCTGCGCCTCGATCGAAAGCGGCACGTGAACCGCCATCTGGTCACCGTCGAAGTCGGCGTTGAACGCCGCGCAAACGAGCGGATGAAGCTGAATGGCTTTGCCTTCGATGAGCACCGGCTCGAACGCCTGAATGCCGAGACGATGCAGCGTCGGAGCACGATTGAGCATCACGGGATGCTCACTGATGACCTCTTCCAGGATGTCCCAAACTTCGGGACGCTCCTTTTCGACCATCTTCTTCGCACTCTTGATCGTGTTGACGTACCCGCGCTCTTCAAGCTTGTTGTAGATGAACGGCTTGAACAGCTCGAGCGCCATCTTCTTCGGCAAACCGCACTGATGTAGGCGGAGCGTCGGACCAACGACGATGACGGAACGACCCGAATAATCGACGCGCTTGCCGAGCAAGTTCTGGCGGAAACGCCCTTGCTTGCCCTTGAGCATGTCGGACAAACTCTTGAGCGGTCGTTTGTTCGGACCCGTAATGGTTTTACCGCGACGACCGTTGTCGAAGAGAGCGTCGACCGCCTCTTGAAGCATGCGACGCTCGTTGCGAATGATGATCTCAGGCGCGTTCAACTCGAGCAGCCGCTTGAGACGGTTGTTGCGGTTGATGACGCGACGATAAAGATCGTTCAGATCGCTCGTTGCAAAGCGACCACCATCCAGGGGAACGAGCGGACGTAGGTCGGGCGGAAGCACCGGGATGACACTGAGCATCATCCACTCGGGGCGATTGCCGCTTTCACGGAACGCCTCGACAACCTTGAGCCGCTTGGCGAGCTTCTTGCGTTTCGCCTCGCTCGTAGCCTTGCGCATCTCCTCGCGAAGCAGTTCGGCGAGCGCATGCACGTCGACTTGCTTCAACATTTCGATGACGGCTTCGCCACCCATGCCCGCGGTGATCTTGTCGTCACCGTATTCGTCGAGGATCTGCATGTAGCGTTCTTCGCTGAGAAGATCGCCGCGTTGCAGACCCGTCTCCTTCGGGTCGATGACGATGTACGCCTCGCAATAAAGAACCTTTTCGAGGTCCTTCAGCGTGATGTCGAGCATGTTGCCAATGCGCGACGGAAGGCTCTTCAAGAACCAGATGTGCGCCACGGGCGTCGCGAGCGAAATGTGGCCAAGTCGTTCACGACGAACCTTCGACTGAATGACTTCGACGCCACACTTTTCGCACACGATCCCACGGTGCTTCATGCGCTTGTACTTGCCGCAATTGCACTCGTAGTCCTTGACCGGTCCGAAAATCTTCGCGCAGAAAAGCCCGTCACGTTCCGGTTTGAACGTGCGGTAGTTGATCGTTTCAGGCTTCTTCACCTCGCCATGCGACCACTCCCGGATTTTTTCCGGGCTCGCGAGCGAAATGCGAATGGCGCTAAACGAAAGCGGATCCTTAGGCTTCTCGAAGAAGCTGAAGATGTCACGCATTCGGCATCACTCCTCTTCCGCGGCCGAGGCTTCCAGGCCCGTCTCGACCAGCTCGACGTTCAAACACAACGACTGCAGTTCTTTGATGAGCACGTTGAAGCTCTCGGGCAAACCCGCCTCCAACGTGTACTCGCCCTTGACGATCGCCTCGTACATACGCGTACGACCCATGACGTCGTCCGACTTGACGGTGAGGAACTCCTGCAACGCATACGCCGCGCCGTAAGCTTCCATCGCCCACACCTCCATTTCGCCGAGTCGCTGTCCACCGAACTGCGCCTTGCCACCCAGCGGCTGCTGCGTGACGAGCGAGTACGGTCCGATCGAACGCGCGTGGATCTTGTCATCGACGAGATGGTGCAGCTTCAGCATGTACATGATGCCCACCGTGACGTTCTGATCGAACGCCTCACCCGTGCGCCCGTCGAACAGAATCGCTTGACCTGATCGAGGGATGCTGGCGAGTGACAAGGCACCCTTAATGTCCGCTTCCGTTGCACCGTCGAAGACTGGGGACGCGACAAACACTCCGCGACCAACCTTCTTCGCCGCAAGTGAAACGTCGGCGTCGCTGAACTGCGCAACCATCGCTTCACTCTCATGGTCACCCGCGTAGATGTCCTTGATCTTCGTGCGAATCTCGTGAACTGCACGATGCTCTTCAAGCATCGCCTGAAGCTGACGCCCAAGCTCGAACGCGCCCCACCCAAGATGAATCTCGAGGATCTGGCCGACGTTCATACGACTCGGAACACCGAGCGGATTGAGGACGATGTCCACGGGACGTCCGTCCTGCAGATACGGCATGTCTTCCTCCGGCAAAATCCGGCTGATGACACCCTTGTTGCCGTGACGACCAGCCATCTTGTCGCCGACCTGGAGCTTGCGCTTGATGGCGATGTAAACCTTCACCATCTTGATCACGCCCGGAGGCAACTCGTCGCCCTTCGATAGGCGCTCGATCTTGTCCCGGAAGTGATCTTCACGCGCACGCACGATGTCTTCGAGATCGCGCAGGATATGTTGCACCTGCTCCATCTCTTCAACCGGCACTTCGCCCCAGTACTTGCGGGGAATCTCCGACAAGTTCTCCTCGGTGACAACGTCACCCTTCTGGAGCAAAACCTTGCCCTTGTCGTCGACGAGTTTGCCGTTCGTCGTCCTGCCGATGAAGATCTCACGCACGCGTCGATAAAACGAATCGCGCAAAATCTTGATCTCTTCGTCACGAGTACGCTCGATGCGCATCTTCTCGTGATCCTCGATGTCCCGCGCTCGCTCGTCCTTCTCCGTGCCCTTGCGTGAAAACACTCGAGCATTGATGACGATGCCGCTAACTCCCGGCGGAACCTTGAGCGAGCTGTCGCGCACGTCGCCCGCCTTCTCACCGAAGATCGCTCGTAAAAGCTTCTCTTCAGGCGAAAGCTGCGTTTCTCCCTTGGGCGTGATCTTTCCGACGAGAATATCGCCCGGACGAACCTCGGCGCCGATCCGAACAATGCCGGAGTCGTCGAGATCCTTCAGCGCTTCTTCTCCGACATTCGGAATGTCACGCGTGATCTCTTCTTTGCCGAGCTTCGTGTCGCGAGCGACGCACTCGAACTCCTCGATGTGAATCGAGGTAAACACGTCGTCCTTTGCAATACGCTCGGAGACGAGAATCGAGTCCTCGAAGTTGTACCCTTGCCAAGGCATGAACGCGACGAGCACGTTCTGACCAAGCGCGAGTTCGCCCATGTCCGTCGACGGACCATCAGCCAAGACGTCCCCTGGCACCACACGATCGCCTGTCCGGACAATCGGCTTCTGCGTGTAGCAGGTCGATTGGTTCGAACGTTGGTACTTCATGAGGTGATAGATGTCCGGCACTTCGGCACCTTCACCCGCAGATCGCACCACGATACGTGTCGCATCGACGCTCTCGACGATGCCACGCCTACGCGCCACCACACACACGCCAGAGTCGCGTGCAAGACGCGCTTCCATGCCTGTGCCGACGAGCGGCGCTTCGTTCTTGATGAGCGGCACCGCTTGACGCTGCATGTTCGCGCCCATGAGGGCGCGGTTTGCATCGTCATGCTCGAGGAACGGAACGAGCGCCGCGGCCACGCTAACCATTTGGTTTGGCGCAATGTCCATCAGCTCGATCATGTCCGCAGCCACGATCTTGAACTCACCGTTGTACCGAGCAGACACCGCAACTTCGCGGAATTTGTTCGTGTCATCAAGACCAGCCGTCGCTTGCGCGATGTACTTGCCCTCTTCCTCGAGCGCGCTCAGCCAAGTCACTTCGTCCGTGACTCGACCTTCCGCAACCCGACGATAAGGCGTCTCGACAAACCCGTACTCGTTGACACGCGCGTATGTCGACAGCGACGCGATGAGACCGATGTTCGGTCCTTCCGGCGTCTCGATTGGACAAATACGGCCGTAGTGCGTCGCATGAACGTCGCGTACCTCGAAACCTGCACGTTCACGCGTAAGACCACCAGGCCCGAGTGCGGACAAACGACGCTTGTGCGTCACTTCCGAAAGCGGGTTTGTCTGGTCCATGAACTGCGAAAGTTGCGAACTGCCGAAGTACTCCTTGACCACGGCACTCACAGGCTTCGCGTTGATCAAGTCGTGCGGCATGAGCGTGTCGATCTCTTGCGACATGCTCATACGCTCCTTGATCGCATTGGTCTTGTGCGTATGGAGCGTGCGATCA
>JANORL010000992.1:0-4868 GCA_031415295.1 Polyangiaceae bacterium | reverse complement strand
CCCCTCTTCATTATGAGACAAATAGGGGTGCCGAAGAATTCCTGTGGTGGTGCCGCAGGTGAGATTCGCCGACGCCAGCACTGTGCCCTTGGCCATTGCATCCAGATCTTTATCGGAAATGCCAGCAAACGAGGGATCCGCTTTCCAATGTTCGAATAGACGATCGATTCGCGCATCCAAGAAATAATCAATGACCTGTCGATCGATACGATCCGGGTTCCCAATACGCACAGCTTCCACCTGCGGGAATTGGCCAGCAAGCCGCTCAAGCACATTGTCCACTGCCACGTGCGTCGTGGAGCACAACAACACACGCTTGTCGCGCTTGATGAATTGCAGGACGAGCTCGCAGATCGCATGCGTTTTGCCGGAACCTGGCGGACCTTCAAGAAACGCGAAGTCCTGGGTTCCCAACGCTTTGGCGACGAATTCCCGTTGCTCGTTCGTCCCGGCCCAGTTGGCATTAGTAAGTAAAAACCATTCGCTTTCCGCGATGTTTACGGGCAGAACCGGCTGCCAACGTGCCTGGCTTGGATCTTCGCAAAGCGTGAGCAGCCCTCGATGATGCGGCAGTGGCCCGTCCTTAAGCCGATAGACCGCATTCAGTTGCTGGTTAAAACCGCCAAGATTGGCTGGCAAAAAGATCTGCGTTTTTTCGGGCGGCAATTCGCTCAGTTCCAACCGGTACGTATCGCGTCGGAATCCGAACACTTTGAACTCGAACCGATCGCCGCCGCCTTTTTGCGTGCGTACCGATCGCACTCCCTCCTCGCAATACGCGGCGCGTGGATCCATCGTCGCATCGTTGTCCACGCCGTCGGCACCATCCACAGGCAGCAGTTGCACCCAAACACCGCGTTTTCGACGACCACGCGCCGCTTCCTCTATCCAGCTCCAGCGAATCGCGTTGTCAGCCGTCAGCGGATCTTCATCGGGCAACGTCGACACCGGAAGGATCCGCTCACCACTCCAGGGCAAACTCATTTTACGCGTACGTAACAGCGTCGCGCCATCTTCCGGTGCGAGCACGCGATGGACAATACGCTCTCCCAATGGGCCCACAACGATAACTTCGTCCCGACCTTCAATCACAATTCGCTGCCGTCCTTGCGCCTCGAAGCGATGACGAATGGGTGCATGCGTGCCGTCTGCGCGAATCGCCATCAGTCGCTCGGGGACCTTGTTCGGCACGAGCCGAAGCACATACCTCTGCCCCTCCCAGAAAATGGCTTCTTCGGGGGCGATTTCCTCAGATACGAGGATTTGGACGTCATTCGCGACAACTTCAGTGCGCAGCGGCTGAATCGGGCGGAACGTAGCACCCACAAAGAGCGGCATGTTCGGCGGTGGCGTTCCGACGTACCCGATCACTTTGTAGCAATATCCTTCGACAGAGAGTTCGAGCAGGTTATCCAGGGGATTGAGCCGTAAAGGTCGCTCGAGTGGAACCTGTTCCCAGCGCACCCATGACCGCGCTTCGCGCTCGCGCGCGGCTCGTTTTGCGGCGTTGAGGTACGCAATAAACGGCCGCAGACTTTCGTGGACCTGCTGCGACAAACGGGAGGCGTAATCGGGAGCGGCGATCGCTGCAAAGTGGAGAGGTTTCATTGCGAAGTTTCTCCGCTGTTGTCTGCGATGGGTGGCGGAGCGGTGCCATTCGCGAGGATCTCCGTGCGACGAGTGATCATCCGTTCGAGCGTCGAGATGACGTTGCTGATATCCGCGGACGATTCAATCGTGCTGTCGGCAATGCGCGCGGCAAGGATGTCGAGGCATTGTTGTAGAATGTCGACATTGGCATCTTTCTGCCGCAGCTCGATTGCAATGGGAAATGATGCGGTCGTGGCGAGCCAAGTGTCGCTTAGGGGGGGTTCGAGAAACTCCACCATCAATGCCAGCCGGGTGCGAAACGAATCCACTGCTTTGTCGAGCCCGATGCGAGGCCAATCCGCTGCTTGTGTAAAGGCTCGTTGGTAGTTTTTCTGCCGTTTCACTCGCGCGTCAGCTTCCAACATGAGCAGGACCAGCAACAGGGGGACAACATGCTCTGATGGTGGAACGACTTCGAGAAACGTCGAAATGACCTCGCCGATAGGCAGACGGCGCTCATGAATGTTCCGTCCGAGTTGGCAATAAAGCGGTACGATCCATCTCGATTCAGGTTCTGGCGTCGAATGCATCCATTTCGAGGGCATCGGCGCTTCGGAAAGAACCTGCCGCCATTCTTCGATGCTTTGCGGGTCAAAAGCGCACACGCACCAAAACATGTCGTGAACACGCCCTTGCGCTTGGCATGCTCGCTCCCATGCGAAATGGCCCGCCTTGTGCCAATCGTCTATAACACGAATGGCATGCCGTCCGCGAAGGCTGGGCAAGGCTACCTGTGGCATTTCGATTTCCCAATCACGTTTGCCCGCGGTCCACTGCCACGAGTTCTTTGCCGACAGCCATTTCTCAATGCTGCTCGATTGGGACAGGTCGACGAATGCATCAATCACTTGCCCCTTCAAGTCGGGCGAGAGTCGATTGCCTTGATCATCCACCAAGCTCATCGCCAACAGCAGGTTGTCCCAATCCGTCTCCTTCATGCATGTCCGGATGAAGTCTTCCACTTCGCCCGCAGGCGCAAGACCGGCCCAGAAAAACAGGACCGTCATCCAGCGATCTTCGTGCCGATGCTTGTAGAGCGTCATCCGATCAAGTCGGCATCCAGCGTTGTCTTGTTCGTTCGCGTCAGCAATGGCTTCTGCCACGAGAAACTCACCAATGCTCTTGTGCGCAAAATTATAAACACCGGGTCCAATCAGAAGCCCACTACGCTCACGCAATTCGTCAAGGACAACGGCTGCATCTCCGATGATGCGGAGATCATTGAGGGCTGTGTTTATCGTTGTTTGTGCCGGCGCTTCTTCGAGCTGATCTTGGCTGTCGAGATGCATGCGTAATGCGAGCCGCCGGAGAATTCGCCGTTTCTGCTCCGTGGACAGCTTGAAGCGATCGGCTTCGACTTCGCGACGGGCATCCCAACCACCCAGCATTCCATCGACGTAACGCGCATAGAGTTTGGCGCGTCCACTCGGCAGTCGACCATCGTGATGATGAACGACCAGCAGCGTCGAAAGCAGCAGCGGATTGCCCGTCAACGGTTTTAACGTCGGGTCTTGTTGCCACGTTCTTGCGAGTGCCTGTGCATTGACCCTTCGCTCGGCATCGGCGAGTATTGGGGCATGCGTGTACCAGGCTTGGATATAGTCGACAATGCGGCGCGTATCGAATTCTTCGACGTCGAAGCGCTCCCATTGAGCAGAAAAGTTATCGATATGGTTCGACGTGAGGGGCCTCGACGTCACGAGCACCGGGCACCGACCGACTGTCTCGCTCAATTCATGTATCCATTGTTGAAAATCGTCACGTCGATCGAGCGGCAATTCATCAAAACCGTCGAGCAGAAAAACAACCCGTCCCGCATCCAGCCAGCGTCGTACGCGATTTTTATCCAGCTCTTCTGCAAGATTGGCTCCTGCTTCTTCGCGCAGCAGGTCCAGATACGAAGGTGGTTTTACCTTGGCGAGTCTACGAAGTTCAATTCGAACGGCCACCCCCTGCCACTTTTCACCCAACGCTCGACCTTGTAGCCATTTCGTCCATGTCGATTTCCCCGAACCAGGTGGTCCAATCAGGACCGCTCGTCCATAATCGCGAAGGAAATGACCAAGCGCTTCGGTTTCGTCTGCCAAACGTAAAACGGTTGGTCCAACATCCTGCGAGTCTTTTTGCGGCTGCACAACACACGTTAGTTCGGGATGAACAAACATGTTTACCAGCGTGCCCGTGAGTCGTTTTTCCACGCGCAGACCGGCGAGGTCCACGCTGAGCAGGCGTAGAGCCAATATGCGACGTAGTCGTTGCAGCACTTCATCAGATTCTCTTGCCGTGGCCTTGTCTTGCGCATCAAACCTTTCGAATATCCTCCTCAAATCGTGGGCAAGTTCATCGAGCCGCCGATAGTCCTCACGCCACTTCTCGATCTTCCATTCGCCAACGACCAGCGGAATCGCACAAAGCAAGTTCCCGATCTGAGGTCCGATAATCTCGTAGGCTCCTTGCAAACCCTCGTCGCGGATCTCCTCGGGGTACTTCCGACCAGGATAGAGCGTTTCGAATACCTTGGTGCCATTGAGCGACCCTTGGAATAACTTGTCCGGTTCTCGGAGCAGCTCACGCATTTCTCGGACGCACGTTTCGATGAGCAACCGTTGCTGCGTTTCGTTAAAGCCTTCGCGTTGCAAGAATGGCAAGAGCGGTTCGACGACCGTATCGACGGCATTTTGGACCTGCCTCTCGATCCGTCGCTTGACGAAAATGTTTTCGCTCGTGTATTCGACGCGCGCCTTGATGGCTTCGAGCACGAGTTCGAGCACCCAAGTCATGATTGCTTCATCAACAGCCAACGCCATCGTGCGCCTCGTTTCGGCGCGCACGTTAGTCCAGAACGGTCGTTTTGGAAAGTATTTTCATGGTCACCCCGTTGCTCGTGAACAAATTGCCCCCACCTATGTCGATTTTCTTAAACCGCAGCACCAAGTAGGTGACCGCTCTCGAGAGCGGTGCATGACGCACGAATTTTCGAGCATCCGATGGCCGTTGCTGTTACGGTTTGAGCGATGATCCTCACGTTGGATTTGCCCGCGTTGCATCTCATCTGCACTTCTCGTAGGTTTTGAACATGACGGCACCGGCGTTGAATCTCCCCTTGGTCCAAGAATTTCCGCTTGCGTGGACCACAGCCGATCTCGAGCGATGGCTAGCCAAGTTGCCGGCACAAGAACGAGCAGAAATCGCATGGACGGCGCCCAGCCTCAAGGCGG
>JANORL010000991.1:0-1817 GCA_031415295.1 Polyangiaceae bacterium | reverse complement strand
CAGCGCCTGATTTTAGCGCGTGCATGCGTAAAACATTAGCTGACATGCCCGTTTCCGAGGATCTGATCCGCAAGGGGCAGCGGAATTGAAGTCTCGGCGCGACCAGGCGAGCGCAGAGCAACGGTCGCTCGTGGGTTCGCCGGTGGTCATTGTTGTCGCGGGTGTGGCTATTGTCGTCAGTGAACTTGTGCTCGAGGCGGGCGCCTATACGATTCTGTTTGCGGTGACCGTAAAGGTGGTGGATAAGGCGAAGGACGATGTCCTTGATGCGCTGAAGAGGGTACCGATAACGGGTGGAGACGACGACAAAGATGATTGCGCGGAACACTATGCTGTCTGCATGGCGACTTCCGTTGCTCGCAAGGATGGGAATCATTGGAGACAAACGCTATTCGGAGCGTGCCTGAACGTGTGCACGAGTAAAAATTCGTGGCCGTCCGCGGTGGGAAATGGAACCTGCGACTATTGGACACGACGTTGGGGACGTTAGGAGAATCATGCCATGTGGCGAGAACTTGAGCCCGAAGAAATAGAGTTCAACGATAGAATCAACGCGATCTTCCTGCGCAAACAACAGATGAGCTTCGAGGAAGTGGTTCGCCGTTATCGCCAAATCGAAGCGGAGTTCGTCGAGCGCGATGGTGATAACGAATATCGCGTCGTTGAAACGAAGCGGCGCGTCACGGAGTGGCTACTCAACGAGGCGAAGAGGACCGAGCAGCCCCACGAGGTTTGCCGGGAGATCTTTGACGAGCTGGTTCACCGAGGGTTTTCCGATATACCTCTGCGGCACACGATGAGCGGCATCTATGCCAGGTGCTGCCAATGGAACGGCGAGTTCGACGCTGGCGTCGCGGTAATCGAACCGCTCATTGCGGAGATCGAGAAGTGCCTCGAGGACCCGACGCTCGCGCCTTCAGTGCGTGAGTCAAACGACTACGACCAACTTCTCAGCATCCACAAGAACATACGGGACGAACTCAAAGCCGGTATCCGAAAACGCCTCATGCCCCGCAGTGGAAAATGGGAGCCTGAAGAAATAGCGGTCAATCAACGCATCAACGCGGTCCAGTTTCGCGAGCGCAAGAACGAGCTGAGCTTCGAGGAAGCGGCTCGCGAATATCGTCAAATCGAAGCGGAACTCGTCAAACGCGCGGGCGGAAACGAAATCCAGGCCACAGAAACGAAGCGGCGCATTACGGAAGTGCTTCTCGACTCTGCCTACGGAACCCGTCAATCCCACGAGGTTTGCCACGGGCTATGGGAAGAGCTAGTCCAGCGTGGGTTTACGAATGAAGAGCGGCGGCATGCGATGAGCAGGCGCTACGTGCAGTGCTGCAACTTCAATGGCAAGTTCGACGCCGGACTCGCCGTCATCGAGCCGCTCGTTTCTGAGCTCGAGTCAAACCTCGAGGATACAACGCTTACGGAAGAAATGCATCAGTTTTGCAAGAGTAATCTCCGGACCCACCGACAGCTTCAGGATAAGCTCAAAGCCGGGATACAATAAAACATTCTTCGATAACAGCGCTCGCATGGATTGTTGGGGCGATTCACGAATCGCCCCAACAATCCATTACAAAAATCGACACGTTGGGGCGTCCGGCTACGATTACTGACGCAGCGGCGTCCATTTGAACGTCGTGACGCCTGCCTCGCGGAAGATGTTCATCACTTTGGGGGTGACGAGCACTTTCGGATGCGGCCACTTGGCGTAGCGGTCTTTTTCTTTCGGCTTGGGCCAAAACTCGCCAAACCATTCCCAGGTCAGGTTGAAGTCCTGCATGCCGACGAGGTCCTCGGATCGATACGACATC
>JANORL010000990.1:0-2923 GCA_031415295.1 Polyangiaceae bacterium | reverse complement strand
CTTTTCGGCAAGCTCCATTGCGCGAAGCTCAACGGCTTTGCGTACGGCGGGATCCTCTTCATAACCGCTTCCGCCATTCGATGATGACTCGTGCTCGTCGTCTTGGGGCTGTATCTCAGGATCAGGAACAGCGCTGCGGCTTATCTTTCCGATTGCGCCGTCGATCATCGCCATTAGCTTTTGAGCATTCTCTTCCGAAGGCGTGCAGAAGCTGCGGCGTGGATGTGTCGGCCAGAGCCAACCTGTTGGCATTTCTCCTAGCGGTTTCTCATGCTCCAGTAGTAGTTTGATGTTGCCAATTTCCCCTTTTCGGACACGCCGCTTTCCGAATTTGCTTCCTTTGGTTTTTTTAGGCGGTTCCTTGGTAATCTCGCCGCGAGCAATGAGAGCATCATGCGTGAAGATGAGCGCAGGGTCTCCCTTCTTCGAATCCATGGGCATCGGAAAGCGCCATGGCCCTTTGCCTCTACGGTCTCGTATGCTCTGTTCATCGTCATTCGAAGCGACGAGCACCCGCAACGTCTTTTTGCTCTCTTCCTCTCGACTCATTGGCACATTTACCTCGGTGGGTGCGATTCAATTACGACGCTTCTTGCCAACGCTCCCGCAATGCTCTTGCGCGTCGCGAAAGTGCCATGCCAACACTCCGGCAAAGCTCTTGCGCGGCGCGAAAACCGGTCCGCAAAACGTGGCTACGGCGTCGACCCGTTCGCTGCATCACCCGTCGTCGCTGGCTCTTTGGTGCCAGGCTCGGTCGTTGCAGGACGGAAATAACCATCCGCGGCTTTCTTGTTCCCGAGAATGCCCACGAGTATCCCGTGAATGCCCAGCCGGTCCTTGTCCAATTGCAACTTCAATTGCCGCACCTTCGACCGCGCGAGCGCCAACGCGATGTCCGCTTCATCCACCGCTTTATCTGCATTTTCAAGCGCCTCGATCTCCGCGAGGAACTCCGCACCATATTCATGGCGCAACTCATGATCCGCCGGCAATGCTTCGAGTTCTTTTTGGATTCGGCGATTCTCTTGGAGCTGTTCGTCGAGGGCGAGTTTTGTTACTTGGCTTGGATTTAATCGCGGAAACAAGACGCTGTACGTCTCTTTGTCCGTCACGCGGGCAACGCCGCCAATCTCGACCGTCGTCAAGTCAACCTGATTGTCACGACGCGCCCGGAGCGCAAGAGCGACCATCCATGCATTCTCTGCGTCTTCCAAATCGCTGCGTTCCGCTTTGAGTTTCGTAATGAAACCCAAAACCGTTGGCGCAAGCGCCTTGATGGCGGGCACGTTTTCCGCCGCATTGATGCCAGCATAAAGGAAGACGAGATCCCAGAGAAACACAGATAACCTGGATTTGGGACCGAGGAGTCGCATGAGCCAGGACAGTACAACAGGGCCAATAGGCGAAGCAAGATATTTGGGAGGGCTGTTCAGAAATTCTGAGGTTTATTCAGACGAAGCTCGACACAAGATTCTGACGCCCAGGTGGTGGGTCTTGTGCTAGTCAAGGCATATGACACGTGCCCTGCTCCGTTCGACCGCACTTGCGCTGCCGCCTCACGAACGCGCCGCACTGGCTGCTGAACTCTTGGGCAATTTCGGCGATGAACAGGACGTTGCTGCTGCATGGGATGCTGAAATCGAGCGGCGGGTATCGGAAATCGAACGGGGCGAGGTCAAAACGATCTCTGCTGCTCAAGTCATGCAGCGGCTCTTTAAACAGCCAGGCCACCAAGGATTGCACCGACAACAGGTAACCGTTGATCGACGATTCGCACGGGGCACGTTGGCGTGAATGTTCATCTGTGCACACTGACCTCGTGATAAACTAATCCTGTGCGGAATTCCGACGTCGAAGGATGCCTTGAAATCGCGCTCGAACTCGGCGAGCTAGCCGAGAGTATGCTGCGCGAAAAACTCCGCCGGACAAACCCAGCGCTTACGGCGGCGGAGGTGGAGGCCAGGATTGACGCATGGTTCACGCAGCGTCCTGGTGCGGAACGAGGGGATGCCGAAGGACGTGAAGTGCGTTGGCCGCGTAGCAGGGCATGACCCGCGTCGAACGTGCGCTCCGCCGTATCGCGGGAGATCTGGAAGCATCCAATCGTCCTTGGTGCTTGATTGGAGGGCTGGCGGTGAGCGCTCGCGCCGAGCCCAGAACGACTCGCGATGTGGACGTCATTGTTGCTGTTTCCAATGACGCGGAGGCTGAAGAAGTGATCTTCTCGCTTCAAGGAGCCGGATATCGTGTGTCGATGGTCCTCGAACAAACCTCGACTGGGCGCCTCGCAACGGTTCGCCTTTTACCTCCAGATGAAAGCAACCGCGGCGCTTTGGTCGATCTGCTGTTTGCCTCGTCCAGTATCGAGGCTGAGATCGCTGCAATGGCAGAGCGTTTGCGTGTGTTGCCGAGCTTGATTGTGCCAGTGGCTCGTATCGGACACCTGATCGCCCTCAAAATCCTCGCCCACGATAGCCGGAATAGACCGCAGGATTATGACGATATCCGCGCTCTGTTGAACGAAGCGACGACAGCGGACGTCGAAGATACCCGCGACGCTCTTCGCCTGATCGAGGCACGTGGTGCGCATCGAGGAAAAGCTCTATTATCTGAATTTGAACGAATGCTTCTCAGTGCCAATGGCCCGTCATAATATCTTCAAGATGCGAGATCTAAATGGTTGTTCCTGGTATACCGGGCCAAACCCTAACCAATCTCGTTTTTCCTCAAACGATTCGTCACGTTCCCGCTTGCTCGTCCAATACTCGCTCAATCGTATCGAAGTTGTCGCCCGGTGCATCGCCAAGCGCACGCGCCAATGGAACCTGAAGCTTCGATGCTGCGACGTACATCGGCACCAGATGCGGAGCAGCCTTCGTCATCATCTCGAGCGCGCGCTTCACTCCTGCCGCGTCACCACGAC
>JANORL010000989.1:0-1763 GCA_031415295.1 Polyangiaceae bacterium | reverse complement strand
CTGAATCGTCCCTCTCTCGCAGCAGTATCCGAGGCCCGGGCCAATATGGTCCGGGCTTCGTTTTTCCATGGACTTTCCTGTTCGCCCATCCACTTGGGTTTTTCCTTGATCTGAAATTGGAACTCGGCAACGAGTCGCGCTAAGACCTTCGTGATGTTCCGATCCTGGACCGCTGTCGAAATGAGCATCGCCTTTGCCATCGGTGGTAGTGTCCTCGCCGTCGCCGTTCCAGCGTTTGTCCGCAATCTTCACGCCTCGAAACTCTCGGAGCCCGTCGAATACCTCGACAGGCTTGTTTCCAATGCCGTCGCGTACGCGAATAGCAAACCCCACGACATCAGTTTTCCGCCGTCGGTGCCGCTGACGCCTGCAGAAGTTCCTCGCGGGGTACGCGTGACGGATCCGCCAGAGATTTGGGAGCATCTCACGTGGCGTGCGCTCGATTTTCGCGTTGACGAACCGCACGCCTTTTCATTCCGTTTCGATAGCGAAGTCGATCCTGCAACGCATGCCGTAAGGTTTGTCGCTACAGCCCACGGGGACCTGGATGGCGACGGCAAACTGTCGACGTTTCAGGTCCGCGGCGAACGTTTGGTCGGACAAGCAGCTCGAGTTTTGCCTGGAATGTATGTCGACAGAGAGGTCGAATGATGTCGCATCCATCGGACAAACGTCGCGCCATTGTGCTCGTCGCCATTGCAGCGATATGCATTTTCAGCATTCGATCACGTGTTGCCGGCGCGCATGCTCTCGCGAAAGAAGCGAGCGACATCAATCTATTGCCGCCGCCCGACGAAGTCGTGACATTGTCCTTGGGTTATCGCGCAGCGCTCGCGGATCTGCTCTGGGCTCACACGCTGGTTGGACAAGGATTACGCACAATCGATCGGCGTCGTTATGACACTGTTGCGGACATGATTGACACGATCAATGCACTCGACCCTGAGTTCCGGGAGCCGTATCTGCTGGCCGACGCGCTCATTAATCTTCAAGTCACCGCGGCTCAACGGGAGGACATCCTGCGCACGCGGATCATTGTCGAACGTGGAACGCGCAATCGACCACTTGATCCGGAAATTTGGCGCACGGCGGGTCAATTTATTGCGTTTACCGGACCCGGAACCCTCATCAAAGACGCCAAGGAACGCGAAACGTGGCGCCGCGATGGCGCCCGGTTGATGGCGCGAGCCGCTGAATTAGGGGGCGACGTGGGGCAAGCGGGGTGGTCGGCCGTGGCAAGTGCAAGCATTCTCAGTCGTCAAGGCGAGCGAGACGCGGCAATTCGCCTCATTCAACGGACGCTCGCCGTGACCGAAGACGAAGAATTGCGTGATCACCTTCAACGGCAACTTCAAGCGCTCATTGGGGAACAAAAGGTCGATGCTTACAAAGCGAGACAACGCGAATTGATCGCGCTGTCACGCAAGGATCTTCCTTTCGTCGGTAAAACGACGCTGCACATTTTGGGTCCCCCATTCGATACGGCCTACTGCGCCGGGGGCAAACCCGAAATGGACAAACGCTGCGCTATCACGTGGAAAGCCTGGGCCATCGCGGACGAAAAAAGCTCGATACCCTAAAGAGGGTGTCTATCCGGGATCGAATCCGTTTTCGCGCCTAACCCTCTAACCCCCTCCTCCTATGAAAGCCGGGCACGTTCTCGCTTACGCTCGAACGGCCCTAGTCAGTGCATTCGTCGGGCTCGCTTCGCGACCCGACTCTTGCACTCTAGCCAGTTCACGATGGGGGGCTACGCCCCCCAT
>JANORL010000988.1:0-13507 GCA_031415295.1 Polyangiaceae bacterium | reverse complement strand
TCGACGAATTGGAAGCGAGCGCGTGCCGCAAACGCCATGTGATACCAGCCCGGCCGAAATGCAATGCCTTTGAATCCAAGACGAAGCGCAATACGTAATTCGAGTTCGCTCATTTCTCGGGCCATTCCAAGCCCTGGGACTTCTTGTCCGGGAAGTTGTGGCCGCTTTTCCGTAAAATGTGCCAGCGGATGCCGCAACGTGAGCCAATGGATATAGAGCACGTCGTGGTCCGCGATGTGCTGCTTTTCGACCACGTTTTCAATGAGCAAGTATTTGGTATTCATCGCGTGACCCAAAAGTTGCATTCGATCGCCGATGCCCGTGGAATCGACGCGCACCTCGAATTGATCGTAACCCAAACGCCGGAGTTGAAACAAAAGTCCATAATGATCGAGTGCATATTCGATGCCTTCTGCCGTATAATATCCCAGCGCCCGTGGTTTACGCGCGGAGCCGATTCCCAATGTTTCAAGAATATTTGAATCGTCCGCTTTTTCATCGTTGCGCAATTCATCTGGGGCCAAACCGGCAGCAATGGCCGCATATCGACGAGACAACGGATCATACGTTGGCGAAATGGCTTGACGCGTTTTGAGCGAAAGGGCAATGCCCGTACCAGCAAGCGCCCGCCAGGCATTGTTGTGATATCCGCCGCCCGGCAACCATACACTCGGAATTCCGCGCAATCGATCCATGACGTGAAGGTCGCGTTCACGAACGCCCTCGAGCGACAAGCCGAGTTCGCCAAGACGATCGCCCGCGAGCACGTCGCCCCCTGCAATGACGAAAGCGAGATCTGTATTAGGCATTCGTGCCAACATGGCGTCGAGCGCTTCGAGATAGTGCGCATCACCGGTGCCTTTGGGCAAAACCGTTTCATCCACGGAATCGAGCGGTCCCCAGTCACAGCCGGAAATGGAACCAATCCACGTATTCGGATCATCGCGAACGCAATCTGCCGTCCCGTCGGGCGGATGTGCATCCAGATCGATGAATACGGTATGGCCCGTAAAACCATCCGCGCGGAGCGTGGCCAGCGCGACGGCCATGTCGTTAACCGCGCAGAATCCTCCGCCAGAGGCCTTTCCTGCATGATGAAATCCCCCGAGAAGATTGAGGGCTGCATTGCGTTGTTTTAATGCCCATTTTGCAGCAGCGAGCGTTCCACCGCAGGCCAAACGCACGGTGAGCAGCACGGGATCGACTTGGATCTCTTCAGCCGTCGTCGCAAATATACGTGCGAGCGTCGTTGGTGTCGCCAGCGATTCGAGCCAAGACGCGTCGTGCACTCGGCCGAGATCCGTATATGCAATAGCACTTGGCGTACGAATGGCTTGGGCCGAAATGACTTGTTTGTCGATCAGATACCAGGCAACGAAGTCCGCTCGCCGTGGCTCCATTCCGACCCGTCCATCGAGCCCACTAAGCGGCAAACGGTAAGCCGGGTCGTACCAAACGGTCAAATCACGCCGGAACCACTGGCGAAGGATACGGTTGATGAAGCGCGGCGTCATTGGGCGCATCATGCACCAATCGCACGGTGAGCACCAGGCGCGAAATGATGAAGAGCACTCCGAGCAAGGTCGGACTTCCAGCGCGTGGAATGAGCCAATTCAGGCACGTTTGCCAAGGAGATCGAGACTTCGACGTGGGAAACTTGCTCTTTGCGCAGCGACGAATATGATCGTCCAATGCGGCAGAACGAAATCTTTCTATGGAGTTGGATCCTGGTTGGCCTCACGGCATTCCTTGGCTGCGGCGGAGAAGGCAGTAGCACGACCCTCGCAAGTGGCTCGTCGGGGACAGGCAATGCCGGCGGAGGTGGCAGTTCGTCTGCCAGCGGTGGCTCTGCTGGAGCTGGTGGTAATGGGCCGATGTGCACTCCCGAGGGCCCGTTTGACGGGCCGGCCATCAAACCGATTGACGCTCCTCCGGGCAAGTGGACGTGGATTGACGTCGACGGCGCAAAGTGCCGCAATGGTTCACCCACGGGATTCGGTATTCGTCCGCAAACAGGTTCGGACAAACTCGTGATTTACCTCGAAGGAGGAGGCGCCTGCTTTAATGGTACGACATGCGGGATCAGTCCCACCATCTTCGGATCGGTGGCATTTGGAGCTTGGGAGAACACATCTGGTGCCGCGGGAATTTTCGATGCAAACAATACCGAAAACCCCGTCAAAGATTGGAACATGGTCTACGTTCCGTATTGCTCGGGTGACATTCATGCGGGCAATGCGTCGAAGGTGGACGTCCCCGGTGGTGTGTCGCCCAAGGATCAAGAATTCGTCGGGTACAACAACATCTACCTGGATCTGAAGCGGATCATTCCCACGTTTCCTGGACTTTCCAAGGTGCTCCTGACGGGCATCAGTGCCGGTGGGTTTGGCGCGGCATACAACTACGAACGCGTCGCCCAGGCATTTTGTCCCACGCCCGTTGTGCTCGTCGACGATTCCGGACCACCCATGTCTGATGCATACATCGCACCCTGTTTGCAAAGTCGATGGCGCACGTTATGGGGCCTGAAGGGAACGTTACCAGCCGATTGTCCCGAATGCTCGGGCTCCGACGGCGGCGGCATCGTGAACTATGTCGATTACATCGGCAACAAGTATCCCAATGCACGGCTTGGGCTCATTTCATCGACGCGCGATGCGGTCATCTCTCTCTTTTTCGGATATGGGAAAAACGATTGCCAAAACATCGACGGCATCGCGTCATCCGTCGATGGCAACGTCTACGCCGCGGGACTCGAGGATTTGCGCACCAACCACATGAACCATCCCGGTCAATGGGGCACGTATTTCGTCGATAGCACGACGCACACGTACTTGCTCGGCCCTGGGTTTTACTCGACCACCGTGCAAAGCAAGAAGTTATCGAAATGGTTGGGTGATGTCGTGAACGACGGCCCCATGACGCACGTGGGGCCGTGACGCTTACTTCCTTGCAGCGGGCTTTTTCGCCCCCTTGGCTGCGAATCCACGCTTCTTCATGAGCGCTTCGGTGCCCGCGTCCTTGCCGCGAAATGCTCGATACCCTTCCGCGGGATCTATCGTATCTCCCACGGAAAAGACGTTCTTGCGTAGGCGTTCCGCGACCGTAGCATCATAAGGTCCTTTGCCCTCGACAAATGCGTTGTAAGCGTCCGCTGTGAGCGTATCCGACCACAGATAGCTGTAATAACCAGCCGAATATCCATCGCCAGCAAAAACGTGGCTGAACTGCGGCGTGCGGTGGCGCATCACGATCTCCGGCGGCATCCCCATTGCCTTGAGCGTATCGCGTTCGAACGTGGCCGGATCGATGTCTTTATCGCCCACGAGGTGTAGCTTCATGTCGATGAGTGCACTGCTCAAATATTCGACCGTGCTGAACCCCTGATTAAACGTGGCCGCTTTTTCGATTTTCGCAAAAAGCTCCTTCGGCAATGGTTTGCCCGTCTGGTAATGCACGGCGAATTTTTCGAGCATTTCCGGCGTCGAAAGCCAATGTTCCAGCAATTGCGACGGGAATTCGACGTAATCTCGGGCGACGTGCGTCCCGGCAATCGTCGGATACGTGACGTTGGAACTCAAACCATGTAACGCGTGACCGAATTCGTGAAACAACGTTTGCGCATCCGTCCAGCTAATCAAGACCGGCTCACCTTCTTTGCCTTTCACGAAATTGCTGTTGTTGCTGACGATTGTCGTTACTTCTCCCTTGAAACGTTCCTGATTTCGATACGCATTCATCCACGCGCCCGAACGCTTTCCTTTGCGCGCATACGGATCGAAATACCATAACCCGACGTGTTTGCCGGTCGCCTTGTTCTTCACTTCCCAAACGCGTACGTCCGGATGGTGCACTTCCACATTCGATATTGGTGAAAACGTGAACCCGAAAAGCTGCTCGGCAACCCAAAACATGCCTTCGCGAAGTTTTTCTAATTGCAGATACGGTTTGACTTCGTTTTCATCGAGGTCGTATTTGGCTTTGCGGACCTTTTCGGCGTAAAACCGATAATCCCAAGGCTCGATCTTACGCTTCAGCCCTCCCTTTGTCGCCAAAGCTTGCATATCCGCCACTTCTTCGCGAACTCGCGCGACGGCGGCGGGCCAAACTTCCTCCATGAGCGCCATTGCGCGCGTAGGCGTTTTAGCCATCGCATTCTCGAGGCGCCAATGTGCATGCGTCGCAAAACCCAAAAATTTCGCCCGTTCCGCTCGCAGCTTCAACACTTCGGAAATGATTTTCTTATTGTCCTTGGCGTCCCCGTTGTCGCCACGACTGACGAATGTCTTCCATACCTTTTCGCGCAAATCGTCCCGCGTCGAATACGTCAGAAATGGTTCGACCGAAGAACGCGTATTGGTGATGACCCATTTGCCTTCAGTTCCTTTGGCTTTGGCCGCCGCCGCTGCGCCGGAACGAATCGATTCGGGCAAACCATCGAGGTCCGTTTCCTTGTCGATAACGAGCGAATAATTTTCTTCGTCCGCCAAAACGTTTTGACTGAAGCTCGTATACAACGACGCCAATCGTTGGTTGATTTCCGCCACGCGTTTTTTTGCTGTCGCATCGAGTTTCGCGCCGGAACGCACGAATGACGTGTAATGGCGCCACGTGAGTCGTTGTTGCTCGGGCGTCAGTTTGGCTTTGTCGGCAGAATTGTAAACGACTTCAATGCGCTTGAAAAGCGCTTCGTTTTGCGTGATCTCATCCGAGAATGCTGCCAGCTTGGGCGCCATTTCACGCTCGATCGCTTGAAACTCGGGGCCATTCATCGTCGACGCCCAAACACCGTACAACGTCATGACCCGATCGGACGTGCGCCCCATGTCCTCCATGGCCGCGATCGTGTTGTCAAACGTGGGAGGCGCCGGGTTTTTGGCAATTGTATCTATTTCTCGCCGTTGTTCGTCCATTCCCGCCAAAATCCCAGGCGCGAACAATTCGACTTTGACTTTCGCGAAAGGCGGTACCCCGCCAAACGTTCCGGTCCACTTTTCGAGCAAAGGATTGGCAGTGGGCATTGCGGTCGTTCCGTTTGACGTAGTTGACGCAGCCGCGGCAGAAGCAGCGAGAGGCACCTTTGCCCGTGGTTGAGGGTCGGGTGCCGACGCGCACGCGGCCGCGGTGGCAAGGGTGGATGCTCCGAAAAACAGTACATATTTGCGCATGGGCGAAAACTCCTGAACGCTGCGACGAAGTCGCCTTACCCCAAGTGGACGACGGACGCTACTGCTTGTGACGTCGCGACGAACGTTTTGTAGATGAAGGAAATAGTCCGGGATCAGGTGTCCCGCCGCCTTCAAAATACAAAGAGCGCGAAGCCCCTTGTGCGGCCGGGTGAAACCCGACGAAATGCTGTTCTCACCGTACGCCGACGACTTCGTACACTTTCGGCCCTTGTGGCGTACTCACTTCCGCGTCGTCCCCTTCTGACAAACCCATCAACGCTTTGCCCAGTGGACTCGTCGGCGTCACGACTTGCACGTCCGTATCACCGCTACGAATTCGTTGTCCCCCGCCTGCAGGCAAAACGAAACAGATGAGCTTCGATTTGCCGTGCAAAAGCTCGACAAGTGCCGTCGCAGTTATTCGATCGCCCGCGCCAAACGGGCGCACGAGAATGGTTCCGAGAAGCGCGAGCGACCGTTCGAGTTCCCGCGCGCGTTCGGCTTGCCCTCGAGCCAGATAGGACGCTTCTGTCGAGCGCATATCCTTGTCGTTTTCAGGCTTGTTGTCTTCGTGTGTCGCCGCCGCCGCATCGAGCGCAAGGCGCATTGTCGTCGCTCGTTCGTCCTCCAGCCGCGTGCGGAGTTCGTCGAGTAAAGCGCGTTTGTCGATCATGGTTCGACCCTGCCAAACGTGTTGGTATTGCCGAGCGTCATAAGCCCAATTGGATGACAAAAATATCGGTAGTGCCCGCGCTCGGCAAGCTCACGCCCCCAAAGTTCAGTGGGGCCAAGAACCCGCGCGTCAACAGAGTGCGTCCCTGGTTGTCCACGGCGATTGCAGCATCAGGAAAGGGAGTGGTGGCGACGTCCGAGTTTCGTCTCCAAATGGTACTGCCCACGGGATCGAGTTTGACCACGAACATGCCGGCGGTTCCGACAGTGCCGGTGCCGAAATCCAGCGCATTGGACGTCGTCGTGCCGGCGAGTAAGATGTTGTTTGCGCTATCGACTTCGACGTCCGATGACGCTTCGTCAACTCCGCCCATGCCCAGGGCTTTGCCCCAAACGAAGACGCCGTTGGTATCGAATTTAGCGACGAACGCGTCAGTACCAGAATAACCGGTGATTTGGTTCGACCCAAACGACAATGTTGGGCTCGGGAACGTTCCCGAAACGACGAGTGCCCCGGTCTTGTCGAATGTGAGGCCTTCCGCAGCATTGTTCCCCATTGACGACCCCTGAAGGCCCCACAAACTTTCTCCAGTGGGGGAGAGTTTGGCCAAAAATATATCTCTCTTCGAGCTCGTCAGCATGGCACTGCCGAAATTGATTTTTCCTTGAAAGCTCCCAGCGATACCCACGTTTCCAGCGGAATCGACAGCGATGACCGAACGTAGGGCACCACAACAATTGGAATTGCCGAACAATTGGCTCCACAAGAGCTGCCCGGAAGAATCGAATTTGACCACGGTCAAGGCTTCTTCCGAGGTCGTTAGCGTACCACTGCCGAAATTGATCTTTCCCGAGAGCGACGTCGAAATAAGGACATTGCCGGATGCGTCAACCGCGGCGTCGGTACTTCCGAGGGCCGTGGCTCCCGTAAACGATTTGCTCCATAGGTGCGTACCGTTCGGATCCAGTTTGGCGACGAAAAGCGACGCCCCGCTATGTGGCAATGGGCCACCACCAAAATCAACCCCGCCGCCCAAGTTTCCAACGATAATAATGTTTCCCGAGGCATCGACGGCTATTGCGCGAGCGACATCCGTACCAGCGGACCCAAAGGCTTTGCTCCATATAGGTTTTCCGCTTGGATCAAGTTTAAAAACGACGACGTCAGTGCCTCCCGCACTCATGAGCACTTTGCCGCCGAATGTCACCGAATTGGAGAAACTACCGGTAACGATAACATTGGCCGATACATCCGTCGTGATTGAAGTCGAACTGTCGTTGCCCGTGCCGCCAAACGTCAATGCCCAGCCAAGCGCGCCTGTGCACATCGCAACGCCATTGCAATCGTCGTCGTTGCCGGTGCATTGTTCCATCGATGGAACGCCTTCACCTGCACACGCTTGCCACACCCCATTCGTGCACGCTCGTGTCCCGGGTTGACACGCCCCAATGCCTTTGAGCGTCAGATCACCCGAATAACATTCCTCCGTCGCCCCTTCTTTGCATTCGGGCGCGCCTCCACCAGCGCCTCCACCAGCGCCTCCACCAGCAGCAACCGAAGCCGCAATGTAGGGACCATCTAGGCCAATAAGCTGCTCACAACCCAGCGAACAAAAGATAATGGCAGCAATCGCTGCCCCGTTTACTCGAGCGAGAAGTCCGAATGGCGCCTTCATTGTAAAACCCCCTTCATTGTCAATGCAATCCCTGTATTGCTGACGATCACGTCCGCCGATACACTTGGTTTGTCCGTCTTCGGACGAGTCAAGAATAGAATCACGCCTGCCGCAATGCCCACACCACCAACGGCAAACCCCACGGTGCTTAGGCGTGCCATTGTTCGTCCGTGGTCGACAGCATCGAGACCTCCCGCAGTACAAGCAAATTGCGGGCATTGCTTGTCCGCCGCCCGCTTGTCACTCAATGCGAGTCCCCCGGTGATCCCACCCATAACGAGTCCCGCGGCTCCAATCCCGAGCGCGGAATACGTGCCAATCGCCCGACTCGTTCCAGGTTTGCCCTCGGATTTGTCGGGGCCTGCCCCATCAACCCCCTTGCGTTTCTCGCCCGGAAGCAATACTTCTAGCGTGCGATGTTCACCCGGCGAAAGCTCGATATTCTCATCGGAACGTGGCTTTCCTGGGAGTTCCACGATCACTCGATGTACACCCGGATCAACGGGCAGCGACAAACCCATCATCGGGCCGGTCACTTCCATCCCATCGCGCGTGATCTTCATGCCCGATGGCGCTCCCTTCGGCAAGACGATGGTAAGCTCCGGAATAGTTGGTTTCAATTCGGCCTTTTTGCCTTCGGCGACTTTGACACGATCTGCGTACCGACTTTGTTGTGCCGCGGGAAACGCATGAACCGTGCGCAAAAAATCTTCGAATGCAACGAATGCCGACGCCGACTTTCCCGCTCGTGCCAAGCATTCAGCCAACGTGAATTGAGTTCCCGGACGTGGATCCAGCTTTTGGCTTTCAGCAATGGCGGGACACGCTTCTTTGTAATTACCCAACTTTATTTCCGCCACGCCTTTGTTGAACAATGCCTCAGCCGTCGCGAGGTCTTGCCCCCAAGCGTGAGCGGGCGCGAGGAACAACCAGAACAGAGGAATGGTTTTACCAAGAGAGCGTCGGACTTTGCTGCGCGATCCAATACCGCGGATTTTCGGGGGCGTCATGTTCAGTCCCTCGTAAAGAGGTCCTTTTTCGGTGCTACGCTCGTGACGACAGGTTTGGTGGGGCCCGTTGATTTCGACGTCGTTTTGGCAGGCGGTGTCGCCGTTGATGCCGATACTACTGGTTCGAGAATGGGCGTAACTGTGGGCGTTGTCGGAGCGGTCGTTACATTCACAACCGGCGCGCTCGGTATTGCTTGAGCAGCGTCCATGGAGGACGCGGCAACAGTCGAACGTGCTCCCCCGTTTTGCGCAAATACCGCCACGAGCCCAATAACCAGAAGAATACCCATTCCAATTGCCGCAATGACAAGTCGCCCCTTGGTCTCTTTTTTCGATCCAGTCGTCGTCGCCAGTGGTGCTCCCGTCGCATTGGCAGGTTCTGGCGTGAGCGAGCCTGCGCCCGATCCGGTCCATCCAGTTGCTGGCAATCCTGGACCCGTCGTTGATCCAATAACTCCCCTCATTCCAGCATTCGATCCGAACCTCGAATTGTCGGTACCCGCCTGCGGCACACCCAACGCATCGGCGAGTTCATTGGCAGTGGCAAGCGCCGATGGAAAACGTCGTGTGGGATCCCGAGCCGTTGCGCGGGCAAACCAAACATCGAATGCGGGTGGCAACGACACGCCCCGGCGAAATGCTCGTACCGTCGCGGGCTCCGGCGGGCCCTTGATGACATGTAGCGCAAACGCATAAATCGTCACCGCCACTTGGTTATCGTCAGCCCAATACGATACACCAGTCAACAACGTATACGCGATCATGCCCAGCGCATAAATATCAGTTTGCGGCGAAGGTTTCGCACCCATTGTGAATTGCTCGGGACCCATGTACAGAGGCGTGCCGACGTCCCGCGTCGCACTCGTTTGCGATGCGGCATCGGTCAAAAACTTGGCCACACCGAAATCGAGAATCTTGATGTGAGGCGCGCCATTTTCACGAAACGTCAAAAATAGGTTGTCGGGTTTCAGGTCCCGATGAATGATGTTCGAACGATGCGTTTTGTCGAGCGCGAGCGCCGTTTGGTACATATACACAGACACGTCTTCGGGACGTAATCGCCCCCGTTTCTTCAGCTCCTGCCGAAGCTCGATCCCCGTCAACAGCTCCATCACCAGGAACGGCACCTGCGTCGCTTCGTCGATGCCCGCATCATAGACATCGACGATATGTTCGCTGTTCACGAGCGCCGCAACCTTCGCTTCTTGTCGAAATCGCGCCCGCATCGCGTCGTTGTCGACCATGTTGCGCTGCATGACTTTGAGCGCACATCGCCGCTCCGTTTCAACATGCACGACTTCGAACACCGCGCCCATTCCGCCCTCTCCAATCAGGCGAACGACGCGGTAACGTTGCGCGAAAATGCTACCTTCCGAAAGCATGATCATAGCGGCTGCACAGAAACTCCGTCACGAGGATCGTTAGTCTAGCCCGTCAAGCGCTCGTCAGGGAAGCGTGTTTTTTCTCGTCACGCGATCCATCTTTCGACCCTGTCGCAAAGACGTTCGACGTCGCAGCAGTCCCAGTCCAATGCCCACGGGCACGAGAATGAAGAAAAAATCGTTGCGTTTGTCTTGGTTGATTACCTGTACGGCGCACATGCCACTGCCACGCCGATTGTCCGCGGCCGGCGCCACCGGAGCTGGCGTCGCTGCTGGTGTTGTCGTCGGCGTGGACGTTGTAGAAGCAGGTGGCGTACCCGTCGCATTCGGTGCACCTGCGGCACCTTTGCACCAAACTGCTACGTAACTCCCCGCTCCACCTTCCGTGCAACGACGCGTGAGTCCCTTTTCTTCGAGCGCTTTTTGACAAGGATCCGGGTCTTGCCACCCGCGACACTGTTCACAAGTTCCGCCTCCTTTTATCTGTTCCTTTTCGATGGTGCACGTCGGTTCCCAACCCGGCGGTCGCGGTAGATCCGCCAGCGCCAATCGAGGTCCTCCGATGAGCATTACAACGACGGCGAAACGAATGAGCGATCGCACGGACAAAGCGAATTTCGGCGAGGCGGTCATGGCATTCTACAATTCGTGGTGTGGAGGGGCAAAATTGACGTTCGTCACATTCTCAACCGCGGGCAGCAAAAAGTCAATCTTGATTTGGAGCCGTTGAAGCCGTCTACCGTAGCGATGCGTATCCATTGAATTTGAACGCAACACCTATTTCGGCGAGTGCCGCATCCAATGATCCGAAGTCAGGTGAGCTCCAGGGATATACGCAGTGATTGTCTTGGCATTTCAAATCATAAACCCGTAACTCATGCGCCAAAGCCTCCACGGCGCAACGGTAGCCGAGTCGAGCATCGAAAGGAAGCTCGTCGTTGTCAAGTCGATTGTGAAGGGATGGAGAATGCGGACCGTGGGTGCGTCGTGGCTCAGGTTCTCATGGCGTGTGCCATATCGAACAGCCCGTTGATTTTTTTCGAAATGTAGGGGCGTGATTTACCGCGCCCCTACATTTGTCTTTTCAATCATTCAACGGACCGCTGAGCCCATCTCACAACTTGCTGATCAGTTGGTTGCCGAGGTTCTTTTGGTCGATGTTGCCCAACCAAATGCTCCACGTGCCTTTCATGAAATCGAGGCCATCAACCGTCACCGAGCCTTGGCCGCCGATGGCGAACGTCGTGGTTTTCGCAGCCGCGTCGTAACTGACCACGAACTTCTGGCCTTCTTTGAGTTCCGCCGGGAATGCAGTGAGAACCTTGGCGATCTTTGCCTTGTCGGTGTAGTTGTTCTTCGCGTACGCCTCTTCCATTGCCGTCTTGAGCTTGTCGCCCGCGACGTCGCGGAGCAGTTTGCATTCAAACTTCTTGTCGACGTCGGCGTTGATCACAGCGGATTTCGATTTCTCGGCCGGTTTCTCCTTCATGAAGTGGTTGATCGAATAAACGTTCACGTCGACGATCACGATCGTCTTGACGCGCGTACCGGACCCCGTGTGGATCCAGTCGCCGGCGATTGCCGTGCCCGTGAGCACGACCATGGCGGCAATGGCCGCGATAAATGAGAAGAACTTTGCTCGTGAGAATTTCATGCTGGTTACCTCGTGCCGAAACCATCGGCAGTGAAAGTGTCCGAGTCCCCTTTTGGCGTCTCGGACGCGGAGTAGCATAAGGGAACTGACCGCAGGAGCAAGCACAACGTGACGTTTCAGTCGGTCATTCTTCGACCCATGCGGAGCAGGTGCGTAAACCTTTCGGCAGCGAACCAATCCTGACGATACCTTCGGTACACGCGCCCAGTACTGGCTCGCGGAGACGCAAAGGAGCCGAAGATGATCACCAAGCTTTTCAAGGCTTGCATGACATGATATGGTCCGTGTGCGTACAGGGACAAACCGTTGGTCGTGGGTGAAATCTACGGCGAATTTGGCCAAAGCGAGCATCTTGTATGAGTCATTCAAATGACGAAGAATGGATCGACGTAGGCAGTGTCGACGAATTATCGGCGCGCGACGTACAACAGGTCGTCGTTGGAAGTGTGCGCGTTGCGTTGACGTTCAAAGATGGCGTGTTCGGGGCAATCAACGGCGTGTGTAATCATGCCGGTGGGCCGCTGGGCAAGGGGACACTCGAAGGCGATTACATTGTTTGTCCGTGGCATCAGTGGAAGTTTCATCGTATTGGCGGCGAAGGTGAACGCGGATTCGAAGAAGACGTCGTACCGGCATATCATGTGAGAACCGAAGGAGGGCGCGTTTTCGTCAGTCCCAAGCCGCATAAGAAGCGGGCAAAAAAGCCGCATACGCCGCATCCGTTGGCGCGTGCGGTGGAACGAGCAGCGGGGAAACCTCGGGTCGTGGGCATTTCCACGACGGCGATGCAAAAGGACTTTCCACGGTTTTCGACGTCCGAAGCGTTGCTCGAGAAGGCGCTTGTTCACGCAGCCAGCAAAGGACACGAGACGCAGCTCATTCGATTGCGTGACTTGTCGTTTCGAGCGTGCGAGGGGTTTTATTCGAAGGCGGCTCGCGCGTGTACCTGGCCGTGTTCGATTACGCAGATGGATCCAAACGACCAGTTGGATCGCGTGTACGAAGCGATCGTCCATTGGGGGGACGTGTTTATTGTGGCGACGCCGATCCGCTGGGGCGCGCCGAGTAGCTTGTACTTCAAAATGGTCGAGCGAATGAATTGCATCCAGAACCAGGTGACGATTTCGGGCAAAGTATTGTTGCAAAACAAGGTTGTCGGGACAATCATCACGGGCGGACAAGACAACGTGCAGGCTGTTGCCGGACAGATGCTGGGATTCTTTGCAGAGCTTGGGTGTCAGTTTCCGCAATTCCCGTACGTGGCGCATTCGCGTGGATGGACAGCTGAAGACATGGAGCGCAATGTCGCGATGGTGCAAGCAAGCGAGGAGCTGGCGGAGGCTTCACGGGAACTCGTGGATCGCAGCGTTGATCTTGCGGAACGACTGTTGTCGACGACTCCGCCCAAGACGTCTCGTGCGGGACGAAAAGGGAAGTCGTTGCCAGTCGTTGGGTGAAATGGTGGATCCGGGCCGATCCGTCGGGGGGTATGGGGGCAGAGCAGTAGGCTCGTCTTTTGGGCTTGCCCAAAAGACTCAAAGAGCCGCCTGCGGAGCCCCTCATCGTGACTGGTCTCGCGAAGCGCGTGTCCCACGCGCGCGAAGCGAGCGTCCAGATCCGGCCTGGCCAACAACTGACACGATCTCTTAAAAGGCGGGAACCTTGGGTCCAATCGGCTGTCTTGTACTCGCGTGGAACGAACTTCTCCGAAATGCCGCGAAATCAGGCAGTTCGTGAGGGGTCATGGCGAGCGCGTAGCTCGCGCGGCCATGAAGACCAACAAATTTTAGACAACGCGCCCTGTTCGCAGGGATATCACCCGCAATAACGCGGGACGGCACGAAGAAAGGTTACGGAGCATCATGAGCAAGCAAAAAGTCGCCCTGACGTTTGCACTGTACCAAAACGAAGCCTTGGTGCGTCGCGACACCGTGACCCAAGATAT
>JANORL010000987.1:0-9788 GCA_031415295.1 Polyangiaceae bacterium | reverse complement strand
CCCACCCTTTCACGGTTACATCTTCGGTGCGATTTTCAATGACTTTGACGCTGGTGCCTTCGCGTGTCGCCAAAAGCACGAGAACGGCTGGGGATCTCGGCGCGGATTGATAATTGTAGACGACCGGATGAAATGTCACTTCGCCAGTATGCGGAATGGGAAGAAAAACAGCCTGGGCGCTCACGAGAAAATGCGTATCGCGATCTGCAACGAGATTGATGGGCTTGGAAGCATCAGCTCCGAGCGACGTAGGTTTGGAAGCGACGACGCGAATATCTCGCAAAACGTCCAAGAGCGGCATGGTCGCGAGCGGGGCGTCTTTCGAATTGCCAACGCGCAAGAAAAACCGATCCGCGGGAAGGTCCGCCGTGCGATCCGAAAAATTAGGAAAACGAACGACGGGCATCAAAGCGTCTGCCCATTCGCCATTTGACAAACGCCTACGCACTTGAAGTGTCAAATCGGTGATATTGGGTCCGAGGGCTGAACCGACCGCACGCCCTGTATCTTCCCACGCTACGTCGACGATGTTTAATCCACGTTTCGTTGCCCGTTCTTGCAAATCGTAATCACTTACCATATTCGACACGCGGTCGATGGTATTGGCGAAGTTAATGATCACGACACGTTCTTCGATCGTGATGACCGTTTCCGTGTGCGTTCCAACCATGACACGATTACAGGACGTCAAAAGCGGAAGGCAGAGCGCAGCACAAAGCAAGCGAGACATCGGCACCTCGGAGGTTATCGGCCGACTTGGACCACGCTCGCTCGGAAACCTTGGACGGTTGCTTATTCTTTACGAAATCAGCTGCTTCAGGAGGTTTTCGATATGCCGCAACGCCTGCTCGACATCGTGGCGTCTTCGGCACGCATTGATTGACCCCTCAGCCCTTGATCACAGCCCCAAACAATGCATTCATGAAATCTGCCGCTTTCATGCGTACGCGCCCTCCACCTTCCGGCATGGGCTCGCGTGGCGGAACCCCGTCTCCTTCGTCCCAGCCCCAAGGATTGCGCAACACCCATGACACCGGACGTCCATCCGCTCCGCGCGCGACCCATTCTACGTTCAACCAATGAAACGACGAGAATTCGAGAATCACGGGTACTCGATTGCCCCGAGCAACTTCCGCCGCAACAACGTCGACCAATACCTCTCGAGACGTTGACGCTCGGGACACGCTTGTGCAAGTTTGCCCCAGAATGTCTTCGTACATTTGGGCAAAACCCCAGATCGGCATCTGGCTGTTTCCTTTTGCAGCCGCCCAGAATGTTTCGTCGTCTTTGGGATTGTCATAATCGAACAACCAACTCATGAGCGTCGCGTGGTTCATGATTGTTGATTGAAAGAGCCTATCAATGTCGACGCGACCCGTTGTGTCCCGAGGAATTGCGGTACGCGGCATCGTAATCGTCCGCCCAGACCGTAGTTTTACTTCGCCCGAAAAGCCAGTAATGCCATCGATCAAACGCACGAATTCGCTAGAATCGTGCCGCAAAAGCAAATATTCGATAACGCCCGCTCCGCAGGTGCCTCGTCCTATGCCTTGTTGCACACGGAGCGGATTGTCGACATGCCGAACGGTCTGACGCACCAGCAAATTCGAATCGATTCCACCTTGGAGCACAAGTTCGGGGTGACGCTTTGCCGTGGCCAATGTCGCTAAATTGGGGAGCAATTTCCCAGAATGAAATCGTCCCGAAGCCAGAAGTCTGTCGATTGCTGCATTCGCGGCCGCATCATCACCAAGGGAGTTACGAAGGCGACTAAACATCTCTCGCCGATCGGCTGCGAGTGGAGTACCGGTAGCAACCAGAGGCTTTATCTTGTCAACCGCAGGTGGTGGAAAATCGGGATCCTCCGCGGCTGCATTTCCAATGACGGGCAATTCGTTTCCATCTACGAAATACGACGCGTCATTCAAAACATCGGTGTGCGAAGTCGTACGTGGTGACGGCGCGGGACGGGCGGGATCCATTCCTACGGAACGCGCCATGGCCATATGCAACGCATTCTGTCGACGCTCGACGAGCAGGCGGTCCATAGCCAGGAGCGTTTCCATATCCAAAACACCAGATTCAGACAATCCAGCAGATTTTTGCCAATCTGCCAGGACGTCGCGGGTCTTGGGTCCGAACGAACCGTCAGGCTTTAACGTCACGCCCAATGCTCTGAGCGCCGTTTGCATCGCAATCACGCTCTCACTGTTCGCGCCCTGGGAAATGATGGCGTGTCCCTGCGCAACGGCAGCGAGCATCGCGTCATCGGCAAACTCAGGCGAAAGCAGCAGTTCGTCACTCATCCGCGCCTCGTTCCTTGCATCTCGAAATGGTTCACGGTAATGGTTCTGAAGTTTGACATTCGAGTGCGAGGGCGGCGCCCACGCAGGCGTGAATACGTGACAATGGTTCCCGTTCGACAAACCGCTCGACGGCCTCCATTCCAAGCGCAAACTGCGAAAGCGCTCGAAAACGAAGCGCGCTCAGAGAACGTGTTCGGAGTCGTTCTAGATTACCCTCGACATCGTATTCCGGCCCCTGAATTCTACGCAATGCTTCAGCGCTGCGGCACGCAAGTGCGGGAAGGACTAGCCCTGGGCGGGCACTTCGTTGAAACATGTGGGGTTTCACGAGCATGCCCTCTGCTCCTTGCGCCGTCCAATCATCCCATGCCTCGAGCGCGCGATGTTCACTTTCAGATTCGCCAAGTTGTACGTCAATGGCTGGAACCTGAATAAACAAGGTTGCATCGGCCTGCACGAGCCGTTTCAACAATTGTTCATGTTCTGCGTAGGGTCGCGTAAACCACGAGACCTCGTCCGTCGCCAACACACATAACGGCGCAATGCAAATTTCGGAAGTTTTTTCCGTTGTTTCGACGCGACTTAAAAGCGCATTGTGGTGGTGCGACAAACGCTCTTTGCGTCGTTGCCATCGTTCCCCGAGCGCCCAAATATCGACGCCTCGCCCTGCCGCTCGCCCGACGGCCTCGAGTACCGCATGGAATGTGTGGTCATTCGACGAAAACAGCGGATGCTGGATCGGTTTCGAAACTCGCGCCTCGAACATGACGAAGGGACCGTAAGAATTGAAGATTCCCGCCTTTTCTGCAGCCAATCGACAACGCTCGACCCAAGCGTCTTGCTCTTGCCGATTTGCGAAAATGGGACGCCCAGTACGCGTATGAAAAATTCCTGTGCGTCCGTCATTCACCCGAAAAACCGTCCGTGCCGCATGCGCATCACGACAAACGCTGACGACTGCAGGTAACCCGTCGCGTTTTTCTTGACATACTACATTTGTAATGCCTTTGCGCTGATAATAAGCAAAAGCTTCGGCGGGATGTTCGAGCAATCCGGGTTGATCGCTAGCATCGACGGGGGAAACAACGGGCGGCACATACACGAGCCATCGCGGATCGACGCCAAAACGGCTCAACATTTCCACGACCGCGAATATGTGTTGTTCTTCAGGGACGGCGACGTCGTAACGAAAACGTGTTTTGATGACGCCCGCCGCGCGCAAAACATCCAAGCTCAAGCCATCTTCCGGGGGTTTTTCACCCATGGAACCAGTTTGACTCACGCGCGGTACGAGCGGTTTTTTTGGATCGAAGTAACGTTTTGCCGCGGGTACCGACACAATTTCGCGTTCGGGATAACGCAGTGCCGTGAGAGCGCCGCCAAAAACGCACCCGGTATCAATGCAAATGGTATTGTTCAACCATTCGGCCGTAAGCATAGGCGTATGCCCATATACGATGGTGGCTCGACCGTGGTATTCATGGGCCCATTCGTGACGAACGGGCAGTCCATATTCGTCAGTTTCCCCAGTTGTACCGCCATAAAGACCAAATTCACGCGCAGCGCTCGACGAACGACCCTGCATATTGCTCTTGATACCCGCATGTACGACGCACAAACGTCCACCATCGAGCATGTAATGACCCACGAGTTTGTCGATGAAACATGCGACGTCATCGTGAAAAGACGCCGGCATTCGATCAAATTCCGCCAATGTTTCGGCCAAACCGTGCGTTATCGAAACCGTCTTTCCACGCAATTTTTTTAATAACTTGACTTCGTGATTGCCGGGAACGCAAATTGCCGCGCCACTTTCGACCATCGACATGGTCAATCGCAAGCTGTCGACGATTCGTGGTCCGCGATCAATGAGGTCGCCCAGGAAAATCACGCGTCGCCCTGCAGGAGGCACGACGCGCACACCATGAAGAAACTTGGGAGCCCATGAAATACGATAACCGAGCAATTCGAGCAAAACTTCGAGTTCGTCCGCACAACCATGCACATCGCCAATAATGTCGAACGGTCCGGCATCGTCGCGTTTGTCCGTCCATAATCGGCGGCGCGTCACGACGGCCTTGTCCATGGCTTCTGGGGAATCGAGGACGTGGATCTCGCGAATCCCTTCGCGTCCAGCCGATTCGATGACCTTACGTACAGCTTCGACACCTCGTTTTACGTCGTAAGGTGAAACTACGCAATCGCTTCGAGTCGCATTACGCTCGATGCAAATACGTTCGTCAATTCGTAATGCAATCGCAATGGCAAACAAATGATGTCGACGCGCCAGTGTTACGAGCGATCGACGCAGTTCGGCGTTCGAATTGTCCGCATCAACAACCACGAGTTTTCCGGCGTAGAGTCGGTTCTGGACGATGGTCTGAAAAAGCTCCATCGCGTCATTCGACGGCGTGGACGCTTGATCGTCGCCGACCATGCGGCGACATTCTTCGAGCGAAACGATTTCGGAAGGATCAAAAAATCGGCGTGCAAACGTCGATTTCCCCGCACCTCGCGCGCCGAAGAGCAAGACCAAACTCGGGTCGGGCAAACCAATCGTACGATCGGATTCGTCGAGGTTCATCGCGTAAACACCGCCATTCGCGTCGCTTGACTGGACGAACCGATCGACAACAAACGCACTCGATACGGTCGACGCTCGGACACGCCAGACGCCCATGCATCGAATTGATTGGTGCTCCAACCATGTTCGAGCCCTGGCGGCACGACCCCATCACGCATGGCGGCATTCATCATCACGACGACTGTTGCTGGCAGCGCATCGTGAAACACGACTCTTTCGATATCGCCCAATCGATCCGCGTTTACGTGCTGAACTACATCGGCGAGCACGGCAGCGTCGAAGCCCTGCAAACGGCTGTCGCTGTAGAAGAGCGATCCATGCAGCAACTCGATGCGTTCGGACTTCTTGCCCCCTCGACGATCGAGCTTCATTCGCGACGCTGCTGCATCGAGCGCACGAATGGACACATCGAGTCCAACGATACGTGTCAGTACTTTTTCGCGAACCAAACGCGCCAGAAGTTTGCCGTCTCCGCAGCCGAGATCCACGACGGAACTCGCGGAAACTTCGCGCAGTTCGAGCATGATCGCGTCAATTCGCGCATCGTCGAGAAGCGTCGGTTCCACTGTCGAATCGAGGCTGGTTTGTCCTTCGAACACATCCGTCGCCAAGAGTCGCGCAAGTGAGGCTCCTGCACCCGACGGTCGGCGCGCCGTGTACGCTTGCATGATCCGGTTTGCAGCAGGATGCCCACGAGCAGCGCCTTCAGCATGCAACAGCAGCGCATCACGTTCACGCTCGAGCACGTGGTCGTCAACATGGCCATCGAGTACCGGACCAAGCACGTATAGATGCGACAAAACTTCGTACAAAGAGCAGTGTTTCACAAGACAAACAGTTTGTCGCACCAGGTTTGCCGACGTACCCGTGGGATCAGCTGCAACGTGGTCGTGCACCGCAACGTCGTATCCGAGTGGCGAAAAAAGCGACTGGGCATCATTCGTATCAGGTCGCAGTAGAAAGGAAGTAACGCGTGCTTCGATAGGCAGCACGGCGATAACCATGTCGGGGCGTGCGGGAGAACGCGCGGCTAGGGCGGTGCTGAACGCACCAGCAATCGCGGCACTCAACATGGCCGAGTTGGTCAACCCAAACTCCGTCGAAGATCCGTTGAACGACCAAGCAACGGCATCGACATCGAGGACGAGGGCAACCGTTACCGCATCTGGTGAAACTTCAGGAAAAAACACGTGCGCAAGACCAAACGGCAAACTTGTCGTCTGCAGTTTGTCTGGGCACTTGTCCAGCAAAACTTCGAGAACCGAAGCATGCGGTCCGGTGACGCGAAGAGTAAGCAACATGCGAAGCCGGTGCGAGCCTATCAAAGGACGGACAAAACGGTCACTCCAAACACGATTACAGAAACGTGACGCGACAGACGCGATGCGGCACGGTCGAAACAAGACATTCGCGATCGGCAGAGAGATCTTGCTGTAAGACTCGACGGCGACTTCCGTTAAGCTCGCACCATGAATCCACGTGCGCGACCACTGTTGATATTGTTCACGCTCGGACTGCTTCTCGGAAGTATTAACGAAGGCTGCGGAGCCTCGTACAAGTCTGCTGGGGAAGCGTCGATGGCCCCAGGGGAGGCTCCACGAAGCATGACCGAGGAAAGTTATGCCTCGGCAATGCCGCCGCCGGCGCCGCCGCAAGGAGCGCCGAGTTCTATCGAAGACGCGAAAAAGTTGGACGTTGAGAAGGAAGAAGGGGGTGGTGCGAACAAAGACAAAGCCCCCGAGGGATCAAAAAACGGAGCCAAACCGGCGGCAACGACGTGGAAACGATCGCAACTCGCTGCGCACTCCGTGAAGGTCGAAGTGGGTGACAACGAATCGCTGCCCGTACGATCGATGCAAGCGAAGGTGCAGCTCGACGGATTCATGGCGCGCGTGGTGCTCGACTTTGTCGTGAAAAACAATGGGCCTCGTCAATACGAAGGCACGTTGAAGCTACGTTTGCCCACGGGTTCGTCGCCGTATTACTTCGCGTTTGGACAAGATGCCGTGGCGATTGCCGGAGACGCGGCGCCCGCATTCTTTACGCCCGAACGTGTACGCACGATGGGCGCCGATCCCATCGAGATTCGGAATGATCGGCAATCATTGTGGCAAGGCGTCAAAGAAGCCCGCATGGTGCCCAAAGAAAAAGCCGCATTGGCGTATACGAGCACGGTTCGTCGCCAAGTGGATCCGGCACTTCTCGAATGGTCCGGTCCGAGCATCTTTAATGCACGCGTGTTTCCACTGGTACCCAACAAGAATCACCGTATCGTACTTGGGTACGACGTTCCGCTCACGCGTATTGGCGAGGACCTCGAATACACGTTCGATTTGCCGGAAAACGTGTCCAGCAAAGCGGTCGACATTGCCGTCACGCCGGCGTCGGGGGCTTCCATTGAAGCGACGCCTGTCGCAAAACCGTTCGAGGACAAAGTACGGAGGTATTACCGTTTCGATGATCCGGCGAGCAAAACCATTACGATTCGTATGAAAAAACCCGCACCGATGTATGTCGTTGGTACGGATGCGCCTACGGGATCGTATTTCGCAGCAGATGTGACGCCGCAAATACCCGCATCGGCTGCGGCGAAAGGTCGTGACACGGCGCTGTTCCTCGTCGATACGTCGCTTTCGTCGAACCCCGATCGCTTTAATGTGTGGCTCGAGCTGCTCCGTTCGGTGCTCGAAAACAACCAAGACAGCATCAAGCGTTTCAACGTCGAGTTTTTCAATATCGAACAAAGCTTCTACAAGCCGACGTTCGTGACAAACGACGCCGCGAATCGCCAAGATGTGCTGGCTTTCGCGAATACGCTGGCCCTCGAAGGCGCGACCGACGTAGGCGCAGCGCTCATGCGGGCAACCAAAGCACCTGCGGATGGCGCGACCAGTTGGGACGTGTTTATGCTGAGCGATGGCTCGGCAACGTGGGGCGAATCGGATGCATTCACGATGGTCCGACGCCTCGAGAAAACGCCGGTCGGATCGATTTACGCCTACCAAACGGGTTTGGCTGGAACGGATACCGATGCGTTGTCGTTACTTACGCGAGAAACCGGTGGCGCGCTCTTTTCCGTAACGGGTAGCGCGGAAGTCAAGCAAGCTTCGACAGCGCATCGCAATCGCCCACTGCGTTTGGTTTCCGCAAGCGTTGCGGATGGATCGGACGTGCTTTTCGCAGGGCGTCCCAAGTTTGTCTATCCGGGACAAACGCTACGTATGGTCGGTCGCGGTGCACCGGCCGCCAATGCATCACTAGAATTGAAGCTCGATGCGGGAGGCGGCGAACAATCCGTCAAAGTGCCGCTCGGGCAGCCCATTTCCTCGCCGTTGGCTGTTCGCGCGTACGGACAAGTCGCCACGGCGCACATCGAAGAACTGGCGCCTGTGACGGAAGCAATGTCGAAAGCGTATTCGATTCACTTCCGCGTTCCTGGAAAAACTGCCTCGTTGCTCATGCTCGAAAGCGAAGCCGATTATCAGCGTTTTGGCATCGTCCCTGAAGACTTCGCCAAGACCATTAAATCGGCTCAAGCTTCCCGAGTAGTCGAAGATTCGCTAGCAATTGCCGCGTCAGCTATTGGTAATCCCAAGGCTGCATTCTTGCGGTGGCTGGATGCTCTGCCGGCAAATTCCAGCGTTGGGTTTTCAATGCAATCGGGTTTCCGTCAGGCGCTCGACCGATTGCCAGAAGAAAGCTTCCGCGTCGACGCAGTACCCCTCGAGATCAAGCTACGCGCCAAGACGGCTCTTCCGAAAGCAATTTTCGATAGCTTGGCCTCGCATAAGCTCGAATACGACACCATTTCGGCCGAAGCCGACCGACGTCGGAATTCAGCAGGCCCCGCCGATGCATTAAAGGCCTTGAGTTCGCTCGTGGAAGAAAACCCAGGCGATGCCGTACTCGCGCGGGACGTTGGGATCAGCGCGATGAGTTATGGCCTTTCGGCGGATGCATTTCACTTGTTCCGACGCGTGGCCAATTCGCGTCCTTTCGAGCCGCAAACCTATCGTGCAATGGCGCAAGCTTTGACTCGACTTGGTCAAGCGGACCTGGCAATCGCGTATTTCGAGATCGCATTGGCAGGAAACTGGGACGGTCGATTCGGCGATTTCCGCAAGATCGTGGCTGTCGAATACTTCGATTTGTTGCAGCAAATCGCCACGGGCAAGCAAAAGTCGAACATTGGTGATTTTGCGAAACGTCGTTTGCCGGAAGTCGCTCGTTCGGTGCAAATTGGTACGGCCGACATCGTCGTGATGATTACGTGGAATACGGACGGCACGGATGTCGATTTGCACGTGACCGAACCGGGCGGAGAGATGTGTTTTTACGGCCATCGCACGACGCAAATGGGTGGGCAACTGACGCAAGACGTGACGCAAGGGTATGGTCCCGAGATGTACGTCTTGAAGAATGCCGCAAGCGGTCAATACCTCGTGCAAGCGAAATACTTCGCTTCGGATCGTAATCGTGCATCGACGCGGACGAAGGTGAGCGTGATCGTCATTGAAGATTATGGAACGCAAGCACAACGCATGAGCGAACGCGTCGTGACGCTCGCGTACGACAAGGACATGCACGATTTGTTCAAGATTGGGCGCAAGTCGTCGACCGGTCCGAAACCGAAGCCGGTACTCGAAATGGCCGTGCCGTGAAGAGCGAGAACGAGGGGCTGCGCGCCCCTCGACCCGCGCAAGGGGCAGAGGCCCCTTGACCCGTGCATGGTTCGACCGCGATGCGGTCAAACCACAAGGGAGTTTTTTAGAGGGTGTTCATCAGGCGTCACAACGTCTATCAGCTAGATGAATACCCTCTTAGCGCCGCATCGAGCGAACTTTGCCTGCCACGACGACGGGCGTAAGGCCAAAGTGCACTGCGAGATCGGTATCGGG
>JANORL010000986.1:0-4856 GCA_031415295.1 Polyangiaceae bacterium | reverse complement strand
CAACGGGCGGACGTTTGAGAATCGGAATTCTGGGGGTTCTGCTGCAAGGTCCACTTCTGCTCGTAATGCCTGAAAAAATGGTGCGGCGACATCAGGCTGAAGTTCTTTTGGCAGGTCTCGCAACATCGCCAGACGTTTGTCTCCTTCGAGCAGATCCGCCAACAGAAGTGCACACGGCCAAACCTTTTCGGATTTGGACAACAATTGTTCACGCGCCCAAAACGATCCCGCGCGCGCTTCGAGGGCAATCGATAAACAGGATTGCATGCTCGGCGTGAGGCCAGGATAGCCATAAACACGTACCAATTTGGCTGCCGCCATGAAATCACGCATGACGAGAGCAACACGCAAATCGAGACGAATATCGGGAACGCGGAGTTGTCGTTTCGTCGGCACGGGGGCGTTTCGTAAAACCTCGGCTGCTTGGGTGAATTCGCCGAGATGCACGTAAGCATCTGCGGCACGGCGTTTTGATGCAATTCCGCCACAAGCAACGCCAATACGCGCTTCTTCTTCGAGTTTTCCGGTCGCACGAAGATTGTCGAGCGTTCCGAGGCATTCGCCATTTCGCTCGAAAAATGTTTCGACCGCCGCCCATTGCTCGGCGACATCGATGTCGCGCACTTTTAATCGATTGACTCGACTAAGCAAAAGCGATTCTGCATTCGAGCGGGTAAAGGGCGACGCGTAGGCAAAGCTCGCGAGACGGAGCAAATTGCGTTCGAATTCGACAGAACGAGCACCTTCGAGCGCTGCCACAGCTCCGCCGGTCCAGGAAGCCGCCCAAAGAAAAACGCCAAGGCCAACGCCTCGTACGACGGATTTCTCAGACAAACCAATGCCTCGAGGCGCTCGCGTAGAGGCGATTTCGAGAACATCGTCGCCCGGAATGATCGCCCCTTTTGTCACAATATCCCGATAGGTCGTCGTACCCGTTTTTTCGACGGCCCAACGTCCACTCACAATGACTTCGTCCCCTGCGCACAATACACGCCGCCCTTTTCCCACGGGCAATTCTTCACGTGCACCAACGAGCACGCGGTAAGGTCCAACAAGAGCAACTCGGCCATTGGGGTGATCGAGGCAAACGCCGGAATCGAGAAACAACGCCTCCGATTCTAATGCATTGAGAAGCTCGACACCTTTAGCCACGGGTTTGCCATCGCGAATTCCCACGAGGTACCCACAGGTGACGACGAGGGCGTCTTCTTCGGGCTTGGTTGCATTCGGCGAAGCTTCGCCAAGGCTCCGCAATTCAGCACGTGCACGGCGACGCAATCGCAATCGGAGGTACGCAAACGAGAGCAACGTAGAAACGGCAACGAGCACCAAAAGCAACGCAACAAGCGTCGCGTGAGGGTGTCGAATGGGCCACGGAAGGAATTGCTCCACAACGTCACACTACATTGGGAATTGGGCCGCTAACACCACAGAACGTCCTCACGAACGCCAATGGCTCGCGGTCTATTTTTTCTTCAGCTTCGGCGCCGGCGCCGGCGATTGATAACTCGCCAGTGCATTTACCAATTCTTTCTGCACTCGTAGCGCCAAATCTTCAGGCTCCACGACCCGAGCGGTCTCGCCAAACCCCAAAATCCACGACGTGAGTTCCGTCATATCGGCAATATCGAGCGTCAAACGCACGCCACCACCTTGCAATTCGTCAATCACTTGCGACGGGTGCACTTTACGCGTGCTCACGTATTCGGCCACTTTCGGGCTGAAATCAATGACGACGCGTTTGGGCGCACCACCCGACCAAATCCCGAACGTGCCCTGGAAATAATCCTCGACGCGAAAATCCGCCGGTAGATCAAATCGCTCGGCCGTTCCGCACTCGGTGTCACGCATACGGTCGAGCAAAAATGTACGGATTTCGCCGCGCCCTTTATGCAATCCAACGCAATAAATGGCGTCCTTGTAAAGCACCATCGCGTACGGCTCGATCGTGATCTTCTCTTCTCGACCAGCCCGGGCGCTACGGTAGCGGCAATGCAATGGGCGTAAATCGGCGACTGCCTGGAAAATATCGTCGAGCGCTTCGGTATGCGCCGCGTAGTCTTTCGGAGCAAACGGCAAATACAAGAAACGTTCTTCGAGACGCGCATCGGCAACGCCCGCATTCGGACCTCGCCCAGGACGTCGAGCAACGCCCAGGAGCTGCTGCGCGGCAAGATCGATCTCTTCGTACAAAGTCGAACCTTTCATCGGCTCGAACAGCCTACGTGCCGCCAGGAGCGCGTACGCTTGCGTGCGACGCACTTCGACACGCCGCGGAGCTTCGCCGGGCGCAAGACGCCACAGGCGCACACCGCCGGGCTTTGCAGCGGTACAGACGAGGTCGAGGTCTCGACGAACTTCCGCCAAATAGCGGCGCATGGATCGTGGCGTGACTGCAAGCTCGGTCGCGAGTTCGTAGATGGTCAAGCCCTTGGGATGTTTTTGCAAAATCGTCCGCAAGTTGTCGAGGCGTCGATGTTGCGTAAACGGTCCTTTCGGTCGACCACGTCCTTTGGGTGCAGCTGTCGCTGTGGACATTGTTCGTCCGTCAGAGGGTGCTGCGGCAGGTGCTGCAGCTTGGGCACGACGAGAGGCGGAGGAGGGGTTTTGCGTGGGCACGGCTGCGCTCTTTCGTCCACATGTCGAGCGCGTTGTCAATGGGTTTGCTGCGGCCGATTGTTCTGGCAGGCAAGCACGTCAGCTCAACGGCCGATAGAGCGATAGAGCACGCACCTCCCAGTACGTGACGGAGTGCCTACTCTTACACGGCGGAGCACCAACACTTGCACAAATAATGAGGACCAACACGTCCACGAAGGAGCACCAACAAGTGCTCGATGGGGCACCATCACGTGTTCGATGAAGCGCCGACGCTTGCACGAAGGAGCACCGACACGGGCACGAAGGAGCGTCTACTCGGGCACGAAGGAGCGCCATCACGTGCTCGATGAACCACCGACACTTGCACAAAGGGTGCTGATCAAGTTTGGCCCTAGCTGATCAAGTTAGGTGATCGGCGCTGGACGCCTCGAAGAACGACCCGCAAGATGCGCGTGCTCTGAAAAGAGCGCCGCTCCGATGGACCTGTAGAATCCACCGGAGCGACTTGGCACAACCCCGTTACACGCGAGGTCGCACCCAATGTTGCGTCTAGTCCATCCGGCCCCAGAGGGCCAAGAAATCGTCACACCTACGGGGCGCAAGAGCCCTGCTCTCTTCCCGACGAAAGAAGAACGTACGCACATTCGTGCAGCGATTCGCAACGCCGCGCGCGCTTATGGTGGGTACGACGTTCTTTCGTCGGTCATGGGCGTACCCGTCGGAACGCTTCAAAGTGCAGGGCGAAAAACATCGTACGCGATCGCGGTTCTCGTCGCCCGTGCCGCTGGGATCACTGTCGAGCAGGTCCTTTCTGGACGTCCGCGGGAAGTCGGAACGTGTGCGCTTTGCGGTCGAAAGGGGGCGCGATGATGACCACGGAATACCGCGCGCGTCCCCTTCGCGGGACGGATCTGCTCGAAATGCAGCGGTCGAACCTTCGTGCGTTGCTGCGTCAATTGCGACGCGAGCACGGTTCATGGATCCGCGTAGCCCGTGCGCTTCGCATGCGCCGTTCGTCGGTCAAAGGATTCTTCGATGACGTCGAACCGGGCAATATGGCTCTTGCTCGCGCCATTGCCACGGCAACGAAGCTCGATCTCGACGTCGCTCTTGCCGGTCATTTCATCGTCACCACGAAGGGCATTCGACCGATCAAGGGGGCGCGATGAACGCGATTCCCAACGGCGGCATGCTTGTCGAGGTCAACTACTACCCCGATCCAGTTTGGCAAGACGAATGCGTGACGTTCATCTTCACGCGTAACGAAGGGCCATTGCAGTTCGTTGGCGCTTTCTTCGACTTGCTGCGGGATGACGATCGAGGCTATCGCGTTCGCGTCCCGTGTGCGCTGGATCAACTCCCCAACGAAGCACTCTCCGATGCATTGACGTTCGCCTTGTCAGTCTGCAATCGCATTGACGACGAACCCGATACCCAACGCGATCCGTCGAAATGGGGTTCGTCATGAAGTCCCATATCAACGCCGCGGGTAATCGCGTCGTGGACGCGACTCCACAGGAAATCCACGCGCTACGGCCAAGCATTGTCGCGGCATTACGCCGCTACGGTTGCCCGATCCACGACGTCGAAGATCGCGCGCAAGACGTCGAGATCCTTGTCTGGCAATCGGTGAATGAAGGCCGCGTTTGGTGCGATCGGTTGACGTCCGCCAAAAACGCCTTGATTAGCTTCACGTTTCAAGCGGCCTGGTACATCTGGAAAAACTACAGCCGTCGTCAATCCGCGTGGCGTGAGGTCTTGACCGACGATCCACCGGAACTCGCGACGTCGTGCACCGAAGCTCGCCTTGAAGCTCGTGACGCGTTACGCCGCATCGCTGGACAACCGACGCTTGCCGAGATCTTGATCTTGTCGTTGAACGGTTCACGGTCGGAAGAACGCGCCAACATGACGCGCACGACGTTCTGGTCACGTGTCATCGTTGCGCGGAAGTGGGCGCGGGAAGTCGATGCTGGGCACTGGCAACCGCCAGCGCAACCCGTTCCGATTACGCCGTGGAAGCGCAAGGGAAAGCGGTAGTTCGGCACTCACAAAAGAGCCCGGCCACTGGTTTGATCTAGGGCTGAGCTTGAAACCATGATTCTTCGCACGACGTACTTCCCAGTGCGTACCGAACGAACCCGCCTCCGCACCAACAGTATGTCATGTGATGTATGTGCTACGCATGTAAACTTGCTGTATTTGCTTGACAAGCCCAAGCTTTCATCATACGAAGGACAATCGACACATCAAGC
>JANORL010000985.1:0-6963 GCA_031415295.1 Polyangiaceae bacterium | reverse complement strand
TGTCCAACCGTCTTCCGTGCCGCATACCGCATTGCAACCATCACCTGCTTTCGTATTGCCGTCGTCGCACGCTTCACCACCCGCGACAAACCCGTCACCGCACTTCGTTGCACAGATGACGCCGGTGCCATAAAACCCATTGTGACACGTACAATTAAACGATCCCGGCGTATTCGTACATGTCGCTTGCTCGTGGCAATTGTCCGTGCCCGTCACGCATTCGTCGATGTCCGTGCATGTCACGCCGTCGCCTTCGTAGCCCATGTTGCAGGTGCACGAGAACGTTCCTGGAGCATTTGCGCACGTTGCATTGGTATCGCAATTATCGGTATTCAGCACGCATTCATCGACATCGGTACACGTCACGCCGTCGCCTTCAAAACCGACGTTGCATTCACAGATGAACGATCCTGGCGTATTGGTACATCGCGCGTCATCGCTACAATTGTCGATTTCGAGGTCGCATTCGTCGATATCGGTACACGGCATGCCGGACGTCAAACATTCGAATCCGATTTCGATGAGACATGACGCCGAACAACCATCACCAGCTGTCGCATTGCCGTCATCACACGATTCACCCATTTCGAGCAGCCCATTGCCACACACCACCATGGGGCCGCATCCCATCATCCCGCTTGGCGTATACCCGCAAGCTCCAGCCGAACAAGCATCGTTCGTGCACGGATTACCGTCGTTGCAATCCATATTGGACACACACATCGGCGATCCAATGGGCACACCGGCCATCGTCAAGTCGAATTGGCATGAACCCGTCACCACATTGCCTCCGACTCGAATTCGCTTCGTAGTGAATCCAAGGGGCAAATTAAACCGCGACAAGTCCACAGGAACGGCCGTGAGTATCTGACCACCACACCCCGTACCGGCAGCAAAAGGAAATTCCTCGTTGACGCCCCATGTGTCATACGCGGTCCACATTCCAGGCGCCGTTTCGACTGCAATCGATGCCGCATCCGTGGAAAAACGCGTATCAAACACGACAAGATCCACGCCGGGATTGTTCACAATGGTCGTGTTGGCAAAAAACATCTCGATGTAGTTATCCGGTGCGCATTGGATATTAGCCCCGCACACCGTAGGTGAGTGGCCAATGACGTTTTGCGCACAATCCCCACTGGGGTACGCATAACAGTATCCTGTTTGCGATGCGGAAGTGACCCAACTATTGGCATCGAACGTATACGGCCCGTACGTCTGAGCCTGCGCTTCGCTCGATACCCCAAGCAGAATCAATGACGCAAGCCCCAACCCAAGTCCGAAAGAATGTCGCATGTAACCTCTTTTCGGTTCCAGAATAGCAACCCTTGGGCCCAAAGAAAAGCAGAATACCCGCAAGTCACCCACCCTTGTTTGCTGTTCGCATCTCGAGTGACCGCCTCGCGATCTGTGTCGACGCGTTGAACAACGACTCGATGAATCTGCGCGAACCGTTGACTAAACGACTGTCGAATGATACTGAGCGGCATCGTGTCGAGCCCGCGAATCGTTCTTGATGCACGTTACCTGCGAGGTGCCCCGGGTGGCGTTGCGACGTACACCGCTGCTTTAGCGGAACATCTGCCAAGGCTCGCACCAAACACGGAGTTTGTCTTGCTTCGGCATCCCGATGCAGGGAATCGTCTTTCGAATCATCCCAATGTCACCGAGTGGGTGGTTGGAGGAGATCCGAACGGGCCGCTGTCATACATCCGGTTTGGTGCTTGGTTACGGGCAAGGCTTCGTCCACAAGACGTGTTCCACGCACCATATCGCATTTTATCGCTGGGTGCGCCAGCGAAGAGCGTCATCACCATGCATGACGTAATGCAGGTCGCTTGCCCTAAACTTGTCTTTCCAAACATGTTTGTCCGGACGCTCGTTGCACCATATTGGGGAATTGCACTGCGGTCGTCGCTTCGTCGAGCAGCTCGGATCATTGCAGTGTCGAATTTCAGCAAGGATGACGCGGCACGGTTGCTTCCTGCATGTCGAGATCGCCTACGCGTCACGCACCTCGCTGCCGAGCGCGTTTTTGTGCGGCCGACAGACGAGGATGCACTTGCGGCTACGCGCGAACTGGTGCCTCCAGAAATGCGGTTTTTCTTGGTTCTCGGGGGCGGATATCCGAACAAGAACCATGCGGCAGCAGTGCTTTCATTTGCGCGCGCCTTTACGTCGGCGGACAATCTGCACCTCGTCATCATTCAACGTGAGCGCACATTTGCAAGCGACGTGGAGGAAGCACTCCGAAGAACGGGGCTTTCCGATCGAGTCCATATTCGAAGTAAAATTTCCCTGCCGACGCTGGTTGGTCTTTATGCGCGGGCAGAAGCACTGATTTTTCCTTCGCTCTATGAAGGATTTGGCTTGCCAGTGCTCGAAGCAATGGCCTGCGGTTGCCCCGTCGTTTGCTCGAACCTCACGAGCGTCCCCGAAGTCGCCGGAGATGCGGCGTTGCTTTGTGATCCTCGAGATCTCGATGCGCTCGCGATGAATTTGCGTAAAGTCGCCATAGACGCGTCGCTCCGCCAGAATCTACGCGAACGTGGTTTGAAACGGGCACAGACATTTCGCTGGGAAACGACCGCCAATCAGACACTAGACGTTTATCGCGAACTAGTTCCGTCGATTTCATGATTTCTCCTCTCGCGCCCGACAAACTTGGCCGCCTTGATGGCCTCTGCTCGCTTCATGCATCCGATCGTTGAAAATCCCCCGAACCGAAAACTCACTGCGCTACCATGCGCCCATGGACGTCGCCGAGCTACTTGCCGAGCTGATCCGCCATCGGACGCACAACCCCGGCGGAGACGAAATCGCTATCTGTCGAACGCTCGAACAAGCGCTTCGTGATCGAGGCGCCGATGAAGTGCTCGTCGTCCAGGTTCCTCGCGACGAACCCGACACGGGCACTGGCGCCTACGTTCTCGCGCGCTGGGGCGAACCGCGCACCGTAATCAACGCGCACATCGACACCGTTCCAGCAAACAGCGGTTGGACCGTCGATCCATGGGCCGGCATCGTCACGAACGATCGCGTCGTCGGCCTTGGAGCTGCCGACACGAAAGGCGCCATCGCCGCAACACTCAGCGCTCTTGATGCCTCCAAACCACACAACCTCGGCGTACTTTTCTCTGGCGACGAAGAACGCTCCGGAACGTGCATCAAACATTTCTTGGCCAGCGAGTGGGCGAAACTCATTCAACACGCGATCGTTTGTGAACCAACGGGTCGCGCGGTCGGCGTAAAACATCGAGGCTGCAACGCGTATATTGCGGAAGTCGAGGGGCGGGGAGGGCATTCTTCCAACGCCGATCGCATGCCTCGTCCTATCGTGACGATGGCCAAGCTCGCCGTTTCACTGGACGAACTCGCCGCGCGGTGGCTGGATCGCGGCCCTGACGACATGAAAGGTTTGTGCTTGAACGTGGCTTCGATCGATGGAGGCGTCGCGTTTAACGTCGTCCCGAACCAAGCGTCACTCACGTTCTCCATCCGACCCGCACTTGGTTTTGATCTCCAAACCTTCGAGGCTGAAGTGCTGGCGCAAGCGCGAAATGCGAATGAACGCGTGTTATTGAAACCCGTTCTGTCGATGGTGCCTTTTGGAAACCTCGACCCAAGTCCATTCCGCAAGCTCCTCGGTAACCTTACCGGGCCCGAAGTAACGTTGCCCTTTTGGACGGAAGCAGCAGCGTTTTCCCAAGCAGGCATCGACGCGGTCGTCATTGGCCCAGGCGACATCGCCCAAGCACACGCACCGGACGAATTCGTGACGAAAAGTGATCTATTGTGGGCGGTGGACGTGTTCAAACACGTCATTGCCACAACTCGAGGAGCTTAGTTTGTCGACCGGTTGAGCGCTTCGCGCTCAACCTTAGTCAGGAAAAATTCCGACAAGCGCTATGCGCTTTCGGCATTTTCCCTCTATCCAGTTGACGATGGGGCTGCCGCCCCAAACCCCGCCAGAATAGAGATTTGAGGGCGATGGATGTCTAAGTTAGCGCTTATGGGGTAATACCCCTTGACCCGTACATGATTATTTCGAATCGACCGCGCGCAGGTGAGCACCAACGCGGATACGAACGCTGCTCTCGCGCGCCACTTCTTCCAATACCTCGTTTGCAGGCATCGGCGCAAACCTTGTAAGCGCCGTCATCGGCTCTAGCTCGTAATGAAAACTTCGCACTCGTTGCGACAACCATAACCACATCAAAATTCCCGCAGAAATCGATGCGGCCAAGACACTCAACATCACAAGATCAGGATTCGGAAAGCCCATGGAAAACCTCCCGCCACGCTGACAAAGTTCGACAGCAGGTCCGAATAGACGATTCCCCAGCCTCGATCCGAAAGGTGAATCAAGGTAATAGAACTGGGAGTCTCGACTATACGCCAGAACGTCTCGACGCGCTACACATTTTTACAACGCGTAGACAATTCGTCGACAACGCCTACGTTCAGCGCGGAAATCGTCGCGTTCCGAAATTCCAACTCCAACTTGAACACCTGGCGCCTTCGCCCAAATCCCTGGTGGTTCGACCGCGAAGCGAACGAACCATACACGGGTCAAGGGACATTGTCCCTTGCGAGGTCGAGGGCGAGCAGCCCTCGTGGGGTCCGGGGTGAAACCCCGTTCGCTCGCGTGTGCGTCACGGCTTCGTCGGCACGAGCGCCCGTTCCACCGCTTGAAGCAGCGGCTGGGCACTGATCGGTTGTCCCGTCGCGTTCTGCATCCACAAGTCTGGCAAGACGCACCCCATCTTCGCCATCCGCTCGAAGTCCGGTCCCAGTTTGCCACTCTTGCGAACGTGTTCTTCAATCTGAAAAGCTATCAAATGACCGATCGGATAATCCGGCAAGTACAGCGGTATTCCAATCATGTGCGAATAAATCCCGAGCAGCGCGGAATCCTGCGCCCCCAGAACCGGCGCATAATATTGGTTCCAGTACTTTTTCGATATCGCGACGCTTGCTTCACGTAGCTCTTTCGCCGTCGCTTTTGGATGATCGTAAAGCCAGTGCCAAATATCCGTTTCGACCAGCGCGACTCCCGCGATTTCCCACGTTGCCCAAAAAGTACCAAGCGCGTGAATTCGTTCTTCATCGGCACTGGGTTTGCCCAACTTCAACAAGGCCAGGTCATTGGCTTGAAACGTAAATGCCATCGCCTCGGTAAATGCATTGTTCGGAACACCAGCCAATAACGTGTAATCGACGTCGTACAGGGAAAACACCTGTTCGACGTTGTGCCCCAACTCGTGAACGGCAATGTTGTACCCCTTGTAATTCATCCCGTCCTTTTCGATACGCGTTCGCAAGCGCGCCTTGCTGCCTCGTTTATGCGGCTCCATCGCGTGCCCCGCGCCCCGCGACGGATCGACCGCAATGTATTCCGCAACATGCGCCGCGCGATCCTTGGGAAAACCCAGGTCTTGCAAAATGCGCGGAATGTCCGCAGCAAACGCGTTCGCATTCGGGTACTTTTTCCGCGTTACTTTGTCAATGTCCGATTCTTTTTGCCCCGCTCGCGATTTGAACCCCGCGTACCAAAGATCCTGCGGACCCAATTTGCGACCTAATCTCTTTTCAATCTCCGCCGCGACTTTCGGCACGGCTTTCGATCCCAAAACTTCGAGCAACAACCCACGCACACGCTCTTCCGACAATTCTCGCCCGATTTCGAACCGTCGCTTGATCGCCGTCTCCATCCCCGGCGAATACTTGTCCGCTTGCAAATCTGCATGGAACGATGCCAAGAGTTTTTCATAACGAACGTCCGCTTCGGGCGTCGTATCAATCGTACGCGCTGGCCGTTTCGGCGCATTGTCCTCGACCTCCGCCGACGGACACGGTTTGACTTCGTTCGTGAATGGATTCCAATCGACGCGTGGATCGTCAATGACCGCTGCCGGAATCGTTTGCGTCACGATCCGTTCCATCACCTGCACGATCAAACGCTGTTTTTCCAAGCCTCGAGGGTCATCGTAATTCCCCTTGAGTTCATCGCGCAAATTCCAATGGCTGATCAGCCGCAATCCTGTCGGAAACAATCGCTCGCCTTTATCATTGACGAGATGATGCATCCAAATATTGTATTCGGCAATGTACAAATCCCCCACGGTATGCGCCTTTGCGATATTTTGCTGAATATTTGCCGGAATGCGCAGCGCAAAACGCCCCGTGAGTCGCTCTTCCGCCCAGCGCCGGCGACTCCAGTTTGCGCCCTCGGCGTTTTTCTTGGCCAAATCTGAAAGTGGAAAGTTCAAAAGTGCGACAAACGCAATCTTGCTCCGAAACAAATCATCGTAAAGGTTTGCCGCCGGCTCGTACGCTGCAAAAAGCGGATCAACCCCAAGAAGCGGCCCGCTATCAATATCCGTCGCCCAACGCAGCTCCATCCCCATCTCGTGCAAGTGCCCCTCGAGCTGCTCCATCATGCGTTCGAGTCTTGTAAACGTAGCGTCGACCGCCGCAGGGTCCGCCAAGAAGTGTTCCCGGACGAACTCGGCAACATCGCCATCTTCCGCACGCCACCGCGCCGCTACTTGCGCGATTCCCTGCTTGATCCGCGCGCGCTGCGCTTCGCCATGCTTCGCGACAAGGTCCGCTTCGATCGTTTTGACGTCCAACGGTTTCGTTACGCCACTCGACGCCATGAGCGTCTCCTGGGAACCAACCGTTTGGCCATTTGGAGCGGCCGGATCAACGGAAACAGCGGTCGTCGCTGGCGTAGGCAGACAGGGTTTGTCCTGCACAGTCTGCTGGCAAGCACCAAGCGCGAGAGAAAGTACGATGGACCCAACGATTTTTTGATGGCGCACGGAGCTTTCAAAGCTCACACGAGCGCCCGCGTCAAGGATCAACGTGGCGGCAATGCCGCTCGTTGCTCGACCAACATCAACCTTCGCGACATCTCAGCATCGGAATATCCGAGCAATGCGGCGAGACGTAGGTCGG
>JANORL010000984.1:0-3970 GCA_031415295.1 Polyangiaceae bacterium | reverse complement strand
TGTATTGAAACCCGCGGCAAACAGCGTCCAGATCGCGCCGCTTCCGACTCCAGCCCTGAGCCGCCCGACGGCAATGCTGCGCCACCGCTCATGGGCGCGCCTCCGCCCATCGAACCCGCACCAACGAGCCCCGCGACGCCGGATGGCGATAACCCGCCTCCCATGCCCATGCCTGCTCCCCCGGGCAAAACACCGGCGCCCATTGCGGAAGCACCACCACCCATCGCACTCGAGCCTGCCATCGCTCCGGACGCTCTCCCGGTCGGTAGAGGCCTTGGAGAGAACGGCGTTATGGGTACGAGTACGCTGCGAATGGTCTCGATGTTGTTTCGCAATTCGCGAGGATATCGCACGTTGATTCGATATCGCTCGCGGCCTTCGTACGTCGTCGCGACGTCCATTCCGCCAATGGCGCTCTCGACGGTATCGAGCACCTCGCTTACGGTCAGTCCATAACGGGCAATCACTTCGCGGTTGGGCACGACGTCCAGGAAAAACCCACCGAGCTCGCGTTCTGCATACACACTGCGCAATCGCCGACCCACTGGAGGTCGCCAGTGCGGCAAGAAATAAGGCCAGGGAAAATGCCGAACGTAGAGACATGCGGGTGACGGATGCAGGGAGCATGCCGCCCAATGCGCGAGACGTTTGGCGTTTCTGTCAAGGTGCCACGGCTAGGCCCGCTCGTGACTTGAGCCCGCCGTCACAATGCAAAACGCTTCCGGATCCTGCCGCATTTTTTCGATCACGTATCTGAGGTCATTGTTCTGCGTGTCGAAATTCAGGAGCTGCCGTGATTTTCATCCTTGTCAATTCCATTCTTGGATTTTTGGGGCACATATCATCGGCGCGACTCGTACCATCTCAGGCCGTACCGCTCGGGGCTATCGCGCTCATGGGAGGCTTGATTGGTTCGTGGTTTGGTGTGCATCGACCTGAACCGCTTACACTTCGCGAGGGACCGGAGATTCCTTTGCGGATGGCACCGATGGTCCTCATCGGTACAGTGCTCACGCATGTATTCGGTGGCAGTGCGGGCCGCGAAGGCACTGCGGTGCAGATGGGAGGCATGCGACTCTCTCGACCGACGGCGCTGAGAGACTTGACGGCAACTTCGGAGTCCGAGCAGCCGACTGACAACGTGCAATGAGCATTTGTTGTTTTTTATCGGTGCGTCGGTTTCTATCGCGCCGTCTTCCGTCGTACGCGTCGTACCATTGCCGCTGCGCCTGCAATCTGTCGAAAAGCGATGCGCGATGATCGAAAAACAAACCCACGAACGCTCGCAATCGCCAAGGAACACACTTTAGAACGCCGCAAAAACGTTCTTACTTTTTCGTTGCAATCGCAAGTCTCGCCGCCGTGTCGGTACTCACGAGCTGCACGTGCGGAGGCAGAAGCTTGGCGAGCGTGAGGAAAGAGTTTTGCAGGTTCAACCCCCCGTCGCTCGTCATGTATACCCACGCAATGGTCCCCTTGGGATATCCGCCAAGTTCTTCGGCCATTTTTTGCGGACCCAGGCGGAATTGATCGGTATCTTTGTCAATGCCTCGCCATGAACGCGGCCGAAATAGCGCCACTTTGCCTCCGTCTGCGCCCGTGAGCACCTCGAAGAATTGATCTTCCGGCCACCAGGTGAAGATCGGAAACAGATACGGCACATTGACTGGGAATATGCCGCGTACCGAGCTACCAGCTCGCGCGTATTTGGGCAAGAAATGCTGTTCGGCGTTTTGCCACGAGTCTAACCAATCCCAATGCACTACGCCATTGAGGCCCAGAATGCATGCGTCTTGATCCGTAGCCTTCACGAATTCATTTTGCGCGTCTTCGACCAGCGACGATGGATAAGCGTAAAGATGCCCGCTCGGCGGAAGAACGAAATAATCCTTTTTGGTGCGGTGACTTTGATCGTAATACCAAGAAAGCACCTCGGGCGCCACCTTGGTGAGGTGCGACGAAATGCTCCATGTCAAGGGCGGACAAACGTCAGGAGTCGCCTCGCAATCGGCGATTCGCTGCAAGAACCAGTCGTGTCGAGTCGTCATGATGTATTGGATGTTATCGCCATCCCCGACGACAAATGCGACATACGTCTTGTTCGAGTCGTATGTGACCGACTCAGGTTCGTTTGGTTCGACGACTCCCGATTCCGTAATTGGAGGTGTGCGTGTGCCAAAAAAAGACAAATTGCCCACTTCGCTCGCGATCGCGCCCATATTGCGGGAATCGAGACAACGCGTCTGCGCTTCGTGCAAATAACCACCAGCAATGAGCCAGGAGTTATTGTATCCATACACGCCGACCGGAGTTGGCCAATGACCAGCGTTGACGATTTCGCTGAGTAGCTCTTTTTCGGGATTGCCGTTCGTACAACCATTGACGAGAAACACTAGGAACAATTTTTGCGAGAAAACAAAGTCGACGAGCGCCGGTTTCATTTCTTGCGTCATTGCCGGAGATGCTGGCGTGTTCGGTTGTAGTTCGTATCCGGGATTGAGCATCGCCAAACCCGTCGTTTGCGCGGCGAATTTATCGAATACGGTCCTGGTGGCTTGGGCTGGCGTGTTGTCCATCAGCTCGACCAGCGCGTCGAATACCGGATTATCGCAAGGCACGTTGACGCTGGTGGCCAAGGGAACGGCTCCAAGCGCTGCGGCAGCCGTGAGAATGTTCGGGAGCAACGCTTGTTGGTTCTTGTAATCGTACCGAACGCACGTGGGGAATGCAGCGACGCACGAATCTAGAAACGCCTGCGAGCTCACTGTTGCGGCGGGCGTCATACCAAGATCGTTCAGCCATGTGATGTCGTGTGGAATCGCATCGATATAGACTGACCCACCAGTTTTACGATTATGCAACCCGGCGCAGGCTTGTAATGCGAGCTGAACCGGGGGCGCAAGATCAGGTTCGACATGCACGACGGTAAACGGGCCAGGCATGGGTTTCGGGAGAGATGCGTCGTGCTTGGTGCACGAAGGGGTAGATGGAGTCGGTACCGGTTTTGCGGTTTCGGGGCTGCTGCATGAGGAAGCGATTGATGCCCAGACAAACAGCATGAGCGGAGCCCCGAGCGAAAAACATCGACGTAGCATGATAACACCTTGCTCCAGTCGGCAGGCTGGCCGCTTTATTCGAGCAGCAAGCATGGCCATGACCTAGGGCTATCACGCTTCGCCGAACATGGGGACGGAATTTTGAGATTATCAAGCAACGAAAAACGTAGGCGCACGAAGATTGCTCATGATCGCGAGCGGGGCTTTGCAGCCCGTCACATCAAGGTTTTGCAGAAATGGCCGTGGTCGCGTCGGAGCAAGTCCACTCTTTCTCGAAGGCGACGCAGTTTTTGACCGAAGGAAGCTGCGAACAATTGCCCGGTTTGTAGTTGGCGGGTGGCGCTTTTATATCGCAACGTTCGTGCGGATTTAGATCCCAAGGCAACTTCGTGAATCGCAATCCGGGAAGCCCTGGCAACGCCGCGCCAAGCTGCTCGATGCCCGCATGACCGCGCTTGTACGCAAGCCCGACGACGCCTGCTTCGGTCCACGCGACGACGTCGTAGTCTCCGCAGCCGTCGCCGTTGAAGAACGCGCCCCGCTTTGGGTTGCCCGTCCATTTTGGCAGGACGCACGCGACCAGCGTATGGCGTGCCAGCGGGTCGAGCGGTGCGACGTGGGTCTCGACGTAGGCGCGCGAGTGCTGGTGAGTTCGATCACGGAGCCTTGCTTATGCCAGGTTGGTCCTGCCGTCAACGTGCTCGTGACCAACGCTTGTGAATCCATGCCAGGCGAGTAGCCATCAAGTCTCGGCGACCAGAGGCTGGCACCTTTACATCTGCGCATCGAATGTCGATGATGATGCTAACGAGCGCCATCACAGTACGAGTAGTTATACGGTTGCTGGGTACTGCAAAGAAAGTCTTCGTCGCCGCAGCACCCATAACATGCGGAGCTCGCCTGGCGTGCGTAAC
>JANORL010000983.1:0-32761 GCA_031415295.1 Polyangiaceae bacterium | reverse complement strand
GCCAAACCCGCGATCGGGAAAGACCACGCGTAGCAGCTCTGCTTTGCGCCGATCGATGCGGCAGCTCCCGCTTCCGAATCCACTGCGAGGGTGGGATTCGCGGCCATGGCTGCCAAGGGCGGAGGCACTGCACCAGAAACGTCGAGCAACAACTTCATTTCGACTTCGGTAACGCTGGGACCGCCTTGTGCGAGCACGGTGTAGCAATAACCAGGCTCGAGCATGAGGCCGACAGGCGTTGTCACAGCCTGTCCTTCAGCCACGGTCATGCAAACCTCGGCGCCTTCGGGCTTCATGTTCTGCACGTCTGTCGTGGCACGAGCCTTGAGCATCGTGGACAAACCCAACGACACGACTGAATCGCACGGCACCGGAGCGGCCGGAGCGGCCGGAGGCGGAGGAGGAGGCGGAGGGGGCGGAGGAGGAGGTGGAGGGGGCAACATGCCCACATTGGGAGGCGGCTCAGGATCTCCGCCACATCCCAACATCGTCGGCAAAGCCATGATGATCACGGCCGCAAATGCGCACTTCGTTGAAGTCTTCATTGTTTTCTTTTGGGTTCGAGGCGCGCGGGCCATGCGCGCGACATTATCAGTCCGCGCTCATACACCCGAAACACGTCACAAGTCACGTTCGAGGCCCAAGGTCGACACACATTCGAATGTGATTCGAGTTTGCCGCTCATGGCGTAGTGCGAAAAACACTCTCGCGTGACCTGTAAGGGATTCGTAAGCCAGACGTTTGGGCGATGGGACGAAATCGGGCTCAGTGCGATACGCTTTGCTTGCTCACCGTCCAATGAGCGGGAAAGTGGTCGGCGAGATCAACCATCGAAGGTTTGGATCATCGACCCGTCACGACTAAGATTTGCCCGACTCCCAGGAGGTCGCTTTGTTTCGAATCACGTTCACTACGTCCGCCTTGCTTTGCACGCTCGCGCTCGCGACCGGTTGCGAGAAGCAGGACGCTTCGCAAAACCCGCAAACCGCACAGAACCCGTACCAACAACAGGGCCAATACCCACAAGGTCAGCAGCCCCCGCCAGGTGGGTATCAACAGCCTCCGCCAGGTGGGTATCAACAGCCCCCGCCGGGTGGGTATCAACAGCCGCCAGGTGGGTATCAACAGCCCGCGCCAGGTGGGTATCAACAGCCTGCACCAGGTGGGTATCAACAGCCCCCGCCGGCAGGAACGCAACCAGCACCGGCTCCCGGTGGCTTCCAATTCCCAACCCTTCCTGGCATGCCCGCGCCAGGTGGAACGGCGCCGCAGCAAGGTGGCGCAGCAGGCGGTTTGGCGCAGCGTATCGACCCGAATGCTGCAGGTCTTGCCGTTGGGCCGCTGATGCTTTTCGCGCAGCAACAAGCGCCCGGCATGCAGCGTGAAGGCAACGTTGCTGCAGCGAACTTCAGTGAAGGTCAGACCATGGAAGAGCCCGTCAACTTGCAGCCAGGCAAGTGCTACACGGTGCTCGCCGTGGGCGCAGGCGTAGGCGAAGTGGACATCGCTCTGCAACTCACCACGCCGATGCCCGGAATGAATCCCGCACTCGCGCAAGACAGCGGTTCGGGTCAACAAGCGGCGCTCGGTGGCGGAGGCAATTGTTACAAGTGGCCTTGGCCGATGGCTGGTCAAGCCAAGTACGTCATCAAAGCGACACGTGGCGCCGGCATCGTTGCTGGTCAGCTCTACGTGAAGTGATCCGAGAGTGTGTTCATCGGGCTGCTGAACACACTCTGAGGGTTTGCCCGAACGGGGCGCTTGTCTGGACAGACCAGGCGGCGCCCCGACTTCGTTTGGGGATTAACGCAAAATACCAGGGGCCGGAAAGGCTTTGCAGAAGTCGCTAACTTCGCCGCGAATGCGGGTTTGTCGCGCTTCATCTGTCGGATGATCGGCGACTTCCGCCATCCACGTCGCAATCTGCTCCATCGCGGATGTTCCCATGCCGCGCGATGTGATTGCCGCAGTGCCGAGTCGAACTCCTGACGGATCCATCGGCTTGCGCGGATCGAACGGAATGGAGTTGTAGTTGCCGACGAGTCCCGCGCGATCGAGCGCTTTCGCGTAGGGTTTGCCCCCGATGTTTTTCGGCGTCATGTCGACAAGCAACAGATGGTTGTCCGTGCCGCCCGTGATGATCCGGAAACCGCGAGCTTCCAGTGCACTGGCAAGGGCAGTCGCGTTGGCGACGATGTTTGTCGCGTACGTTTTGAAAGACGGTCGCGATGCTTCAAGTGCAGCCACCGCAATCGCTGCGGTGGTGTGGTTGTGCGGGCCGCCTTGAAGACCAGGAAAAACCGCTCGATCGATGGCTGAGGCATGTTCCGCCTTGCACATGATCGTGGCCCCGCGTGGACCTCGAAACGTCTTGTGCGTCGTCATCGTCACGACGTCCGCAATGCCGATCGGCGATGCATGCACGCCGCCAGCAACAAGACCCGCGATGTGTGCAATGTCCGCCGCCAAGATTGCGCCAACTTCATCCGCAATCGAACGAAATGCAGCGAAGTCGATCGCTCGTGGATACGCCGTCGTTCCACACCAAATCAGCTTCGGACGATGCGCTTTCGCCAGCTCGCGCACTTGGTCGACGTCGATACGACAATCGCTTTCACGTACGCCATACGCGACGCTCTGGAAAAACTTGCCCGTGATGCTGACGTTCCAGCCATGCGTCAGATGACCACCCGCGGGCAAACCGAGACCCATGATCGTCTCACCAGGTTTGACGAACGCTAGGTACACGGCGAGGTTCGCGGGGCTTCCCGAGTACGGCTGCACATTGACGTGCTCCGCTCCGAACACCTGCTTCATGCGACTGCGCGCAAGTTCCTCGACCGGATCGATCTGCTGCTGACCTTCGTAATAACGTTTGGCCGGGTATCCTTCGGAATATTTGTTCGTCAGGACAGACCCGGTGGCTTCGAGTACCGCACGCGAGACGTAGTTTTCGCTCGCGATGAGGCGGATCGTTTCGGCTTCTGCACGTTCTTCGCGATGGATGAGATCAGCGATCTCTGGATCGACTTCCGACAGCGCAGCGTGACCTTCGAATTGGGGATTGGGGCGAACGGCGCCGAAGGCGACCGGAAGCCCCAAATGTTCAACCAGAGTTTCGGACGACATCAGACCTCGAACTCGCCACGCGTGAGCACGTCAGCGACTCGCCACAAGAAGGAGTTGGCCAAGACGCCATCGACGACGCGGTGATCGTACGAAAGCGCCATGTACATGATCGGGTGAATCGCAATGACGTCTTCGCCATCGCGGGTGACGACGACCGGACGCTTCTTGATTTCGCCCATGCGCAAGATGCCCACGTTCGGCTGCGAGATGATTGCACCACCAAACAAGTTGCCCTTGAGTCCCGGATTGCTCACGGAAAACGTGGTGCTGGCCAGATCGTCGGCGGTGATCTTGTTCGTTCGCGCTTTGATCGCCATCGCGTCGATTTGCGCCGCCAAACCCCGAAGCGAAAGCTGATCGGCGTTTTTGATGCTCGGAACGATGAGCCCGCCTGGCGTGTCGACGGCGATGCCGAGGTTGATCTCTTTCAGCACGGCAAAGGAATTCTCGAGCACGCGGGCGTTCAAATGTGGGTACTCGCGCAACGCACGAATCGTTGCAGCACAAATGAACGAGAGGAACGTGAGCGGAACGCCTTCTTTCTTGAGACGATCCTTGTGCAAGTCGCGCAGTTTCGACGTGACGTGCAGATCGACTTCGGCAACTGCGACGACGTGTGGCGCCGTGACTTTCGAGAAGACCATGTGGTCGGCCGTAATCCGGCGGCGACGCGAGAACGGAACGACTTCATCGCCCGGACGCGGTGTGTATGCGGGAACCTTGTACGAGCCAAACCCAACGCCAGGGATCGGCGGGACAAACCCGCCACCAGCATTGATGAGCTGCGTGAGTTCGGCAGCAGCTACAGGCGCAGCCACGGGCGCGGGTTTAGCTGCAGGCGCAGCCACGGGCGTGGGTTTAGCTTCAGGCGCAGCCACGGGGGCAGGCGTCGAAGCCGGTGTAGCTGCTCGACGGACGTCGTCTTGCGTGGTGCGTCCGTGGTCGCCCGTCCCTTGAACTTGGGAGATGTCGACGCCTTCTTCGCGCGCAAGCTTGCGCGTCGACGGGGACGCCAAAAGCGTCGCCGCTGCTGCGGGTGGTGCCGCGGCCAGCGTAGGTGCAGCGGCAGCCTTCACGGGTTCGTCGGACTTTGTTGCCGTTTCGTCGATTTGACAAATCAGCGCGCCTTTTGGAACCACCGCGCCTTCGGCCACGGCCAGCTTGACGATTCGTCCCGCCGTAGGTGCAGGTACTTCCGTGTCGGCTTTGTCGGTCGCTACATCGAGCAGAGGTTGCTCGCGCGCGACGATGTCGCCTTCACGTACCCGCCACTTCGTTACGGTTCCCTCGGCCACGCTCTCGCCGAGCTGGGGCATGAGCACGTCGATCATGGAGTCGCTCCTACGATTCCCCGCGGGCAATTAGGGCTTCTACGCGGGGATCGGTCGTATACGCCGTGAAACGCACGACGGCAACGACCGCGCGCACGTGACTGTTCGTCAGCCGCTTTCGCGCTCAAAGTGCCGTGGCTGATGCGGCTTTCGCGAGCGCCTGATCCAGCGCACGTGGACTATACCCCACGAGGATCTGGCCGCGAACGTCGATGACCGGAATGCTTCCACCTCGTTGCCCAGACTTCTCGAGCTTGTCGCATCTCGATCGCTGCGGTTCGATCCTCTTCGATATCTTTGTGGACAAACCGAATCCCTTTGGATTTCAAGTATTCACCCACGTCGTGGCACGGTCTGCACCACGATGCGCCGTAGATGATCACGGTGACATCCGATGAGCCAACGGGTGGTTTGTCATTCCGATTGGCTGCGGTGGGCTCGGCCGGCGCCGCACTCGTCGCGGGTTTAACCGGACTCACCTTCGCGATGTACGCAGAACGCCGCTTCTCGACTTCCGTCTCCCAAGCGCGCCGGGACATCGTTTTCGCCGCGTACCCACCATCAGCGCCTTTACTCGATAGATCGACGACGTAAAACGCATCCTTCGTACCTTCTTCGCGATCACTCACGACAACCCGCACGAGCGACCGTCCCTCCGCTGGTACACCGACGACCTTGAGCTCCACATGCATGTCGCCTTTGTCATCGATCCACGTGAGCAAAAGGTTTGGCGTGGCGTCACGGATCGTGAGCGCTGGGAGTTCCTTCGTGATCGCTACAGGGGCCGTCCCGTTGTCCTCTTTTTTTTGCGAACAGCCGCTCGTCGTGAGCATGGACGACGTCACGAAAATCAAGGCGAACAGTCCCATGATGGCGCTTCTCATGCAGTCCTTCCCGTCGCATCGAATGCCGCGATCTCTTCACCCAACATGGTCCACTCCGTAACGAATTCATCGACGCGACGCGCAAGCGATTGTTCTTCGGTGGCCATACGCGACAGCTTCGCCCAATCGCCACCAGGATCCTGCCTTAACGCTTCCCGCAGCTTCTCGAGTTCCGCTTCACCCGCCGCGATTTCTTCTTCGAGTTCGACGATGCGCTTCTTCTTGCGCTCCATCGCTCGAGCCGCCGATTTTGCCGCCTCGAAGGACCGCTTCTTGTCCAGCGTCGATGCTTGCGCTTTTCGATCGCTACTGATGACCGTCGACCCACTTCGCTTCACCGGTCGCTGCTCTTGCGTCGATAAAGTTGTTTCGACTTCGTACGTTTCGTCGTCGTCGTCCTTCACGCCGCTCGTCTTTCGTCGCGTGCTCTCCTCGTACGCGCGATAGCCAACCGGCAGTACTTCGATCCGCCCATCGACGAACGCCACGATACGCGTGGTGACCGCTTCGAGAAAACGTCGGTCGTGGGAGACGAGGAGCACGGTGCCCTCGAAGCCCATCAAAGCTTCTTCGAGAATCTCCGCCGCGGGAATGTCGAGGTGGTTCGTGGGTTCGTCAAGGAACAATAGGTTGCGAGGTTCCAAGAGCAATTTGGCCAAGGCCAAACGACTCCGTTCGCCGCCGGAAAACCCGTCGACACGTCGCAATGTGTCGTCGCCGTAAAAGCGAAATCGCGCGAGGTACTGGCGGGCGCCATCGACGTTCAGATCACCACGCACACTTCGGATTTCTTCGACCGCGGTCTTCATCGGATCGAGCGACCCCAAGTGCTGATCAAAGTAACCCTCGTGCAAGTTCGTTCCGCGACGAACCTCTCCGTCGTCGTCCGCGTGACCTCGACCGGACAACAATCCGAGCAGCGTCGACTTGCCACAACCGTTGGGGCCGACGACGCCAATGCGTTCGCCACGACGAACCAGCAAATCGAGACCATCAAAAAGTCTGCGCCCGCCACGTTCTGCACCAAGGCCCCGCGCGTCGAACACGATGTCTCCACTGCGCGGCGTTTGGGAGAAACGAAACGCCACTTTTTCGGCTCGAGCCCACACGTCTTCGGGACGTTCGACGGTTTCGAGCTTGTCGAGCATCTTGCGCCTACTTTGCGCCTGCTTCGTCTTTTGACCGGCAATGTTGCGCCGGATGAAGTCTTCGGTTTTTGCGACAAACGCTTCTTGCCGCATCGCAAGCTCACGTTCGCGTTCCAGATCCTCTTGGCGTGCAACGGAATAGGCAGAATACGCGAGCGGATACACGCGGTACGTCTTCTGCCCGAGTTCCATCGTGATCGGACAAAGCGCGTCGAGGAAAGCGCGGTCGTGCGAAATAACGAGCATCGCACTGGACAAACCAACCAAATACCGTTCCAGCCACGAGATCGTTTCAATGTCGAGATGGTTCGTGGGTTCGTCCAGTAAAACTAAGTCCGGTTCGATGGCGAGCGATGATCCAAGATAGAGTCGCCCCCGTTCTCCCCCAGACAAACTCGTGAGTGGCCGGGTCATGTCGGAGTCGTGGAATCCAAGATGTTCCGCGAGCATCAGAATGCGGCGTTCGAGTTCGTCCCCACCAGCCATGTGGTAACGGTCGGTGAGCACGCCGAGTGCTTCGAGCGCAGCGGCCGCGCCCGTTTGCGCTTCGTGCGTGGCCCGATCCAGCTGCTGCCGCAACGTGTGCAGTTCTTCGAAGGCTGACAAGAACGCATCGAATACCGTTCCTTCCTTCGGCAACTCATGCGACTGCCGCACATACGCTACACGTGCGCCGCGGCGAACCACGACCGAGCCTTCATCGGGGATCAACTCGCGCGATATGATCCGCAATAGAGTCGATTTCCCCGCGCCGTTGGGAGCTACCAAGGCAGCTCGTTCGCCCCGCGACAACGAGAATGTTACGCCTTCGAACAGACGGTTTTGCCCGTAACCAAAACCGACATCGGCGACCTGAAGGACCGTCATTTCGGGCAGTTCTAGCACGCTGATTGCAATGGGCGGCGACTCGGTACGACGGCTTCGCCGAAGCTCACACATTCGGCCTCAACCTGGACTAGCATTCCGCCTTAATGACAAACGCGAGCCTCGAACCCATCGCCGCTTCATGGACCGAGGAACTCGCTCGCGCACTGCAACAACGCTCGGCATGGGCGTATCTCGGTACCGTAGAGATCGTGGAGCACACGGGGGCAGCGACGTTGGGCGGAGTGATTGATCGACGTCTCATTCGTGTCGAACCAGGCGTGCCGCCCGCCGACATGATCGAACGATGGCGCCAGTTGCCAGAAGGAAGAATCATCGATCGCATGGTTGTCCAGGCAAACACCATGCTTCTGCGACGACTTCCGCCGGCTCGTTCCATCGAAGCGTTTGGACCTGGGTGGCTCAATGAATTCGGCGGCAACAGCACGATCGTCGTCCTTGGAACGTCGGCAGATTTGATTCACGTCGCGCGCACGTACAACGACACCCCCACAGGCGCTCGCATCCGCACGGCCATCGCCGATAGCAAACCCGGCGCGTTGGTCGCCGTTGCTGGCGAAGGTCTCACGGCAACGATGATTTGCATGGTGAGTTTGTCCCTCACGCCGCAAGGCATTCACATCGTCAGCGTTGTCGATAACAAGTCGCGTACGAACGCGAAGCTTGCCCGAACCGACGCATCCCTCATCGTGCCACGATGAATCTTTCCAACGTCGCGTTGAAGTAGGCGCCAAATACGCGTGAACGACGCGTGAACACGATCTGTCGCGACGGGGCCGCTGGCCCCGAATCACGACAAGGTTTGTGCTTCAGCGTCAGTAACGCTTGTTAGGATCTTGATCGAGCTTCTTCAAGTTCAGCTCGATGCGCCGATTGCCTGGGTCGAGTTCCAGTGCTTGCTGCCAGAACCTTCGGGCGTCTTCACGATTACCGGCACGCAGGGACGAGAAACCCTGATCCATGAGCTGCGAGACCTCGCGCTCCTTCTTGCGTGCTGCAACGTCTTCCACCGATTCCGGCGGAGGCGGTGCAGGCGGGACATCGAACTGCGGAGGTGGCGGAGGCAGCGGAATGTCGCGAGGCACCGGTGCGGGCGCGAGGTTATCGAGGCGCATGCGAGCGTTCGTTGGAAGTTGAACTTTCTGCGCCACGAAGTTTTCGGGTTCGAAACTCCAATCATCTTTACTAGCGGAAGATATCCGGCCCGGACGAACCGAAGGTCTTGGGGCTGGATCGTCATCGCTCGGACCTCCGCGCGCTTTTTCGTCGAGCTTACGCACGCCTTCCATGAGGATGTGCTGATAGTCGCCATAGATCGTGCGCTCGAAGTCAGGCGGCATGGGGGCCATGTTGAAGACGCCGTCTTCGACCGCGATCATTTCGTGCACCGCGTCTTCACCAACGATGTTGTCCCAGATGCCGTGAACGATGTCGCCGTTCTGGATGAGGATCACTCCAGAACTCTGTTCGCGCGCGATGCGCAGTGCCGTGGTCTTGCGGCCGAGGCAGAGCATCTGGATGACGTCGACAGCGGATAGCTCGGACAAACTCCCGAGTAAACTGTCGCGAATCTCCATCGCTTGCAAAATCGCTGCGCGTAGTTCGTGCAGATCGAAAGGCTTGCGAATGAGCTTCAAGCATCCAACCGCATGCGCCTTGTCGCGGATTGTGTTGACGTCGAATGCCGTCATCACAATCGCGCGCGTGTCTGGCGTTTCGACAGCTGCCCAGCAGACGAGATCCATGCCGCTCATGCCTGGCAGATGCACGTCGGTCACGAGCACGTCGACGGGTGTTTCACGCAGTATTTGACGCCCTATCTCGGCGTTTTTCGCGAGCAACACGTCGTAACGATGGTTGTCCTGATAAAGGAATCGATGCAGCGCAAGAACGATCCCGTCCTCGTCGTCGACGATGAGCACTCTCTGGCGACGCTGGGCCATGGCTGTTCTACCTACCGGTCATAATGGGCAAGGTGATCGTAACGCATGTGCCGGAGCTGTTTCCGCTTCGGCCTCCGATCGTGATCGATCCGCCGTGATCGTTCACGATTCGATAACATATCGAAAGACCAAGGCCCGTTCCCGTCGGCTTGGTCGTGAAAAACGAATCGAATACTTTGTCGACAAATTCCGGCGGAATTCCGATGCCTGAATCTTCGACCCGCAGAAGCAATTGTTCGTCTTCGATGCCGGCATACACCCAAAGGTCTCCTCCGTCGGGCATCGCATCCGCCGCGTTGATGAAAAGATTCAACAACACCTGCTGCAGTTGATCCTGATCAACCCACAGCGGTCGCAACGTTCCGTATCGAGGCATGAATCGAATGCGTTCAAGTCGCCCTTCGGCCATGTGACGCGCTCGACCCACGATCGCTTGAACGTCGGCTTTCGTGCGGCGTGGTGGACGATGCCGGACAAACCCCAAAAGCTGCCCGAGCATGTTGTTCAGCCGATCGATTTCACGATTGACGGCCTGAAGTGAGTCACCAAGACCCGCAGCATCCGCCTCGTGTTCGATCGACTGAATCGTTGCCTTGATCGCGGCGAGCGGATTGCCGATCTCGTGAGCAACCATCGCACACGCTTTACCAACTTCGCTCAATCGTTCCAGTTGCCGTCGCTCCGCTTGCGAACGTTCCGTTTCCGTCACGTCCGTCAGCGCAATCATCGTTCCGAGCCGCCGAGAACTGACGATTCGGACGCTGACGATCGTCTTCTTTGCCTGCTCGTCAATGAGGTCAACGGTGCTCTCCCGCGACCTCCTGCCAGACTCGGTTCGTTCCGCAGCATCGAGCAGATCGAAAAGCTTGTGCATGAGCGGCACGCCGCCCGTGCGACCATTGAGCATTCCATCTGCGACTCGATTCGTGACGAGAATCTCGCCACCATCACCGATGATCACCAAGCCGACGCCGATCTCGTCGAGCAAGGATGTCCCCGGAGCAAACGGTACGTTGGTGGGGCTCTTCCTCATGGCTTAGGGGGTCGAGGGAGTGCTGTGAAGGCGCGACAAAATCGAACTCAGGGGGTCAATCGTACGCCATCAACTTCGTCACGGTCTTGGCGACCTTGTCTTCCGTCGGATCCGGCAGATCGTCGCTGAATCCAAGTACACTGAGCGCCAGTGTGTCGTCTTGGATACGCAGCCATCGCGTCTTGACGACAACGTTGTTGACGTCCGACAGATGCAGCATTTGAGGTTCGGCGAAGGGCAACAAGGCTCTGACTTTTTCCGCGACTTCTGCGACGACCGATGCCGCAGCCGCCAACTCGTTTTGATATTTCACTTCGCCCGCTGCTGCGAGCAAGAGGCCACGCGTGTCTGCCAAAACCACGGCACGTCCACCCGTCTCGTCACGAATCAGTGCAGACATTGCCTCTTCGAGAAGTTGCTCGAGTCGCTTTTCGCCGCCTGCGCTTGTCGATTGCGTTTGAGCCACCGCAGGTTTTCCGGCGGCGCCTTTGTCTTTCGTCTTTGCAGCAGCCATCGCGAACGCTTGCGCTTCGAGGTCCGTGATGCGCCGTCGCATCTGCTTCGCCTCGAGCGCGATCGCCTCGAGTTCCTCTAGGCGTCGACGCAGGTCGCTATTTTCATTCGCGAAATAATCAGTTTCCGAAGCGCGCTGCTCGAACGTACGCATGCGCAACGCCATGTCGTTGTTCGTCTTCTTCAACGCATCGTGATCTTTCGACGAGATCGCGGTGCGCTTCAGCATGTCGAGTTCGCCGCGGAGGCTGTTGTTCTCGCCCCGCATCCGTTCGACTTCTTGTGGGTTTGTCCCACCAACCGGGGCTTTCGCGAGCCTTGCTTCGAGTTCGTTCACCTTCGAACGAGCGTTGGCAAGGTCGAGGCCGAGGCGTGCAGCTTCGTTGGCTGCTTGTTGCAGCGTGGCGATTTGCGCTTGTAGCTGCACCACTTTCGCCTTCTCTGCGGCGAGTTCCTGCGTGAGTTTGCCCGAATCGCCGGAAGATTTTTGCGCTGCCGCGAGCTTCTGTTCGAGTTCGCGAAGCTTTGTCTTCTCGTTGGTGAGATCCGCAGCGAGCTTGCCCGTGTTCTCGGTGGTCTTTTGGAGCGCCGCTACCTGGGTTTGGAGTTGCGAAACCTTGGCTTTTTCAGTAGCCAGTTCCGCTGCGAGTTTGTCCGAACCACCCGAACGTGTACGTAGTTGGGCGTTTTCGGCAGCGAGCTGATCGGCACGTTGTGCGTTGGCTCGAAGCTGATCGGCTTGGGCTCGCGCATCTCGCAACTGCGTGTGTACAGCTTGCAGTTCCGTTTGAACCGCAGCGAGACGTTGTGCATCACCGCCTTGCGCACTTCCGGCTTGGGCCATGGCTGCGGCCAGACGTTGCTCGAGATCTTGGGCCCGCGCGTGTTCCGTCGCGTAAGCGTGAGACGCTTGCTCTGCCGCGGACAAACGTTGCCGTATGTCTGCGTTTTCTTGGCGCAGTTGCGCTTCCGCAGGCGACGGGCCAGCCACTGCGGAACGAGCCTTGTTCAGCTCGGTTTGGAGCTGCCCAAGTTGCTCGCGAAGTTTCTGTGCTTCAGTGCGAGCGTTTTGCCCTTCTTGAGCACGACTACGTTCGCCTTCGAGAGACTTGGTGAGCGCGGCCTGTTGCTGTTCGAGCGCAGTGACTCGAGCTTCGGCTTGTTGACGAGCGTCCTTTTCCGCCTGCAAAAGGCTGGCAGAGCCGCCGTCTGCCGCTTTCGAGGTGAGTCCCTTACCTGCGACGTAGCCCGCGCCCAGAAATAAGCCGGCTCCCGCCACGGTGGACAACCAAATCGACTGGATCAGGTCCATTCCTTCCTCAAGTCCTCGGTTACCGCCACTCGATCTCGACACGCCGATTTCGAGCCCAACCTACTGGCGTGTTGTTCGGGTCCACTGGCTTGCGGCCACCCATGGCTTCGGTCGTGATCCTAGAGCCTGGTATGCCGCTGCCGTGAAGGAAGTTCTCCACGGATGCCGCGCGCTTCTTGCTGAGTTCCAGGTTGTGTTCGCGCGATCCCATCCGGTCCGAATGTCCCCTCACGTGGACTTTCAGCGACGGATTGGCCTTCAATTGCTGCACAACACCTTCGAGAAGGGTTTTGGCCGCGGCATTCAACCGCACCGAATCCAACTCGAAAATTACGTCTTCGACAACGCCGGGGGTTTCTCCTGCTGCAACCGGCGCCGGAGGCGGCGGAGGTGGCGGCGGAGGTGGCGGTGTCGTTGCCGTTGCCGTCGGAACGATGGTTGCGGGAGGCGCAACCGTCGGTTCGGGCGTTTCTGTTGCCGTCGGCTCAGCCTTAGCCGTTGCCGAAGGCGTTGGCTCGAGCGCGGGTTCTCCCGTAACGACCGAAGACGGTATTACAGGGGCAGGCGGTGTTGGCACCGTCTGCTCAGGTCGTGGAGGCGCCGCAATAGAGTTTGGCGCAGCCACGTCCGTCGTCTTCGGTGGCGAAGCTTTTGCCGAACTTGCGGGTTTGTCAGCCATGGCGAGCTTCGCCTGTTCCTCGGCGTAATCGGGCGCGAGCTTGATATTGATCAGCCCGAGATCCACAACACCGAGGGCCAAGAGCCCGCCAAAGGCTAGTCGCGCATTCACGTCGAGAAACCCATGCTCAGGAAGGCACCCTCATACGATTTTCGCCAATTCGCCGACACGTCGGCGAATATCAAGGAACACGAGACCGAGCTTCGCGTCGGGCGTCGTGAGAACGATGAGCAACGCCTCAGCACCGACAGCATTCAGGATGACGTATCCTTGTTTGCCGCGAACGTACGTCTGCTCCATTTGGCCCCCCATCAGCTCGGCAGCGATACGCTCGCCTACACCGAGTAATGCGGCGGCCATACCAGAAACCAATTCTTCATCGATCTCGTTCGGAAGCAGCGATGCAATGACGAAGCCGTCGGTGCTCACCATCGCCGATCCGATGATGTCTGGCGATACCGAACGCAGATTGCGAAGAATTTCCTGGATTCTTTCGACTCGACTTCCAGATCCCACGTCTCCTCCTGTGCGGAGAGTCAAGCACAATCTTGCCTGTACTCACCCTTCAGCCCGGGCGCCGCGTCCGGGACATGTTCCGCCCCTTAACCCAGATCTCAAGGCCTTGACCTCGAACGCCGACTCCTTGAGTCGTCGGCTCCCATGATCTGGGCGGGGACGAGAAGGCCACCTTATGCGGTGGCCTTCACTAGCCCAATTCGACCGTTACCTGACACGTACCTTCACCGTTGGCGCCGCACTTCGTTTCGTACGCCTTCGGCTTCTTCTTGATGAGAACTTCCGTGATACCAGCGACGAAACCGACCTCGAAGTGACAAATGCGCTTCGAGATGCTCGCCATACCAGCACACGTGATGCATTCATCCAGATCCACGACGAGCAGCTTATCGTCAAGCTGGCGAGGAATCAGAATACCAATGCGCGAATCCCGGACGAACTGTACGACCTCACGAAGATATTCGTCCACGTTGGGCTTGAAGAGCATCTGGCCAGCTTCCTTGCCAAGCTCTCTGCCGCCGTTCTGAAAAACGACCGCTGCCCCGCGCCCAAGCACCTCTTCAACATAACCTGCCGAAAAGTGCCGGAACACACGGAAGACCAACAGCGGAATATCGTTTCCCAAAATCGGTCTGTGGGTCTGAGCGACTTCTTGGATGAGACCCATTAGAGCACCTCATTGTCCTTGGATTGACCTGGACCAACTCCAACGCTCTGCCGTGATCCAGATACGCACGACGAGCCGCTCACATCATCCCACCGTTTGGGTTGCCATACGAGCAACCTCAGCAGTTTGGCATGAGTAAATTCGACGAGCGCATCTAACATTGCGAAATGATGAAGAAACCTGAGCGTTGACGTTTTTCCTCGGGGTGATTGGCCTCGAGGTTGCGAGTGTCGGTCCGGATGTAGAAGCCGTTCCGACATCGCTGATACCGTGAACCGAGGCAGGATAGACCGAATCGAGCCCCGAAGCTAGCCAAGAAATCCCCTTACAGGGAAATCTCGGTGCAACAAGACGATACGTGGCATCGCGAAAAAGAACAAGAAAACCGCTAGACAAAGACGCGCCGCCAAACGTGTCGATACGTCAGGGTCATGCAGCTTCGCTGCGAAACGCTGCGGCGAGAACTTCTGGTGCGGGCAACTCCACCCTCGTCAAACCCCGACGCGCGGCTCGTAACCATGAGAACGGATCGCCAATCGATCCGTTCGCCACTGCTTCGAGTAGGCGGCGACGCAGATGATCTTTTCTCCGGTAAAAACTCGCTCCGTGCTCCGCATTCGCATGCGGGACGAAACTCGCCAGGGATACGTGCGTCTTCTCGTGAAGCACCAAGTCCACGAGCGCTCCGAACGCTGCGGTGTCGTCTCGCTGCAGTACGGAGACGAGCAACGCGCGTATACGCGTTGATGCAAGGTTCACGCTGATCCCGCTGCCATCCGTGTGCGCCATCTCGTCAGGACCATAGAGATCTTGATGCACGGAAATTGGTGATGGCCCCATCTCCGCAGCCAGTGAAACTGCCGCATCGATTCCTTCGAGGATCGTCATCGCCGACGCCACCGCATCAACGCAGGATACGCCTCTAGCGCTGATCAGAAGCGTTTCCCGATCCACGCGAGGCATAGCCAAAACGCCCATCGATCGCAGCCGTCGATCGTGCGTGCCTGACCCAAATCCTTGCGCAGGATCCAGCGTCGACAAACGGCGCCAAAGTGCATCTGCAAGCGGATCGTGAAGCGAAATGTACGCCTTGCCCGCAACGAGCGGCTCGCCCACGAGGCGCAGGCGTCCCGTTCGATAGAACTCGAACGCGTGGCGCAACGTGAGCACGCTGCAGCTCGTCTCGTGCGTGTCGTTCAAGATCGTCACGCGCAGCGCGGGTGTATCGAGAAGTGCATCGGCAAATCGGATGACATCTTCGGGCGCCGCGACGGTCGGACGTGGAGGCTGCATTCGCCTCTCGGATGCAGGGGGCGTTGATGGAGGCGGACGATTTTGCAGTGCCTCGGGCGTGGTCACAGGTTGAGCTTTAGCCATGCTTTGTCCAGACAAGGCAACCGTCAACAGTCGATCGAGCACCGAGGACAGGCGATGATCCACCGCTCGCAAGAGATCGCGGTCGTACAGCGCATCATGCAAGACAAACCTTTCGAAAGCCGTAACCAGTGCGGCTTCCACCGTGCCCGACGCTTGCGCCACGACAGCCGATCGACCCTTGTTGAGAGGCACGTCGACCGGTAGATCCGCCATGAAACCGAACCCCGCAGCCAGGACCGCTCGCACGAGATCGCGGTGCAGACCAAGCTCTTGAGCTGCAAATGGATCTTGCCTCGTCGATACCAACAGCCCGCGTTGGGTCACCGTCAATAGCGGAGGAATCCCGGCTCCTTCGCGTCCAATCCACAACTCGAGTTCGCCCATCGCGCCGAGATGGGGATTGGTCATGGCGACTTTCGCGACTCGTCGCATGCGTGTTCGCGCCACGTTCACGACGATACCGTCGACGTAAATGCGCGCGAACGTCGGGTCTACGAACGCGGCAGCGGTGATGATTTCTGCAGCCAACATGGATCGGCTGATCCGCTCGCTCAGAAAAAGTCGAACGCTCGTTCCAAGCCGACCGTCGTCGTGACTGGAAGGACCAATGGTCCACGTGAAATCCGCATACTGCGGACCGGATCCAATGGGTTCGACGCGTAGCCAATGTCCCCCGGTCAACGTCCGCGTTTTCACTTCGAGTCGTGGTGCAATTTCGAGCGCACTGAAAAAGCCAACACCGTGTTCGCCAATCGCGACGGCGATGTCTTCTTTGCCGCTTCGAAATGGCACGAGCAAATCCGTAAGCAATTCGTCGGCCGTCATGCCGCAACCGTGATCAGTCACGGTGATCTCTGCGCCATCCATCGACGAACGAATGTCTATCGAACGACCTCGTGGTGATGCATCGAGAGCGTTCTGTATGAGTTCGCGAAAGGGAGCGACGCGCGTTGCGGCTTGCGAATAAATGGTTCGCGCAAGAATTCGTTCCGCAAGATCGGGAACCGTGGCTTCATGACGACACGCGGCGACGATGGTTTCGCGATCCGCGAGACTCGCCGCCAAATAGGCCGCCGTTCGCCCGTGTACGCGCACGAGCAGCAAATCCGACAAACGCCCCGAATGTATGGCTGTCATGCGTGGCCTCCGCGCCCCAAAGGTTCATTGACGATGAGCTCGCGTTCGAGATCCGACTCGCGAGTTCCGCACGCCCGTTCGAAGCCTACGCGTAATGCATACATGTCCGACCATCCGGACAAACCTTTCACGGCCGGAGCATCTTCACGAATGAGTATCGTTTGACGCACACCGATGCAGGGCAGAGCTCCAGGTGGCAAACGTCGACCCCGCGCCAGGGCCACAAGGATGTGTTCGGCACGATCGACACGTGGAGCGAGTGCACAAAGGCCCGCAAGATCTCGCCTACGCCACACGACACTGGCAAGGCTTTCTACCGGGGCTAATTCGAGTTCCGCTTCGAGCAGCTCGCGTTCTCCAGGGATGAACCCCTGCCACTCGCGTTCGGCCCAAAAACTTTCGGGTACGAACAATCGCTCTTCGATCGTCGAACCGAGAAACCCCATGAGCATCTCGCGCCTCTCGACGGAAACCAAGTACCGATGCGGACCGAGCAGCTTGCGCGCGAGTTCTGGAGCGACTTCATTCCATGCTGTCGATCGCAACATCAACGCACTGATTTGCCCCGCGAGTTCAGCAAGCTTGTCGGCGGTTTTTCGAGTCGTGGCAGGAGCCGATCCGAGTTCGCCCAAGCGACGGTAAAACCCTGCCGCCGTCGCGTGAAATGTGCGGCATGGCTTTAACGCATCACGCCCTTCAGTGAGTTCGACGGCGCCGGGAAAATCGATCAACGACAGTTCCGGAATCGCCAAACAACCTTCGACTTTCACGCCGACGTGATACGTCGCGGCACCGATGCCCATCGCGAGTCCTCGGCCTCCGACGTGGTAGCGCGCCAAGTGTCGTTCAGAGTCGTCACCCCCAATCGTGTCGACGAAATGGCTGCCACCTGCGACGTATCGCCCGTCGTTGATGGGCATCCCGTCGACCTCCACGATGGCTCGCTCTGCAGGAAAAAAATGCAGTGTGTCCCGTAGGTAGGCGCGAAGCGTGTCTGGTTCGAGCAACGAAGACCGCAAACGCGCGCTCGTGCCTTGCCTCGGTGCAATTCGTCGGATGGCGCAAACGAGCGAAGACACTTCCGGTCCGTCCGTACGCACGCTCAGTCCATAACCACATGCGCCGTTTCCCGTTTCAATCTCGATCGACAAACTCTCCGGGTCGGGAAGTCCAAGCCCAATGACGGAAAAAAATCCCACACCGAAACGTCCCAAGTCGATGCCGGCACGTTTGTCCGTAGCAAATGGAATGAGCAATCGAGACAAGATCGCGCACAGATCCATCCCCACACCCGTGTCGGTGACTGTCACGATGCCTTTGCCGAGACGTACGTCGACGCGCGCCGGACGCGTACAGGATGCATCAACCGCATTGAGTACGAGTTCGATGACCGGCCGCAGCGGATGACCGAATTGCCGACTCGTCTCTTCTTCGAGAACTTTCAGGAGGTAAGCGCGATCCATCGGAGGACGTGCGATCGCGGATGTACCGGAAACGAGGGCTTCGAGCGACGGACGGTAAAGACCAATCGCGACGAGCTCGTGCAGCGAGCCCAAAAAGCAGACCTCACCTTCCGTGACAGAGCCGTGGGCAAACCCCGACCCTCGTTCGGGCTTCGGTGGTGCCGTTTCCCGTACCACCGTTGCCGTTGCAACAGTCGCTGGTGCCGTTGAGCTTCGCGGTGTCCCCATCCCGAATCAATGGTGTGATAAAATACAAAAATTGCAAGGGGAGGGGTGAGTATGCTTTCAGGGGTTGATCGGTACGTCGTGGGCGTGCGTTTTTTCCCACCTGAATGAATCACCGGCGTTTGATGCCCCACGTCGAAGGAATGGTTTGATATGCTGGAGGGCGTTTTTCTATTCCGAGGAGGACGGTATGGCGCGTTTTCTGCAATGGCTTGGTGTTGGGTTGGGATTGAGCTTGTCAGTGGGGATTGGCACCGGCGCGGGCTGTGCTGCTGGAGGTGATCGAACAACGGCGGCGGGAGGATCGGGTGGGGAGGGTTGGACGAGTGGTTCGGGTAATTCCGGACAAAATTCCTCTAGCAATGGCGTGGGCGGATTCAACATGGGTGACGCAGGTTTGCCCGCGTGTGCGACATTCTCGGCAAAAGCGCAGCAGGCGCCAGCGGCGATGACCATTGTTCTCGATGGTAGCGCAAGTATGAACAATTCGTCGAAGTGGAGTTCGGCGCAGCTTGCGATCATCAATGCGGTCGACAAGGACATCTTCGACACGATGTCGCTTGGACTCATGGTTTTTCCGAGCAATTACATGAACCCGCCATCATGCATCTGCACGTACCTGGGCGTTGATCAAGCGACATGTAATGCGCTTGTGGCGCCAGGCGTGTCTTGTGGCGTATCCGTATTACCGCAAGTTCCCATGGCTGAAGCGGGGACAAACAAGTCGAATGGTGCTTCCGGTGTGCGTCGGCAAATCTACGATTGGCTCGTTGGGCATAATCCACTGAGCAATGGGGATGACGGTTCTCCCATTTATCAGGCATTGAAAAATAGCTACGACGTCTTGAAACTGCAAAACATCGACCGTCGCATTGCCGTGCTCATTACGGACGGTGGGTTCAGTTGTACTTCGGTTGCGAGTCCCGCGCGTGCGGGGTATGCCGATGGATATGGTTGTCCCGATTGGGAATACCCGGCGAGCGTCAATGCGCTCATAAGCGGAGCGAGGACCGATCCAGCAAAACCCATCAATACGTTTGTCGTTGGCGTGCCAGGATCGAATAGTACGGGGCAGAAAGACGGTGCGTTTGACACCGCTCCGTACAACATGCTCCTCGCGTTATCCACCTACGCCGTCAGTGGTTCTCCGGAAACCGTGGACCCTTCTTGCTCGAAAGATGCAATGTTTACGCAAGGCGGAGCTGCTCCCGCCAAGCCGTGCCATTTGGATCTATCGACGGGGCCATTCGATGCAAACGTGCTGGCGAATGCAATCAGCAAAATTCGCGGTGCGGCGCTCGGGTGTGTGTATGACTTGCCGCCGCCGCCTATGGGACAAACCATCGACAAAGCAACGGTCAATGTCAATGTGACGATTGGCGGAACGACGATGACGCTTCCCAAGCGCAAGGATCCGGCGGATATGTGCACGGTCGACGGATGTTGGGATTACACGCCAGACGACAAGGTGCAAATCTTCGGAAAAACCTGCGACGATCTCAATAGTGCCGCAGCGGGCAAAGTCGACATTTACGTCGGTTGCGAAACGATTCTCAAGTAATCGCATTCGCCTCGTGCCTCGCACGCTCGTTTCTGGCATTGCACCATGAACCGAGCGTGCGGTTTGGCTTTCGTACTACTTCAATCCCAGCTGATTCGCGAAAAACGTATACGCCAGCGCATCCATGTAGGCGCGTTGTTCGTTGTTTGCCGATCCGCCATGACCACCTTCGATGTTTTCGTAATAAAGGAGGTCGTGGCCATTTTCGATGAGTCGCGCGACCATTTTGCGGGCGTGTCCAGGATGCACGCGATCATCACGCGTTGATGTCGTAAAGAGCGTTCGCGGATACTTTGGCCCCTTTTTTACATTCTGATACGGCGAGAATTGCGACAACCACGCTCGGTCTTCGCTCTTGTCGGGATCACCGTATTCCTCCATCCACGATGCGCCAGCGAGCAGTTTATGATATCGCATCATGTCGAGCAGAGGTACCTGACAAACGATGGCCCCAAATAGGTCCGGCCGTTGCGTCAGCATCACGCCCATCAGCAAACCGCCATTGGATCCGCCGATAATACCCAACTTCGGCGTCGAGGTCACCTTACGCTTGAGAAGATCCTCGGCGATGGCAATGAAATCGTCGTACGCATGTTGCCGTTTGTCTTTCAGCGCGGCGTCGTGCCACGCCGGCCCATATTCGCCACCGCCGCGAATGTTCGCTTCGATGAATACGCCACCACGCTCGATCCACGCAGCCCCCGTTTTCGACAAATACGTAGGCTTCATCGAAATCTCGAAACCACCATATCCGTGCAGCACCGTCGGAGACAAACCGTCGAGCACCAAGTTTTTCTTGGAAACCTGGAAGTACGGCACTTTCGTACCGTCTTTCGACGTAACGAAATGTTGCGTCACTTCAAGTCCGGCGGCGTCGTAAAAATCGGGATTCTTTTTCACGAGCGATGCGGAATTTTTCTTGCCCAAGCTGCCGAGCGAAAGCGCTTGAGGATTCACGAACCCGTCCTGCATGATCCAATAATCGTCTGAATTGTGCCGGTCAAAGGCCCAGGTCGATGCCGAGCCAATGGTGCCCGTTTCAAGCTTCTCGCGTTTGAATCCGTCTTTCGTGCGCGTGTGAACGAATACGGAGCTTTTCACGTCGTCGAGTTCCACCGTCATGATCTTCGTTTTCGTCGTCGAAAAATCATCGAGTGACGTATTCGCTTTGGGCTCGAACAAAACGTAAAATTCGCGCTTTCCCGCGCGAAAATCCTTCAACGAAGTCGCCAGCAGCGCCCCAGACGCCCAGGTTTTGTTGCCAATGGTCCACCCTTTGCGCAGCGAGATCAAGATCTGCCCGTCCCAAATGCTGACCGTGGCATCGTCTGGCTTGTCGATCTTTTCGAGTTTGTCCCCGTCGCGCAAAAAGATTTCTTCCGTAAAAAACGACGGATGCCGAGCCACGAGATCATACGTAGCGCCGTGATCATGAATGCGGTACGCATGAACGACCATATCGGTCTTTTGGACTTCGAGCAGCGTTTTGGCTTCGGACAGTTTTGTCCCGCGTTTCCATTCTTTCACGATACGCGGATAACCGGAATCGGTCATCGAACCCGGGCCGAAATCGGTTCCCACGTACACGGTGTCGGCGTCTTTCCATCCAATCGAACTTTTTGCTTCGGGAAGTGTGAAACCGCCATCAATGAACTGTTTCTTCACCATGTCGAATTCACGAACGACCGAAGCATCGGCACCACCTCGCGACAAATTCACGAGGCATCGTTCATAGGCGGGATACAAACAATTTGCACCGTGCCAAACCCATTTTTCCTTCTCTGCTTTTCCCAGCGCGTCGAGATCGAGCACGACTTCCCACGCAGGGGCAGGCTTTTTGAATTCAGCCAGCGACGTACGGCGGTAAATACCTTGCGGATGCGTTTCGTCTTGCCAGAAATTGTACACGTATTTTCCGAGCACGCTGGGCATCGGAATCTTGTCTTTCGAGTCGTAAATGCGGCGCAAGCGATCCCGTAGCGCCGTAAAGCTCGGCGCCGATTCCAATTCCGCTTTCGTTTTGGCATTCCGCTCGGTTACCCATGCGAGTGGTTTTTCACCGCCAACATCTTCGAGCCACATGTACGGGTCTTCCACTTTTGAATCCTCTTTCGGCTTTTCCACATCGACCTTTGCGACAGTGGGCTCGGGTTTCGGCGTTCCGTTTGGCGGAGGCGGAGATTGCGCTGCGCACGCAGCGAGCAGGAAAGGGATGATGAGAGGGACGACGCTTCGCATGACCGTGCCATAGCGCATCTTGGGACGCGAGTCATGAACGTCGTGCGTCCCAGTAACACGGAATTTCGACGTACGGGTGTCGGTGAATATTTCCAGGGACAGGCCAAGGCCAACGAGTTCCCGGCGCCAAACGACTCACTCCCCCGCCACAGAAACCTTTTTCTTCATGATCTGCTCCGACGAAAACCCCGCATTACGCAATGCCGTAATGTCGGCTTCTTCCAAATGCGGAACGGGACTTTCGTCTGCCGGATCCCGGACGCCTTCGAGTTGCGCATTCACTTCGCATCCCACGAGCACCGATAACGAAATGAGCCACAACCAAAATAACAAAACCGCTACGCTTGCAAGATTTCCGTATAATGTCGCATATTGCGCCAACGTGCCCACATAATACGTGAACAACGTCGATACGCTCGCCCATAACGCTACCGTCACGACTGCGCCCGGCCAAACTCGGCGTCTTACATTGGCGGGTCTCCAAATCGTCAATCGATAAAATGCCGCGACCAAACCCGTCACGATCATGAGTGGTGCCACTACGGCAATGATTCGACCACCAAACGAGCCAGCAATACGCGCGAGCAAAATACCCACCGTCGTCGCCAAAGCTACGGCTGGAATCGATCCAATCACTAACGCCATTCCCAAAAGCCGTCGCTTCCACCAGGGCCGGTGCGGACTCGCAAACATCGTCTCGAATACACCAATGGCCGTCGATGCTCCCGCCGAGGAAATCCAGAGAAATGCTCCCAAAAACAATGGCGCCAGGACAATCACACTGTTGTCCGACATCCGAAAAAATTCGGCACCAAGCCCCGCTCGGACCGCCGGCGGAGCCGCGCGCAATACTGTCGCCAACACGCTTGCCACGTCGTTGCGTAACCTGTGCAGGGCCCACCCCGCCACTGCGAACAACGGAATGATGCTCATAAACGCATCGAATGCCATCGCGCTCGCTGCCCGCGACGCGTCATGCAAGTCGAGATAATGGATTAGCCGCTTCAGCGATCGAAAGGCCGCGCCTCCGATGCTTTCCCCGCGAACTGGGGCCAGCGGTGTCAACATCCCCCTATTGTAGCGCCTTCTTGGGCAATGGCGCGATGCATCGTGAGCTGAATGCAACGAAAAAGGCCGACCCTTTCGAGCCGGCCTTTCTCAGCGGTTCTATTCGCTAGTTGAACCGATCAGAAATCGCCGTGGCCATGGCCCGCATGCGCGCCACCGCCCGCCGACTTCTCATCCTTCGGTCGCTCGGCAATGAGCGCCTCGGTCGTAAGCATCAGGCTCGCCACGCTCGCGGCGTTTTGAAGCGCCGAACGAACGACCTTCACCGGGTCGATGACGCCCATTTCAATGAGATCGCCGAACTCATTGCTCGCAGCGTTGTACCCGAACGAACCCTTGCCTTCACGAACCCGTTGCACGATGATCGAACCTTCTTCGCCCGCGTTTGCCGCGATCTGACGAAGGGGCTCTTCCATTGCACGACGGATGATGTTGATCCCGAAGCGTTGCTCGTCGTTCACTTCGAGCTTCACAAGCGCCTCTTGCGCGCGGATCAGTGCAACGCCACCACCGGCGACGATGCCCTCTTCCACGGCCGCGCGAGTCGCATGCAGTGCGTCTTCGACGCGCGCCTTCTTCTCTTTCATCTCGGTCTCGGTCGCTGCGCCGACCTTGATCACCGCGACGCCGCCCACGAGTTTGGCGAGACGCTCCTGGAGTTTTTCCCGGTCGTAGTCGCTCGTCGTGTGCTCGATCTGCGCGCGAATCTCTTGTTGACGCGCCTTGATCTTGTCCTTCTTGCCTTGGCCACCAACAAGCGTCGTGTTGTCCTTGTCGATGATGATCGTCTTGGCACGGCCGAGGTCGCTGATCGTGACGTTCTCGAGCTTGAGCCCGAGTTCTTCCGCGATCACTTGACCATCCGTAAGCACCGCGATGTCCTTCAACATCTCCTTGCGGCGATCACCAAAGCCTGGCGCCTTCACAGCTGCACAATGCAGCGTGCCGCGAAGCTTGTTCACGACCAACGTCGCAAGAGCCTCACCCTCGATGTCTTCGGCGATGATGAGCAGTTGCTTTTGGCTCTTCGCGATCGCTTCGAGAACGGGGAGAAGATCCTTCATGTTCGAGATCTTCTTCTCGCTGACGAGGATGTAGCAATCCTCCATCACGCACTTCATCGACTCCGCGTCCGTCACGAAGTACGGCGAGAGGTAGCCGCGGTCGAACTGCATGCCCTCGACCACGTCGAGAAGCGTCTCGGCACTCTTGGCCTCTTCGACCGTGATGACGCCTTCCTTGCCAACCTTCTCCATCGCGTCCGCGAGGAGTTTGCCGATCGTCAAATCGCCGTTGGCGCTGATCGTACCGACCTGGGCAATTTCTTTTGCGTCTTGCGTGAGTTTGGCGGCGCCCTTCAAGTGAGCCACGACAGCCTCAACGGCCTTGTCGATGCCACGCTTGATCTCCATCGGGTTGTGACCCGCAGCGACAAGCTTTGCACCTTCGCGATAGATCGCTTGCGCGAGAACTGTCGCCGTCGTTGTGCCGTCACCGGCGATGTCGCTCGTCTTCGAGGCCACTTCGCGCACCATCTGCGCGCCCATGTTCTCGAAACGATTCTCGAGCTCGATTTCTTTGGCGACGGTCACGCCGTCTTTGGTGATCGTCGGCGAACCGAAGCTCTTCTCGATCACGACATTTCGACCCTTGGGGCCGAGCGTGACTTTCACTGCGTCCGCAAGAGCGTTGACGCCCGCGAGAATCATGTTGCGAGCGGCTTCGTGGTAAATAATTTCTTTGGCAGCCATGTCAAATTCTCCTTAGGGAAGGGCGTTTGTCCTGTTCACGCATCGAGGACGCCGAGGATGTCGTCCTCGCGCAAAATCAAGTGCTCTTCGCCGTCGATCTTCACTTCCGTACCCGAGTACTTGCCGAAAAGGACGCGGTCGCCCTCTTTGACGTCGAGCCGACGGACAGTGCCGTCCTCGAGCACCTTGCCGTTACCTACGGCAAGGACCATACCCTCGACCGGCTTCTCTTTCGCCGTGTCGGGGATGTACAAACCACCCTTGGTTTTCTCTTCTTCCTTCAGGCGCTTAACAATCACGCGGTCCTGGAGCGGTCGGATCTTTGATGCCATGTGTAGGTCCTCCAAAAAGTGCTATGCGTAGTCGCTCCTACCGAAGGCGAACCAGTCGACGCGGTTTCTCCGCGTCACCCCACCGACGTTGCCCGGGGAGCGAAACGTGGCCGTTCGATTGTTAGCACTCGTGTTCGGTGAGTGCTAACGAGCGGGGCGCAGAATAGTCACCAGTTTTCAGTAGTCAAGGGGTCGAAATCGTCGAGTTTCGATCACGTTGGCAGCCACCCCTCGAGGTGGCCACAAGTCCTTGATTTCCCGGCTGAATTCATGATCCGGCCACCTGGCCCTTGCTCGCTCACTGCTGTATGATCCGTTCACGAGGCATACATCTCGTCCTGGACAGGTGACGCCTCCCACGTTTGTTTTCGAAGTCGATCGGATCTGTTGGGCGCGTCACGTATCGAAGAAGAAACACTCTACGGCGTGCGTTCCCATGAAACGAGGTGCCCCGTGAGTAAAACACCTAACATTTCGATTTCTCCAAGCATCACCGAATATTTCGGCAGCGTCGTCGATGACGCATTGCGCTTGCGGAATGTCCAAGCATCCGCGGCAGCGTCTCAATACGTGGTGGGAGTTCTTTGCGATTTTGCTCGTACGAGCGAAGAAACGGAAATCCCATTTTCCAAGCCACTCACGTTTCAACTTCGCGATGCGCTCGAAGCTCCGTTTGCCGAGCGATTTCATCGTTTGCGGGCATTGGGTGACGGGGTGCTATATGTCGTTGGGTTTTTCGGGGGACACATCGAGCTACGAGGCATTGATCGACGTTACGTGATGCATGTGGGATCGTCGGCGTATACGAATGCTGCGGCAATGCTTCACGTTCCTGGTAAATCGAGTCATTGTGGAGTGCTCGAAGAATTGGCTGCCAAATTCGACGAGTTTGTCGATGTCGTTGCTGAAGTAGCCGAAGGCGCGATTGCCAACAGTGCATGTGGCGAACGAGGCGTAGTCAAACTGTATGAACGTTGGTTACGCACGGGTTCGTCTCGGATAGCCGAGGAACTTGGGGCGCGGGGCATCATTCCTTCGCGAGCTGTGGAGGGACTCAATTGACGGCGAGGTCGTTGCCGGCGCGAATACAGGCCGCTCTTTGTCGTACATACGGCATTGACGACGCGCCGGCAGTCGACGATTTTATTCGGCCATGTGACGGGGCAATCGAACGCGAAGTGCTTTTGGTACGGGAAAACGAAGATGGCGTCGAAGTCGCGGTTCATTTGCCCAAATCAGCGCTCGATGGAAATTCAGCGCTTGGATTCGACGAGGTTTGTCAGGTCATCGAAGGCGTGAGTCATTTCGTATTTCTCGTCGAAAGGGCGCGTCGCGAATTGCCACTTACGCAGCTCGAATTGGAATTGCAGGCGGAGGTCGACAAATACGTTGTATTCGTTCACCATCCGCAGCACGTTCGTCCCTTCGAACCACATCGGGCGGCGCGAGTGCGCGCGCGACTATTCGACGCCGTCGCGTATCTTGATCCACCAGGGACCGAAAAAGGCGATCGATATCGATTGGCCAACGATTTGGCCGCTCGTTTTGCGGGGATGCTCGAGGAACGATTTGCACGTCGCGGAAGGTTCGAGCAGCTCGTGCATGCATTACGAACGTTTTACGCGGCCGGGCAATACGAGAAGATCAACTTGGCGTGCGCGGCGTGAGGGTTCGCTCACGCGGTATCGCATTTCGGCGTCGCCGAATGCCGAAAGCACCTCGACCAAATCGCGGGGCAGGCTCACCGGGATGCTTCAGGCTCCATAGTGAAAAGGCGAGTTCGATGGATGCCTCGAATCTCTTGGCGGGACCCGCATCGTCCCAAAATTTTTCATCAGCCGCATCCAGATCCGCATGATTTTGTACTCGACCGCCTACCCACTCCAACAACGCGCGTGATGCCATTACGGAAACGTTAGCATGTTGCGTTGCTACATTGGAGAGGATGTTCATTGCGAAGAGGGTGGTGAGGTTTGGAAGGGGTTGAGGAAAGAGGCGGGGGGCAATACCGCAATAATGAAGTGAACGAAGAGCATTGGTCGCCACGCGACATCGGAGTCTTATTTTTGCCTGGCACTTTTTGCCCCGGCTAACGCCCCTTCTTCACTCGTTCAAGATTCGCCACATCCACGAGGTCTTGCGGGCGTCCCGCAGCGCGCTTCGACGCAATCAAATCCTCGCGACTGATCAAGGGAACGTCGACGTTCCCCCATTTAACCATTTCTCGCCTCGACCACGCTTCTTCAAAGCGGATGCTGGCAACACGCTGAAGTAAATCAATACGCAACGGAGGAGATCCCAGCCAAACGATTTCGTCCTCGCGAGCATTGCGAAGACCTTCGATGACGTGTGCTGGTGCCCCAAACGCGGCGAGTGCTCTCGCAGCCGCCTCAATGTTCGTTGTCGCCGGATTTATCCAAAGGTCAATATCCTTGGTGTAACGAGGTCGGTCGTAATGAGCGACCGCGTAGCCTCCAATCACCAAGAATTCAACTTTCTCGTCGGCGAACTCCGCCAATAGATCGTAAAAGTGCTGGTGAAGTTCCATCGGGAATCCTTGCGAGCGCCATTTCGAGCACCGCGTTCAATCTCACTTCGTCGGCGCCTGCGTGCCAAAATCGAAAATCAGCATCGCGCGCTTCGTCAAATGAAACGACACCACCTTCGAAGGTGGCACGGCGAAGCGCGGCGCGAGCAGACCGAGCGGAATCCATAAGACGACGCTACCACGACGCATGTCCAAGGCAAGCGCAACGATGGCTCAGGCAAAGCCCGAGTGAACCGTGGAAGAAGTGGTTGGCTCCGTCGGCCCACCAAACCCCTTCACCTTCAAACCATTCCGTTTGTCCGGAAATACTCGACAGCATGTTCCACCGACGTCCGCAACGGCGTGCACGGCATCCCTAGTTCGCGTGTCGCCTTGCTCCCATCGAAGTACGCGTATCGCTGCATGTACAACACGCTCTTGTACGTCGCGAGCGGCACTTTCTTCGATACGTGATCGCTCCAAAACTCCATCCCCCGCGCCGCCCCGCGTGCCAACACCGACGGCATCGGCAACGTCGGTGCCCGAATCCCCGCAACGTCAGACACAAGCGCGAAGAACTCGCGCAAGCTCACGTTGTGGTTTCCCAAGATGTACCGCTCTCCAATACGCCCCTGCGTTTCGGCCGCGACATGCGCCTTTGCCACGTCGTCCACGTCGATTGCACAGAAGCCTCCTGCGCCTACCGCAGGCACTTTTCCGCGAAGCAAGTTCAGGATGATCGCGCCCGTCGGGGTGGGTCCGATGTCGCCACGGCCAAACGGAAACCCCGGATTCACGCACACCACCGGCAAACCCGCCTCTGCCAAACGCAGCGCAATTCGCTCCGAAACGTGCTTCGAAGCGATGTAGTCGTTGGCAATGTCCCCAATGTTCCACGGCGTGGTCTCGTCCGCTGGAGTTTGTCCCACCCCAAGTCCCACCGCCGCGATCGACGACGTGTACACGATACGTTTTACGCCAGCGTCTCGCGCAGCGAGCAGCGACGTCGTCGTTCCTTCGACGTTCACGCGCCAGATCGCTTCGGGATCGAGCGACCAAATTTTGTAGATCGCGGCCAAGTGGTAAAACGCGTGGGTACCTTCGAGTGCCTTCAGCATCCCTGCGCGATCGTTCACATCCACCGAAATCTGCTCGACCTCGGGCAAATCAGCGAGGTTTGTCGTGGCGGCACCAGGCTCCACCAGTGCTCGAACCGAGCGTCCCTGAGCAACCAGTTCGCGCACAACCGCTGATCCGATGAATCCCGTGGCGCCGCTCACGGCTGCGATTTTTGTCGAGTTCGTCATGGGCTGAATGTGGTGCTTTCGATCGTCAACGTTGTCGGGAATGTCCTGAGCCCATCGTTGTTTGTCAACCCTGTCGTCCTGTGTCTATCGAGTTCATGCGTGCGATCATGCACGTGGCTCTTGACCTTCCACCCCTCGCGTACTCTTATCGGTCCACGAAAATGTCGTCATCGAGTTCCAAGACTCTCACGGTTGTCGTCGCTGACGACGAGCCGGCAATGCTCAGCCTCGTCGCAAGCCACATGAAGCGGCTTGGTTTTACGGTTCACGAAGCTCCAGATGGCGCCGCCGCATGGAAGCTCGTGCAAGACCACATCCCTGATCTCGTCATGCTCGATGTCATGATGCCTGAGATGAGCGGGTGGGAAGTCGCGCGAGCGATCAAGGCCAAAGGATCTGCGGGAGGCGTTTTCGAACACACGCCCGTCCTCATGCTCACCGGCATTGGCGAACGCCTCAACGCGATGAATTCTCCGCTGTTTGCAGCCGATGCTTGGCTAGACAAACCGTTCGAGTTTACCACGCTCGACGAAAAAATTGCCGAAGCTCTCGGGAAGCATGGCAAAAAGATCCCGACACCATCGGCAACCGCGACGCCGGTTGGTTCGGACAAACCCGCGAAAACCTCAGCGAAAAAGCTCTCCGCGAACAAGGCACCGGCCAAGAACGTTGCGGCAGCGAAGCCGGTGACGAAAGCGTCGAAGGCAAGCAAAGCGGCACCGGTCAAGGCAGTCGTGGTTGCGAAACCTGCTGCAAAAAAGGCTGCGCCCGTAGCTCCGGCGAAGCCTGTTGCAAAGAAGGCGGCGCCTGCGAAACCCGTTGCAACAGCGAAGAAAGCTGCACCGGCAAAAGCTGCATCCAAGCCAGCGCAGAAGTCCGCGTCCAAGGCTCCGGTCAAGGTGGCAGCAAAGTCTCCCGCGAAAAAGTCCACCCGTCGCGCATGAGGTTGGCGGTCGAGCGCGACTGCAAACTTTTAAGAGGGAATTCAGCAGGCGTCGCGAGCGTTGCGAAGCTAGGGAGAACGGCAGAAGCGTACATCGTACGCTGAGCATGTTCGACCGACGATTCGCGACGCGTAGCAGCCTGATGAATTCCCTCTCGTTCGGCCGACGCTTCGCGACGCGAGCAGCCTACTGAATTCCCTCTGGAACTTACGAGCGCTGTAACCGTCTACGGCTACAATGACGCGCCCGTCGCCTCGACCATCACACCTCTGCGGACCCATCGGAGCTTTGCCATCGTGAGCATCGAACGCCCTCGAGATCTCGCCCGTATCCGTCGCGCTGCTTCGATGGTCGCGCTTCGGTTGCGAATCGATCGCGCCCTTCGTTACCTCCCGCCCACGCTGACCTTTGCTTTTGCAGTCGTCGCGGGCACGCTCGCTTGTCGTAAAGTTTTTCCGGACCATCTTTCCGAGATCGCCGCCAAACGCTCGTTGGCTGGAGCCGCGGCGTTTGTCTTGGCTGTTGTCATCATCGCCATCGTGCGTAAGTTGCCGCCTCGTGCAGGCACTGTCGCACTCGATCGTCACCACAAGCTCCACGATCGTTTGACCAACGCGCTTGCTTTCGACGAGGTTTCTCCCGCCAAACGTAGCCCGCTCATGGAAGTCGCCATGGACGATGCGTGCGAGCATGCTGGCGCGCTTCGTCCCGGTAAAGCAGCTCCGCTGCATCTGCCATCGGGTGCGGGTCCGGCACTTCTTTTTGGTCTTGGAGCGCTTGCCGTTGCGCTTCTTGAAATTCCGGTTCTCATTCCTCCGCCACCTCCGGCCGTTGCGACCATTGACGCGATCATTCTCGCGCCCGACGATCTCGACCTTTTTCGCGACGCTGCCAAGGAACTCGAAAAACAAAAGCAAACTCCGGAAGTTCAAGCGGCCATTGAACGTTTTAATCAGCTCATTGAAGATATTGCCAACAAGAGACTCGATCGCACCGAAGCTTTTCGTAAAATGGAGGCGATCGAGCGGGATCTGCTGAAAGGCAGCGAAGCTGATCGCAAAGCGCTCGAGGATGCTCTCGAGGAAATGGGCAAGAATCTCGAGACGAGCGACTTATCGAAACCCATTGGCGAATCGTTAAAAAAGAAAGACCTCGAAAAAGCCAAAAAAGATCTCAAAGATTTGGCCGAGCGTCTGCGTGATACAAAGAAAAAACCGGACAAGAAATCGCTCGAGCGGCTCCGAGATGCATTAAAGAAGGCGTCCGAACGGCAAAAAGAAGCACTTGCTGCGATTGACGAAAAACGGGCCGAGATTCGCGAAGAATTGCTCAAGAAGAAGAAAAAGCGTGAAGAGCAAGACGCGGGTCCGCAGGACGAAGCCGAGGAAAAACTCCTGAAGAAAAAGGAGCGGGAACTCGAGAGGCTCGATCGCGAAGCCGAACGTCAGCAGCGAGCAGGTCGACAACTGGATAGACTCGATCGGGCATTGGCCAAAGCGGCGGAAGATCTTTTGAAAGAAATGGGTGCATCTGCAGAAGACCTCGAACAAGCGGCGGAAGATATCAACCGCATGCAAGAGGAGCAGATGTCCGATAAGGAAAAAGAAGAGCTTCGTCAGCATTTGGAAGAATTGCGCGAGCTCATGCGGCAGCAGGGCCAAGCGGGCAAACAGCGGATGTCGCGCCAGCTTAAATTTGGCAAACGCGCGCGTGGTGGTAAGGGTCAGCAAGGGCAGGGGCAACCGCAACCAGGGCAGGGTCAAGAGGGTCAAGAAGGCCAAGAGGGCCAAGAGGGCCAAGAGGGTCAACAAGGCCAGAATGGTCAGAATGGCCAAGGTGGCAAAGGACAAACCTGGGTAATGGGGCCAGGCGGCAAAAAGATTCTGGTCATGTCCAAAGGGTCGGGCGGTGCGGGGGATCAGCCTGGACAATCGCCAGGGGGTGGCGGGGACCAACCTGGTCAAGGTGGTCAAGGGCAGGGCAATGATCCTGGCGGTGGACAAGGCAAAGGTGTGGGTTCGGGTCGAGGCGGGGACATTGCGGGAAATCGGACGGATCCGAAAATGGGCACGCAAGATGTCAATGCCCAGGGGTTGGATTCTGGCGGCGGGCCATCGAACAGCGAAGTTATTCTCGCTGCGGCTGAAAAAGGATTCAAAGGGACTGGTTACAAGAAGGTATTCACGCAATACCGGACGGTGGCGGAGGATCAGATCAACAAAGAGAAGATCCCCGACGGATATAGGTTTTACGTCAATCGGTATTTCCAGCTCATTCGACCGAGAGAATGATAGTCCTAGAAAAACCAATGGCGACGCGGTAGCCTTTTCATCAACCAACATCAGTGAACGCTTCGAAACGAAGCCTCATATCGAAGGCAGAGGGATAAATGGCCGAGAAAAACAAGGATCTTGCTCGCAGCGAGGTCGCTGTCTTTCAAAAGACCATTGGTGAATTGCGCGAGGAAGTGGGCAAGGTCATCGTGGGTAACCGCGAGATCGTCGACGGCGTGATTACCTGCATGCTTGCGGGATCGCACGCGCTGCTCGAAGGCGTCCCGGGTCTTGGAAAAACGATGCTCGTGCGCACCGTGGCCCAAGCGCTCAACTTGCAGTTTGCCCGTATTCAATTCACGCCGGACATGATGCCTGCGGACATCATCGGTACGACGGTCATTGATGAAGGCGTGGGTGGTCTACGTTCCTTTTCATTCCGAAAAGGGCCGATTTTTGCGAATATCGTGTTGGCAGACGAAATCAACCGTGCCACACCAAAAACGCAAAGCGCACTG
>JANORL010000982.1:0-2774 GCA_031415295.1 Polyangiaceae bacterium | reverse complement strand
CAAAGACGAGCTCAATGTGGGTCGACATGGCGCGTTTGGCGCGTGCATGCACGTCGGCCAAGAGCATTTGAAACGCACCGGGGGTTACATTACGACGAACACCTGATTCACGAACGACGCCATCGCGAACGTAACGAACGGGATCCGCCGAGACATGCTGCAAATGAAGATCACTGACGACGACGAGCATTCAAAGACTCCGGACGCGCTTTTACCATAACTTCGTCGCCGCGCGCCACAAGAACGTGGCGCGGGGAGTTCATTTTTGAACGGACGCGGAACTCGAAAAAAGAACGAAAATCGTTACGTCGACCGCCGCAGAAACGCCAAATTGCAGCGCGTGTGCGCCGGGGATACTGAAAGCCGACGTATCCGCCCGCAAACCTGGCCGGAAAACGCCGTACAAACCAAGCGTGAACGGGCTATCGAAGAGACTCGCGTGAAACCATGCACCGGGCGCCAAGACAGTGACGAGTTGCGCGCCGGGAAGGGTCGCCCCCGCAGCGGCGTCAGCATGCGGAGCGATTCCGTGCCCCATTTCGAGACTTGACAGATGGCATGTTGGGGGTTGACGGCTGATTGCGTCTCGTGCAAAGAAGCGCACGTGAGACGCTTTCCGCTGGCTGCACCCATCGGCTTGGGCTTGTGCCTGCTGTTATGGGGCGTGGCTTCTTGCGATGTCTTCAACTCCCTGATGGGTACACCCATGCCCAACGAACAGAACTGCCAGTACGTGCCCGACGTCGAGTCATGCAAGTTGACGGCGGACAACATCACCGAAACGTGCCTTCACGATTGCGTGATAAACCTGTGCACAAATGCGAAGATCGTTTGCGACGCGGACGCGGGGATAGAATGTGCGAAGACCTCACCAAAAGACCCTCCAGGCGGAAGCAAAGTCGGATTTGTTTGGCCGAACGGCCAAACCTGCCAAAACCCCTGGAACGAGATCAACTGGTGTCAGCGCAGCATCAGCGCTGACTGTCAGACGAAGAATATGGTCCACGAATTGGCCCATGCCTGCGGTTGGCATCATGACGGTGGGTTTGGCGTACCCGGAAACGACGGAGTTCCTTCATGCAACAAGTAGTCACACGAACGGCGTTTCTGGGGTTCTTGTCGCTGACGACAGCATGTGTTTCGAGCACCCGCGCGGTGCAACCCCAAGCGCCTCCCCACGGGGGCGTCCTCGATTTTCGTCTGGATTCGTATGACGGGCGCATCATCAAGGGTCGCCTCTTGGTGAGCGCAACGCAGAGCGTGTTCCGCATCGATTCACGAGGAGCGGGATGGTACGCGCTGTACTACGATGGGCTGCACACCTGCGGAAAGACCGAGCCGCAGCGATATATTGACTTCGATTACATATTTTCGCCCATCCCCCCCGATCAAATCATCCCGATCTACCCGGGTAAGTGGTATGGCGAAAACGTGGAGTTTTGGATCATGGACCATCGGGCAGATCACGGGGAAGGCCCGGATTGTATCGAGACCACTTTGTCGGCTCGAACCCCTGACAGGCAGATCATCGCCACCATTCCCGTTCGAATCGAACGAACCGACAAGCCAGCCGCACCGGGGCCTGTTGGAATGACGAACAGCGAGTTTGGCCGTGAAAGTTTCACCGGGAAGAAATAGACGGTGTTTCGACCTGGTGGTGGTGTGCGCGCTGGTGCGCGCGCATCATGCGTTCGTTTGCAATCCAGGGCAGTGTCGATGTGGGCTCGGTGTACGGAGCGTCCCGGAAGTTCGTGATGGTACGAGCGAGACCGTTACGATGGCAAGAGGTGCTCTGGACCGGGCCGTGTGTCGAGTTAGCCCGTCAAGACGAATCTGCCGCGGCCTGGAGGCATATGCATTGCGACGACGTCATTTTTGAACGGACGCAGAACTCGTGAAAAGATCGAAAATCGTCACGTCGACCGCCGCGGAAACGCCAAATTGCAGCGCGTGTGCGCCGGGGATACTGAAAGCCGACGTATCCGCCCGCAAACCCGGCCGGAAAACGCCGTACAAACCAAGCGTGAACGGGCTATCGAAGACGCTCGCGTGAAGCCATGCACCAGGCGCCAAGACCGTGACGAGTTGCGCGCCGGGAAGGGTCGCCCCCGCAGCGGCGTCATATTGCAAATATGCGGCGGGATCGATCGCCGAGACAAACACACCCAGGTTGTACGTACCAAACCCTCGCGTGAAGTCGAAACCCACGGGCAACGTGAGCGTCGGTGCAGCCAAATAGGGTATTTTACCACTTTCTCGGCGTCCACCATAGGACCCAAAACGTAGTTCGGTTCCTCCGGACATCCCCGCAAACGACCCGAGAGAAATGCTCAATGCACCAGGAACGTTTTTCCGCCGATACCCACCACCAGGAGATATCGCTGCATCAATGGCCGCCGCGACTCGATTGGGATCGGATTCAAATGCGAGTGCTGCGAAAAGTCCACTGTATTGCCCAATTCTTGCGATGACGGCACAAGGCCCCTCGCCGCGCGCACATGCTTCTTTGCAGCGGACCGAAACGCAAGAACGTTGGGCGTTTTCGCGCATCGCCGCCACGACTCGAGCCACCACGCGGTCCCAATCATCCGCCAAAACCGCCTCGATCGTATCGACGGATTCAGACAAACGCCGCACGTCGGCGCTGGTTTCGACAAACACCTTGCGCAAAGCAGACGATGACAACCCCGTGGTCCGTCCAAACCCCGGAAACAACAATTGGACAACCATGTCCGATTCGGGACGGACGGAAGGTTTGTCCGGCTCGTACCAAC
>JANORL010000981.1:0-2565 GCA_031415295.1 Polyangiaceae bacterium | reverse complement strand
CGAGCATTCGGGAATCGATATCGGACGGATGTGCGGGCACTAATATCCTCATTGTTGAGACCATCAAGATCCTCCCAATACATCGGGGCCGACGACTCGGACTGCTAGCAATGCGACGCACCATTGACACATTTGGTGAGGGCTGCGCGGCAGTCGTAATTGAGCCGTTTCCACTCCAGTTCGGACATCATCCATCGTCGCGCGAACATGTCGATCGGCACGCACGCATGGGGATGCAGCTATTCGGCACGAATGAGGTCCATGCGGTCGCAAGGCTGCGGAAATACTGGGCGGAGGCAGGTTTTCGGAGAATCGGGAAAACAAATTATTTCGCGCTGGATCTCCAGCGACCGCAACCAAGCCTGCAAGAGCTGCTTCGGAAACGGAAGGCACGTGGCACCCGGTTGACCGCACATTGAGTGAACTCGACGTCACGAGCCCGATGTCCGCGCTGCCGCCAAGGACAGCGTGCAGACAGTGCTGCGCAAGGCCGTACAGCACTTGCCTTCCTACGTGCCGCATGAGAACGGTCTTCGCCCGTGGGTAACGCGAATTGCTCGCAACGAGAGGATCGACGTGTTCCGGAGTGACCAGCGTCGCGATGACACCTTTGGCCATAACCAGATCGCGGCGGATTTCGCGCCCGGTTCTTGTCCGTTTCCTGAACACGAGGCACAAGTGCGCGCGCTATTGGAGAGGGTATTCGCTGTCATCGAAGAAATGCCGCCCGAAATGAAGGACGTGCTGACGCTCGTAACGCTTTCCGAAGATTCGCACGAAGCCATTGCCGAGCAGCTCGGCATTACCAAAGGCGCGGCAAAAATGCGGCTTTCGCGAGCGCGGGAAATACTTCGTAAACGGGCCGCGGCCATTCGCGATCACATTGGTGTGTGGCTCGTTTTCATTACCCGCAAACTCACTGGGCCACGCGATACGCTACCAACGAGGGTTTTCACGTTTTTTTGGCAACCGAGACACCTCTTGCCGCCGCTGTTCATCGGGTTTTTCCCATGGCCGCAAGTGGAACCAACAGCATCCGCACACGTCGAAAGCACCATTGTCACCGCACCTCGCGAAGAACCCATGGCGAAGAACCCATGCTGAACGTTCCCGACGATCCGCATGCTGCCGAGCGTTCACCCCACGGTCTCGACGAGCCTTACCGAGCGAAAACACCACCGGAGCCAAAACGTGGACTCGACGTCCCAATACGGGGCGGCAACGCCAAACGCACGGCCGTACTCCAGCCCCGTTTCTTGCTAGATTGGTTCATTCACGGATACCGGCTTTCAGCTCGTCGCGTCTCTTGCCCAAAGTTACGAGGTCTTTTTTATACCACTTACGCTCTTTTCGGGTTAACGCCTTCCCTTTGAGCGCTTGCTCCATTTCGGCAATGAGTGGTTCGAGCACCGCGATACCGGCGGTGAATTCGCCGTTCATTTGGCAGCACCGTGCGTAGATGCCAATATGGTTCCGTTTCGTCTCGTGGTCCTGGAACCCTCGTTCGACAACTTCCTCCCATATCGCGCGGCAAACCTCGTGAGGCTGGTCAGCCATGAGCGCCGCACAAAGAATCAGCATCGAGATGCGCCTTTTGAAATTGAGGGCGACTTCAATGTTATCACCTACGCGGGCGACAAATTCCTCCTCGATGCGCCGATAATCGTGTACCACTTCCGCGAAAGGCCGTTCGTGTTCATGCAGACGGACCTCGGTGAAGCGATGGGTTAATTCGATCTCGTCGGGTGAAACTTCTTCGTCGTCCATGGGCATCGACCTCCCTCATTTCCAATTTCGTTTCCAAAATTCGCAGGAACCATTTCCAATTGAAGAAGGCCAGGCGCAAAGTGCGGGCAAATCCGAATGGACATTGTCTACGCCGAAGGATCGCCGAGTAACTTACGAATCTCCTGAAGACACTCTTGGGAGGCGGGATCTTCGGGGATACGACCATGCTTGACCGAGAGCTGGAGTCGCCTGAACGTGGTCATATCGTCAACGTCCTCAATTCGAGGATCTGCACCATGCGCGAGGAGGAGCCGCACCATGTCGACATTGAGCCGGTTTACCGCGAACCCCAAGGCATTCAGACCCGTCGGCCCTCCGCTCTCATGAATGGTTTTGGTCGCCCCACACAGAAGGAGGAGTCGAGCCATCTCCAGATAACCGTGCTCGGCACACCAACGCAGCGGTGAATCGCCACAATTGTCACGCACGTTAGGATCTGCGCCATGAGCGAGCAGGAGGCGCGCGGCATCGATGTTGTTCATCAATACGGCCGCTAAGAGCGGGTCCCCGTCCTTGTTCACGTCCCAACCGTTGACTTTGGCGCCATGGCGCAGCAGCAGGACGACCGGCTCGATTGGTCCCGCAGGCTCCGGTCCGCCAGGGTCGTCCTCTCCGTAGCCTTTGAGCTCGCCAATTGCCGCGTGGAAAGGATACTCTGGACCACCGCCATAACGAGATTTGCCTGGTTCGTTCGGATCGGCGCCAACTGCTAGGAGCTTCGCCACGCGATCGACGTCGCGCGTTTGTATGGCATCGAGAAGGGCGTCAGACATGTTT
>JANORL010000980.1:0-2208 GCA_031415295.1 Polyangiaceae bacterium | reverse complement strand
AGAAACGCGCGCTTTGCTTCACGACGTGCCCCAAGTATACCGCACGCAGATCAACGACGTATTGCTTACGGCACTGGGCCAAGCCCTCGCCACGTGGGCGGGCAATCGACAAGTGTGCATCGACTTGGAAGGACACGGTCGCGAGGAAATCAGCGAGGATCTCGATTTGTCACGCACCGTCGGTTGGTTTACATCGTTGTTTCCCATTACGCTGTACTTGGCCGATGCATCACCAGGTGAAACCCTCAAGTCCGTCAAAGAACAATTGCGACGGATTCCAAATCGAGGGTTTGGCTATGGATTGCTCCGATATTTGCGACAAGAAGAAACCTTGCCACCCCATGCCGAAATCGTCTTCAATTATCTAGGACAGTTCGACGCCACCGTCGCAGCGTCCTCGTTGTTTGCATTGGCCAAAGAATCGACGGGACCTGTCGAAAGCCAAAATGAATTGCGGACCCATTTGATCGACATCAATGGTTACGTCGCCGGTGGGCAATTGCGGATGAGTTTTACCTACAGCGAGAATCGACACCACCGAGAGACCATCGACCGGTTGGCGCGTGGGTTTTTTAATGCATTACGAACGCTCGTCGCACATTGCCAATCGCCAGATGCCGGCGGATGCACGCCGACGGATTTTCCACTGGCAAACTTGACCCAATCCACCGTGGATCGTTTGGTCGGTCAAGGCAAACACGTCGAGGATATTTATCCTCTCTCGCCCATGCAGCAGGGCATGCTTTTTCATGCCTTGCGCGACGAAGGCTCAGGCGTATACGTCGAACAACTCTCCTTCCGTATTGAAGCCGGATTGCGAATCTCCGCATTCAAAGAGGCGTGGAACCGTGTCCAGTTGCGGCACGCGACGTTGCGTAGCGCATTCATCTGGGAAGGCCTGGACACACCATTGCAAGTCGTTCACTCGAACGCAAGCGTACCCTGGACCGAATACGATCTGCGCTCGATGCAGGCCACTGACCAAGACGCCCGGATTACCGCATTCATGCGGGAAGATCGCGCCAAAGGGTTCAACGTGCAGGTCGCGCCATTGACACGAATCACGCTCTTTCGACTCGATGAACACGTCTACCAAATGGTTTGGAGTCACCATCATTTGCTTCTCGACGGCTGGTCGATGCCGATCCTTTTCAAAGAGCTTTTCACATTTTTTCAAGCAGCTTGCAACGATACCGCTGTTAAATTGCCGTCTCCACACCCTTATCGTCGTTACATCGAATGGCTGACGAAGCAGGAACGCGGACAAGCCGAAACATTTTGGCGCAATAACCTCCGCGGTTTTTCGTCACCAACGCCCCTCGTCGTGGAACGAGCTGGCCATTCCCATACCATCCTTGCGGTCACTGCGAAAAAGAGCGTCCTTTCCTCCGCCATAACCAGGGCGCTCGACCAGTTTGCGCGTGAACACGGGCTCACACTGAGCACCCTTTTTCAAGCTGCGTGGGGGTTGCTTCTCAGCCGTTACAGTGGAGAAAACGACGTTGTTTTTGGCGCCACGCAATCGGGACGCGCCATTGACGTCCCCGGCATCGACACCATGGTCGGCCTCTTCATCAATACGCTGCCAGTTCGTGTGCGCGTTACGCATCACGATTACGTCGTTCCTTGGCTCAAACGATTGCAAGACGACCTAGCAATGCAATTGCCGTATGGTAACAGTTCCCTTGCTGATATCCAGGGATGGAGCGACGTGCCGCGCGGAATGCCGCTTTTTCATAGCTTACTCGTCGTCGAAAATTATCCCGTCGATGAAGCGCTGCAGCAAGGCAATATGCCCTTCACGGTCACGAATGTGCGAACGGTGGAACAGACGAATTATCCATTGTCCCTCGTGATCGTGCCTGGGCGCGAACTCCAAGTGGAGATTTCGTATGCAACGGACTGGTTCGATGGTTCATCGATCGAACGAATGGCGCAACATTTCGAGGTGCTATTGCACGCCATCGTCCAAACCCCCGGCGCGGCTGTTGCTACATTGCCACTGCTCACCCCAACCGAGCGGTATCAATTGCTCGTGGAATGGAACGACACAGCTCGCGAATATCCTGCCGACAAATGCATTCACGATTTGTTTGCCGACCAGGCAGCAAGAACGCCCGATGCCATTGCCGTCGTTTACCAAGACGAACAGCTCACCTATGCCGAACTCGATGCACGCTCGAATCAGCTTGCGCACCATTTACAAAA
>JANORL010000979.1:0-19264 GCA_031415295.1 Polyangiaceae bacterium | reverse complement strand
CAACGCGCCAAGTTTTTGCGAATAAGCCGAAATCGGCTCATCGTGCAAGCGCTCGAGCGTGAACTACAGGCCGACGACGAATGGTCACCGGGGTTCTTCGAGCGACTTGAAGAGACGGATGCTGCAACGGGAGCAGCCGTCGACGAGATGCTCGACGGAATCCTGAAAGCAAGAACATCAAAAGAACCGAGGCGATTGTGAAATACGTCCTCGATACGAACGCTGTTTCCGCTTTGATGAAAGGCGATTCAAGCGTTCTCGGACGTGTGCGGAAAGTGAACAAATCCGCCATCGTGATCCCTCAACCAGTCGTCGCTGAACTCGCCTATGGCATCGAGCGCCTTCCTCGCAGCAAACGTCGTCAAGCGTTGCAGGAACGGTTCGATTGGGTTCTCCAAGAGCTTGGACGCGTTCCATGGACGGACACGGTGAGTGAGAAGTTCGGCGTCGTAAAAGCAACGCTCGAACGCCGCGGAGAACGTATCGAAGACCTGGATACCGCGATTGCTGCGCACGCGCTCGCCGAAGAAGCCGTCCTCGTGACGGCCAATGTTCGTCACCTGGCCAGAGTGCCAGGATTGAAAGTCGAGGATTGGAGTTTGCCCTGAGCAATCGTTTGTCCACCAACCTTCTCCTTACGCGGACAAACGTTGGTGGACAAACGATCTCTTGCACTCCCGTCAACGATTGACGATGTGAATCGCGGCGCCAAGTGAATGCGCCGCCGCTTCCATGAACGCTTCACCAAGCGTCGGATGCGGATGGATCGTCAACGCTAGATCCTCAGCAAATGCCGCCATCTCGATCGCCAACGCTCCCTCGCTGATCATCGTGCTCGCCTCGGGTCCCACGATGTGCACGCCAAGGACCTGCTTCGTGTTCTTGTCCGTGACGACCTTGACAAACCCGTCGGTCTCCATCATCGCCATCGCCTTGCCAAGCGCCGCAAACGGGAACTTGCCAACCTTCACCTCGAGACCCTTCGCTTTCGCTTCGTCTTCGGTCAAACCCGCCGTGGCAATCTCGGGATCGGTGAAAATGGCCCCCGGAATACAAGCCCAGTCCTTGGCGGCATGATGCCCCGCAATGACTTCCGCAATGATTTCGCCTTCTTTCGATGCCTTGTGCGCCAACATCGGAGGTCCAGACAAATCACCAATCGAATAAATGTTCGGGATGTTCGTTCGGCCAAACTGATCCGCCGGGACGAACCCTCGTTTGTCGACAAAAACACCGACGTTCTCGAGACCAAGGTTGCGCGAGTTCGGACGCATGCCAACCGCCACGAGCACCATGTCGGTCGGGATCGTTTCGGGTTTGCCTTCGATGTCGATCTTCACCGCAAGCGATCCGTCCGCTTGCCGCTCGTAACCCATCGCCTTGGCGTTCTTGTAGATCTTGCCACCACGCTTCGTGATCTTGCGCTCGACGACCTTCACACAGTCTTGATCCACGCCGTTGAGCAAGTTCGGAAGGAATTCGACGACCGTGAGTTGCGCGCCGAAGGCTTGGTAGACCATGCCCAGCTCGAGGCCGATGACGCCGCCGCCGATGACGAGCAAACGCTTGGGTACTTGGCGCAAACTGACGGCTTCTTTGGCACCGATGATTTGCTTGTCGTCGAACTTGAACGAAGGAATCTCGATGGTGCTCGAACCCGTCGCAAGCACGATGTTTTTCGCTTCGATTTGTTCGACCGTGCCGTCAGCTTTGGTGACATCGACACGGTTTTTCCCGACAAGCACCGCGTTACCGGCGAGCAGATCCGCGCCATTCGACTTGAGCAGCCCACGTACGCCCGTGGTCAGCTTCTTGACGATGCCTTCTTTCCAGTCCTGCATCGCGTTCGGGTCGTGTTCGACCGAACCGAGTTTGATGCCCATGGTCGCAAATTGCGTATGCGCTTTTTCGTACGTATGCGCCGCGTTGATGAGGGCTTTGGAAGGAATGCAGCCCCAATTGAGGCACACGCCGCCGACTTCTTCCTTCTCGATACACACGGTTTTTACGCCGAGCTGTCCGAGCCGGATCGCACAAACGTAGCCACCGGGGCCGCTACCAATGACGATTGCGTCGTAGGTCTTCATCGATACTCGATGCGGGAGGGGAAAAGCGGCCCGAGCCTGGACCCACGGTCCTCCAACGCGCGCGAATTACCATAAATGCAAGTCGTACGCGGGAAAAAACGTCATCAAACCAAACAAATCATCAATGCCCGCCGGCAGAACCACCCGTTTGCGGCGGGTGCGCCAACACTTCCGCACGTTGTTCAACAAGGTGCCAAGGAAGCTCGGCGTAAACGTCGTCGAAAAGAGTTTCGCGCGCGGGTGGAGCAAGCTGTTCGACTTCCTGAATCGCGGTCGTGATCTCGGCCATGAGACCTTCTTCGAGCGCTGCATCTTGCCCGTCATCAAGAAGACCTCGCTTCACGAGAAACCGACGCAAGCGCATGATGGGGTCACGCAAAGCCCACATGTCGACTTCACTTTGCGTACGATAACGCGTCGGATCGTCGCTCGATGAATGCGCGCCCATGCGATACGTAACAGCCTCGATGAACGTCGGGCCTTGTCCGTCTCGTGCTCGGGCAATCGCGTCGCGCATCACGCGGTAGATCGCAAGAACATCGTTGCCATCGACACGTACGCCGGGAACTCCGTACGCGCGTCCTTTGACCGCAAACGTTTCTGATGCGGTTTGTCTTTGCGCCGGGACGCTGATCACCCAGTGATTGTTTTGACAAACCAGCACACACGGAACTTTGAAAACTCCCGCAAAGTTCAAAGCATTGTGAAAGTCCGGTTCGCTCGTCCCACCATCCCCGACAAACCCGATCGTGACCGTTCGATCGCGCTTCATCTTGGCCGCCCAAGCGGCTCCGACGGCATGAGGCATCTGCGTCGCCATGCAACTCGACCACGCCACTTGGTTGACCGCGCGCCCGCTCATGTGCGACGGCATCTGACGGCCTTTCAAGACATCGCCAGAATTACCGAAGTATTGCGCAAGATAGGTTCGGAGTGCGAAACCTCGGACGAGCATGATGGCGCTTTCGCGAAGGGCAGGAAAAACCCAGTCGGAAGGCTCGAGCAGCAACCCCGTGGCAATCGGCGTAGCTTCTTGACCACGACATTCGCCCGCAAAGTGAATGCGCCCCTGACGCTGCAAAAGCATCATGCGCGTATCGATGAGACGTACACGTTTCATCTCGCGGTAAGCGCGCAAGAGAACGTCGGTCGGCATGCCCGGATCCGTGGCTGGGTCAGCGGTATCGTCGTCGCGTAAGACGCGAATGAGGCCCAAGTCGGTAGCATCACCGGCCACGTGTCTGTCGTGCATGGGCGGAAGCTAGCGCGAAACCGGCCGCGTGTGCATACCGAAGAACCTCATGGCGGGTGTTAAAAAGGCTGCTGCGCGTTGCAAGGCGTCGGTCGGACTTACTCAGCGTACGATGTACGCTTCCGTCGTCCTTCCTAGCCCTACAACGCTCGCAACGCCTGTTGAACACCCTCACAAGCCGCAGACACCGAAGTTTGTCGATACCGACGTGCAGGTCTGCATGGGCATCTTGGGGCAACCCCCTTGGCCAGGCTCCTTCGATTGCCAATCAGGAAGAGAACAACTGTAACGACAAACTTCGCCCGAACAGATTTGGTTTGCACCGCAATCATTCAAGAATGCGCAGGGGCCTCCTTCGGGAGACGGCATATCGGAACTCGGGGCACAAAGCGAAAGTTCTTGGTCGGGATCCCCCAGGCGGCATTGCTGGTTTTCCGGACAATCATTGCCAAAAAGCGTGCACGCTTTGGCCAAGTTGCACGCCCATACGTTGCCAGCACCCAGATTGATATTGACGTTGCATTTGGCGCTGCCACAAAACGCCTGCGGTTGGCTCGGACAACAATACGGAGCGCAGGTCAAAAAGACACACGCGAGACCCGCTGCGCACTCTTCGGTGTTCGTGCAATTCGCCCCAGCGCCTTTGATGCCAGTCTCGTACGCGCAACTGGTGAGGGAGCCATTCGGTACGCACATTTCACCGGGCGTACTGCAATTTTGCTTCAATAAACTGCAATTCGTTTCATCGAGCGAGGTGTGATCGGTGCATTCGACGATTGCGCCGCTCGAACTGCTCGACGAGATCATGCCGCCAGCACCGGCGCTTCCTCCAGAACCGCCCCCGCCGTTGCCCGAGGGAGATGGCGGCGAACCCCCGGAACCGTCGTCGCCGCCAAAGAGCGAGCATCCACCAGCCAATGCTGTGCACAAGACAAACCCACCGAAAGATGCGGCAAGAATAAGCGTCGCAGATCGAAACACGGGCATGGCAAAGATGTTATCACGCCCGGACGCGTGGTCAGTACGAATGAAAATAGCCGCGGCAAGTCATTACTCGCCGCGGCTTTGAAAGGAAACGAAGAACGAGACGATCAGCCGCCGTCGCCGCTATCGGCGCCGGCGTCCATTACGCTGCCGCCCATTCCGCCCATGCCGCCCATTCCGCCCATACCAGCCATTCCGCCACCACCATCCATCACGCCACCGTCCATGTCCGGAGCAGAATCGCCGAGCGGGTACTTGGGCTGGAGACAGTAGCTCGTGCCCCCTTTGGTTTCCGTGCACTTGGACCCCATAGGAAGGGTCATGTCGGCATCACACACCGCCTGCGAGGTGCAAGCTTTGAGACCAGGAACGCAGAAACCATTGGGTGCACCAAGGTCGACACAGAACATGCCACCGACAATGCATTTGCCATGATCAGCGCATGCCGGCGCGCAGAAGCCGGAGTCGCCAACCCCTTCGCCAGGTAGCGAGAGGATACAAAGGCCGTCTTCGAAACCCGCGCCACAATCGTTTTGGAAATCGCCGCCCATGACACAGCGCTGCGAGCAGAGGCCCGGACCATTCATGGAGGTAATGAGGCACGTTCCAGCGCACGTGAGATTCTTGGAGTCGCAGAATGAACCCATTGGGTCGCCCATAGCGGCCATCGCAACACAGGTATTGGAGCGCGGATCGCAAAACGAGCCGTTTTCACAATAAATATCGCTGCCGCAGCCTGGCAAACAGGCTCGAGCCGTCGGGTCTGCTTTGGCGCAGAATACGTCGTCACGGCCGTGGCACTTGAAAATATCGAGTGGCGAATCAAGGCTCATGAAAGCCGGGCCCGCGTCACAACCAAGCACACAAACGCCCGGTTTGGCGGGCGTGGCATTGAAGCACAGGTTGCCTACGCCAGGACAGTCGGAAAGCTGAGTGCATTCCTTGCTGCAATAACCTCCAGCAGGAGCACCGCCGAATGCCGGAACCGCCGTCGTCGCATTAAGGCATTTTGCTTGGGCGTCAGGGGGAGCGCCTTCTTTCGCGCAATCCGTATCGCTCGCACACTCGGCGCCAACCCACAGCCCTTTGTCCACGGGCTTGCCCGAGCTGGACGAGGAGGTGCTTGACGACGAGGCATCGCTGCCGCCTGAACCGCCCGCACCCACGGGACTCTCCGTGCCGCAACCGCCCGAACTCGCGGCAACGACGACTCCGAGCCCAAGCGTCGAAAGTAGCCACCACGCATTATTCAACTTCATAACCTGCCTCCATGCGCACAAAAGTAAGACCCAGCCAGCAACGACGGGCCACGAGCCGCGCCTTCCCGACGTCAGCAGCATACTGACGTGATGCGCGCGAGACCAGCAGTTGCCACCGACGGAACGCGAAATCTTCAGTCGTCTCGGGGCCCTGGCGGCAGTGGAGCAAACACTTCGCCAACATCGTCGTCATCGTCTTCTTCGGGACGTCTCACGCGCAGGGTGAAAATTCCAAGAGCCACAAACGTGACCGCGAAGAACAACCCCGCTTTTCCGGTCAACTCCGCGCGATGATGGATCGCTTCGAGAACCTGACCTTCAGGAGTTTCACCACGACGAACCCCGGCTCGATGTAGTTCGTTGATCCGTGGCGTGAGCGCTATCCCAACGTACGTGGCCGCTAACGCCATAAAAATGGCACAAAATCGACGTGCGCGTGCAGCAATGGTTCGTCCAGACATACCTGCAGCCCACGTTCGCGCAATTTCGGAACCCAACGCAACGACGGAGGCACCGATCGCGACTTGATCGAAACGTGCAAACGCGACACCCATCGCGTCTCCGGAAAACGGCGTAGGCGTCAATCGAAACACAGCCGGCGCAGCACACGCGCCAAGCGCTACGAGGCCTCCGATGTACAGCCCAGCGGCGAGCACGCCCGCCGTCGCCGCTACACGTTCGACGATCGACGTCATACGTGCACGTCGCTCTTCAGGGTCAGGTGCGAGGTCATCTTCGGTAAAACGCGTCTCGTTCACACGTACATCCTGACGCCGTGGGCGTCGTCTCGAGTGCCAATTTCGAGCGCTGCCGCTCGGCTATGCAAAGCAATTGGCGGTCGACCACGTACTTCGAGACGCACGTGAGCTCGCGCCAGTTTGCTGTTGAGGCAATAGGTCATGGGACCTTCGGGATTCGGATAATAGAGGCCGACCATGTCGTCCGTATCGACCTCGAAAAGCCCTTCGATACGTGCACGATTGGCTTCAGCCGTAAAACTGTAGCGTCGTAAGCCGATGTCACCGTGCGCCCGAGCCATTTCGATAGGGCCATTCCACAGGTAGTCAACTCCGCGGAAGCGAGCGCAAACAATAGTGAGGACCGGCGTCATGATCGGACCGACGCGCACTTGACCACTCATGGCTTCGACGATGAGCTCGGCATCGTTTTCCCACGTGTTGACGTGGGACCAAGCGTAGAGGTCGGCGTGACCGCGACCCCAGTTGTGCCCTTGCATGCCCGGCCAAGCGGAGATGTCCCAGCGTTCGCCATTAACGATGGTTTCGCCAGACAAACGAAGATCTGGATACGGGGTCAACGTTTTCGATTTGGGAAAACTACCGCGGTACATCGATTCGAGTGGGTACGGGACAAACGCACGCGGTTCTCCGCGCAAGTCGAGGTTCCAGGTAATCGAGTCACTACGTCGAGCGATGCGGCCGGATGTTTGTCCGGGTTGAATGGTCATGTGCTCGGCAATTCCGCCGGCGCTCGCGGCGGGGATGTTCCAACGCACGTCGAGGTCTTGGTCGCCAAACGAAGCGCTGGAAAACGGCAGAACGTGTTTGACGGCAATGTGTTTGCTGGTCCCGCCGCGACGATCAAAAGCAATCGCCCAGCCTTCGGCGATGGGTCGGTCCGGTTCGTTGGCGGATGCAAAGATGGTGGCTTTGATCCAGATGGCGCGATCCCCGTTCGGTTCGTTGGCCTTGAGGAAGTAACTTTCGACGTGATCACGTCGAGCTGCGCGATCGTAACGAACGGCATTGGGTTGGTTCGTGGTCCTCATGCGAGATCTCCCATCGTGCGCAAAGGTTCGTCCTGGTGCTCGGACTCGTCATCTTCTTCAGCGAGTGCGGCCAACGCATCTTCGACGACTTGAGGATCGGCCCGGGAAACATCACGAGCCATGGCCCGTAGTGTCGCTTCGGCAGCTCGAATTTGCGCACGACCCACCGCGGCAACGGCGAGTGTACGTTTGGAACGATCCCACGCATCGAGTTCACGCATGATCTCACGGACAGCTCGCTCGTGCCCCATACGCGCCAGCGCAACGCGTGCAAACCACGCGTGACGATCACGGCCAAAAATCCCCCCAAAAGCGCGTTTTTCTAGACCAACTTGGGCCTCTTTCAGACCCAGCGTGCCGGCAAGTTCGATGGCTGCTGCCTCGTCCTCCGCATCGTCGGTTTTGATCGATCCGCGGATGAGATCCACGAGAACCTTTGTACCCAAACGACTACCCGCCCGAGCGAGCGTGATCGCTGCAGCAACACGCACGAGCGACGAACGATGGGTGAGTAGTTCTTTCGCACGATCGAGCACCAAGGGGTCGATCTCGCCACCATTACGCTCGGCGACTTCCTCGGCCACGCGAAGTGCGATGTGACAAACCATGGGATCGACATCCTGCAAACGCGCCAAGAGCGCTTCGATGATGCCCGCGGCGTCGTTACAGACGCGGGCAAACGCAATCACAGCTTGAAAACGAACTTCCGCACGTTGATCCGCAAGCGCTCGTCGCAACCGTTCCGTGGCGCGACTGTCACCGATTTCTCCCAGCGCCGTGATCGCCATTTGCCGCACGTGCACGTCGACGTCTTCCATCGCCACGAGCAGCGCGGACAACGCTTCGCTTCCCCCAACGTCGGCAAGGCCAAGTGCCGCGGCGGATCGTACCGATGGAGCATCGTCGTCTTGCAATGCTCGCTCGAGTGCTCGAACGACGTCTTCGCGAGCATCATCAGCGTGTTTGACGAGGTCACGGACTGCGCTTTCACGCACGGCTGGCTGTTTCGAGGCTACGTCACGAAGGGACGCCACAAGGGTTCGCGGTAGTGCGGGCGCTTGAAACACGCGGCAAGGCTAGCACGCGCGGACGCACCGGAGCCGTAAGCGCAATCGACCATGTTCGTCTCGGATACCGATCGTCCGGACGGACCCTACTCTAAGGTCCGCCGCCCATGCCGCCCATGCCACCCATGCCACCCATGCCTCCCGCACCACCTGTCCCAGGCGTGTACGGCGTCAAAGGAAAGTCGACCTTGGGCGGGAGACAAACCTCTGGAATGTCGGTGCGTACTGGCGAAGCGGCGACTTTGACGACGCAGATGCGTGTCGAGAGCGGCGTGAAATCAATGATGCGTCCATCGCGTGTCGAAGGCGCGGCGCACTCATACCCGCTGCGACAATCCTCATCTATTTCGCACCCGGCCATACAATAAGTGCGCTCGAAGCGTCCCCAAGCCACATCGTCCGTCGAGCCGCATGCCGGATCGACTTGCGACAAAAACGCGACGCATATGCCGTCGCCTTCGGGACACTTGTCTGGTTCGCAGTTAAAGAGTGTGCAGTAACCACCAGGCTGTGTGCTGTCACAGAGACGGTCGCCTTGTTGAGAACAGTCGAGGGACGTCGTGCATTCACGACCGATCTTCGGTGCACAACCGCCGAGGATGACGAGTGCCGCGAACGCGGCGAGAGCGAACCGAGACACGGACACGTGGGATCGTTGCATTGCAGCAGTTGGGTAGTAACGGCGGGCGGGCCGACACGCAACTACGCAACGACACGGGCAATAAGCAAGCCCCACAAAGACTGGAATGATCTGGCATCGATCACGAACGATGCTCTGGACGAAAAGCGATCGAAGGGTCAGGATACGCGCCCCAAATGTTCGCAACCAGGCAGTCGACCGCCGCCAGTTGCCAACACCGCCCTGACCACTGGATTGACAGGCGGGGCGACGACCTCTAGATACCGGGAACTTCCGGACCGCATACCGGAAAGACAAACGACCCCCATGGCAACCTACATTACAGAAGATTGTATCAACTGTGGCGCTTGCGAACCGGAGTGTCCCAACGAGGCGATCAGCGAAGGCGACGAGATCTACGTGATCGATCCGGAACTCTGCACGGAGTGCGTCGGATTCTACGATCACGAAGCATGTCAGGCGGTATGTCCCGTCGAATGCTGCTTACCGAATCCCCAGATTCGAGAAGAAGAACCGTTGCTCATCGAACGGGCGATCAAGCTGCATCCCGACGACGCTGAACTCAAAAAGAAGGCATCAGCGGACGACTACCCGTCACGCTTCCGCAAGTAGTCGCATCACGAGGTACACTTTTCCACGTGCCTCTTTTCCACGTGCCTCGAAGAAACGCTTCCTTTCGGTTTTTTCTAAAAACGATCCCCATCTACGTCACTGCTGCATGCTCGATGGGGTGTGGCGGGGGTTTGCCCCTTTTGCATTCGGTCCAGGTCTTGCCGCCAGGACGCGTGTCAGCCGGAGCGGGTTTGTCAGGACAAGTAGCCTTACAAAACCTGCCGAGTGCCACCGGCGCCGTCGGAACCGATCAAAGCAACCTCGAAACGCAGCTTCAAAACTCCACCATTGCGCCGGCCGTAGCACCTTGGATTTCTGCTCGCGTGGGCATCACGGGCTCCAACGAGGCCGGCCTTACCTATAACGGTCGCGCCATTCGCCTCGATGGAAGGCATTCCTTCAAGCTCAACAAGAAGAACTCGCTGGCGTTGTCGGCGGGTCTTGGTGGTGAGCTGCTGCTGATTGGGCGTCCACGTTCGGGTGGTCAAGAACCGCAATCGCTGCTGGGTGGAGGCTTCGATGTTCCTTTGCTGTTCGGCTGGAGGAGCACGGCGGGCCTGTATTCAGCCTGGATTGGACCACGCCCAGGTCTCACTTTCGTCAACGGAGTACTCGCCGACGGAACTGCCTTTTCCGCTCGAGACGGCCGCCTAGGGTTTGTCGCGGGGTTGAGCGTTGGATTCCGTCAAGTTCATGTGGCGATGGAGCTGGGCGGGGCGTTTCATTTCGTCAACGCCCTGGTCGGTCCGACGCAGCGCGTGGAGTTCAACCAGTTCACGTTGACGCCAGCCGGGGCGCTCGTGCTCACGTTCTGAACGGCGGCTCCTGCTGTAACTCGCGAGAGATGCTTGCCGTAGTCAAGTTTGCACAATACACTCGGATCCATGCGTTCTTCGAACCGTTCGCCGTCCACACTGCTCGCCTTGTTGGGCGTCGTCGTGGGTGGTTGTGCGGCCCCCGTGGTCGGTGACGACATCACGAGCGCTACGAATTACACGACGGAAGCCACGGTGCTCGTCGAACGCACGGCTGCTCAAGGGCAGTCCGTGCAGACAAACGTTTCAGCAAAGTTCATGCGGCTCGGTTCGACAGCGGATGTCGATGTTGCTGAACAAGTCGTGGGTGGTTCGTGGCTCGATCTTCCGCCCGATGGAGAATGTCGACCATTGAGCGCGTTTGCCGGGACAGACAAACCCCTGGCGCTTTCGGGCCTTGATTCCGTCGAATTGCTCGACGTTGGTGACCTTTCGATCAAGGCAGAATCGACGAGCATGCTGCTCGCGACGCGGGCGTTCCCCGACGTGGGCGGTTTGATCTCTGGCGTTTTTTACACTTCACGTGATGCCGGCAGCGACTTGCCAGCACCTGGTCGGTACGTCCTGGAAAGCACTGGATCAATCGCTCTCGACAAGTTTGTCGTTGATACCGACGCACCGGCAAACCCCGAAGCGATACGTATTGGCACCGTCGACCTTGCGGATGGTGTGTTTCTCGAAGAAGGTACTGCGACAAACGTCGCGTGGCGGTTGCCAGAAGTTCTTCCGGACGCACGCAAGCACGACGATGATCGCGTGTACGTTGATTTGACGGCGGCGAGCGGAACGGGCATTCGTTGCACCTTCAAAGATTCCGGTGAAGCCGTTCTCCCAGCAGAGGCGACGACGAGGGAACGTTGGGGCGTTTTGCCTGCTGCCCTGACGATTTCGGTGCATCGAACACGTACAAGCCAATTTGCTGCCTCGGGCATCGATGATGCTCAACTGCGTTTCGATTTCTCGATCGTTGGTAAAGCAACGATCGTTGCTTCGTCCCCGTGACTTTCAACGACAAACCGCTCGATACACCGCAAGACGAGCGGGACGAGCAGCGGGACGAAGAGGCGTTGGTCAAGACGCACGCGGAGGTTTCGCGGCGTCTGGAAATCGATTGCGATTTTGCGGGTGCTGCGCACGAAGCTTTGCTGGCGAAAGATCCGCGCCGCGCGATCCGTCTGGCAGCACTCGCGAGTGACGACACGACAGCACGACAAGCGATCGAAGAAATCGCCAGTCGACAACAACGGTTGAAAGCACTGGGCATCGCGGTCGACTTGAACACACGCGGCGCGTTTCGATACGCGGCGATGTTGTACGCGCGGCTCGAAGCGTACGAAGACGCAGCCGAAGCGTTTGCCCTTGCTGGTCAAGCGCTCGATGCAGCGGAAAACTTCGAGCGCGCGGGCAAACCCGCCGAAGCGGCGAAAGCGCTCGAAACGGCCCTACGTCGAAACCCGCACGATGCGGCGGCGTTGTTGGGCTTGGGTGCACTGCTCGCTCGTCATGGGCGAATCGAACAAGCGATCAAAGCACTGCAACGAATCAACGTGTCGGCGCCAGAACGATGGACTGCGTTGCCTCTGCTCGCGCGTGCGTTCGAACAAACAGGACTACTCGATGCGGCCCGCGAAGCTCGCGAAGAGATGGACCGGTTGGGCATCGCGAAAGACACGCCAAACCGAGTTGCGTTTGCGACGAAGAAGGACGCATCGACGACGAGCGCGGTCGTATTGTATGGGCGTTATGAAGTCGTTCGTGAAATCGCAACGTCTGCGCATGCGCGGCTTGTCGAAGCGATCGATCGCATCACGGGCGAACGAGTTGCCGTGAAGATTTTCGCGGGACTCATCGAAGGTGCCGGGCGTGATGCGTTGCAACGATTCGAGCGTGAAGCGCGGGCGCTTGAGCGATTGCGACATCCGAATGTGGTGCCTCTGCGGCAGTACGTACCGGAAGGACCGGCCATCGTGCTGCCATACATGCGCGGTGGATCGCTCGCGGACAAGATGCGTGAAGCTCCCATGGCCCCAGCGCGAGCGATCGAAGTTGCGTTACTGGTTCTGTCAGCACTCGGCGAAGCGCATCGACTCGGCATTCTGCATCGCGACGTGAAACCGGCGAACGTGTTGTTCGACGATGCAGGTACGGCGATGTTGTCGGACTTCGGTGCCGCTCATCTCGGTGACGTATCGAGTACGGCAACAGCTGGCGCGATTGGAACGTACGCGTACATGTCGCCCGAGCAGCGTATTGGGAAGCCAGCGGAGATCGCGAGCGATATCTACGCGGTTGGAGCGATGCTTTACGAGCTGCTCACAGGCGATGCAGCCGAGCCGCATCGAAGTGGCTGGCATGAGATGGCGGCACCGAGTGGGAAAAACGCGGAACTGACAAACGCGCACGATGCTGCTGTGGCGACGTTTCTCGCGGACGAACCTTCACAACGACCAGCGGATGCCTTTGATGCACGGCGCGTGTTGTCCGCGTTGCGATGGCCCGAGAAGGTTCCCGCTGCGTGGCCATCCCGGACAAACGTTGTCGAGCGTGTTAAAAAAAGCGAAACGGAACGACTTGGTCCGCCGCGATGGTTGGGCGATGGTCGAGACATGGCGAGTTTGCGACACGACGACTGGCTGGATCGCGAAGTGCTCGTGTTGCCGCTCGATGACGATTCGCTCCGTCGAGCGCGAGCGTTTGCACGCGTGGCTCATCCGATGCTTCCCACGGTGTTGCGTGTGGATCGCGTGGCGCAACAGATTTGGATCGCGCCTCCACTCGGCGTCGCACTTGCCGACACTCCGCACAAGGTTCCTCGTGCCGTATTCGATCGGTTTGTCCAGGCGATCCAGGCGTTGACGGAAGCAGGTGGAGCCCACGGGTACGTCGATGCACAACACGTCTACTGGTTCGCGGGTGAGTTGCAGCTCGCGTGGCCACGTAAACCGATGGTGCAGGACGAGTCAGCGAGCGACATGAGCGCGTTGGAAAAACTCGCAACACAGGTTGTCAAGACAAACGTCACGACATAGGGGCGGCGTCTTCCGATTTCGAGGCTTTGGGATTTTCTGTTTTTTGTTTTCGGGACTTTTTGGCCATGCGTCGTTTTTGCCACCACGAGCGCACGCGCGTAGCGATGGATTTGGCACCCCATCCAAAAGAAACGACAATACCGACCGACGACGGAGTTCCGATGATCCATACCGGTATTGGAATGGGCGGACGACTGGGACACGGCGTACGCATAACGAATCGGCAAGCGTTTCGTTGGTCGAGTTCGCTGCGTAGATCGTCGATTTCCTGATTTTTCGGGAGTGCACGAATAGCCGCGGACGTTATCAAGTAGGCCGCAAGGGCTTCAGGGTCGGCAACGGTTTGTGTGGATATGTGATCGCGAACGACAGCCGCAAGCGCGCGGGCGCGTTTGTCGGGATCCACTTCGGCAAACGCGGCAGCAAGAACAGATGCGGTGGGTGGCGAGACGCGGCCCAAACAGCTCACGGCGCGATCCTCGGTGCGGCGCAGGTAAACCATGGTGCCATCGGGCATCATGTGCGGAATCGATCCGCTGACGTTTTCATCGTGCGCGAGAAGGCGGCGTGAAACCAGCACGCAGGAGGGCATTCGGGGCGGGCTACGGAGCCAAACATCGGCGTAACGTTTGTAGAGATAGAACGTGATGGCAGCGCCGATGATGCTTACGACAACGACAGCGAACGCGAGGATACGCCGATGTTTTTGCAGTGCAGTCGTCGGCGCACCTTCGGTCACGGTCATGGCAGGGTATTGATCGGCAGACGATGTGCTGTCAATGGCTGGACTCGCAGTCTGTCATAGTGATAGACATGACGAAATGGCAACGATTTTTCGAGGGCAACGATGGCAACACAAGCGGTAACGAAATCCCAGCTGCTGCTCGCGCTTCGTCAGCACTATCCGCACATGAGCTTGCGGCGAATGGGAGACATGATCAAAGGGGCAACGCTCGAAGTCGTGGAACCGAATGTGGATTGGCAGGCGTCACTGGCCTTTGGTATCCCGCTCGACGGGCCGTTGTATGTGACGTCAGGTGAGGAGAAGTGGTTTATTCGTCCGGGTGAAGTATTCGGAATGCGTCAATATGCGTTAAAAGGCGGTGACTCTCCTGTTTGGCTGAAGAGCACGACAACGACTGTGCGTTATTTGACGTTTTCGCACAATAACGTTTCATCGCTTGGATTCGCCCGCGCGCACCCAATTTCGACGTAGAAGACCACGTAAAAGGTACTGGGGTATTAAAATGAATATTGTTCGCCATGTCCTTTGTTCGAAAAGTGCTGCAGTTTTGCCGGGCGTGCCTTTGTTGACGCTGGTCAAACTGCTTGCACGCGCCATTGCGGGCCATTTGGGCGACTATTCGGTCGTGGTCGCTCAGACCGGCACGAGCTATTTTTATACGGCGTCGTCGATCATCCCAATCAATCTGGTCGCCCCGTTCATGCTGAACGACGTCGAGGACGAAGCGGATACCATTTGGAATACTTTGCCACCGCGTACGGTGCATTTTTTGGTTTTGGATGATCCGAACCTGGCGGCATTCGTAGGCGTTGCAAATTCGTTTTTTGATGTCGTGACGCCATTCATTGCCTACAACGACAAATTTCTACCACTTCCAGCTCCTTTGTCAGCGTGGCTTTTGCCTACCGGCCGAGGAATGGCCGCGGTTTTGCTGCCCTCGAGCACTTCAGGGAATGCCGGGAATGCTACTTTTTATGCAATTGAGGATGGTTGGAACGCTCCCCATCCTCCCGAGCGAGATTCGTGCCGCATGCGTTTGACTCCGTTGCAGGTCAATGATGCGGCGGGCACGGCTTTATGGGGCAACGTCGCTACAAATACCCGGGCAACGTTCGAGCGGTGGGCGCGTACGGTCGCGTGGAAACGAGTTGGTATTTCCATTAGTGGCGGAGGCGCTTCGGTTTTTCGTTTGGTACCCATGTTCCAAGCATTGGAAGCAGAAGGATTACCCATCGATTTTCTGGCCGGCGTGAGTGGCGGAACGGTTTTTTCCGCGTGTTATGCCGTGGGAGGGATTCCGAAAGTCCTCGAACTCGCCAACCGCGGTACAGCCTTTTTGGCCGCGGTGACCGGTGGGCTCGTCTCGTCGTGGCTCGTGCAACGTTTCATTGACAATTTTTTCGGCAACTGCGGCATATGCAATACGGAAATTCGAGTGCTGCCGATTTCCATGCGCGTTGCGCCCATGTCCGCACCGCAAGCAACGGCGGTCGTGGACGGTACGCTCGGACAAGCGGTACGAGCGAGCGGAGGCGCTCCGTTTTTCGCGCCTTATTTCGTAAACGATTCGCGGCAAAGTGATGGTGCAATACTCGCCGGTTTACCGCCGCCATTTCTTGCCGAACAATTCGGTGCAGATATCGTTTTCGCAATGAACGTAATGGCTCTGCCCGCCGATCGGTTTCCTGGAGAAACGGTCCCGTTTTTCGGCGACATCTTGAGTCTTTTTTATCGATACACGCCATTGGGTCGCGTGGCCGATCTGTGGGGAGCAACGTCGACGATGTTGCACACGATTTCTGAAGGTGCCGGTTTGACGGCGAACGTATTCGTGGATACTCCGCCCCGAAATTGGTCTCCCATCGAGCAGTTTCTATTCTACAATTCGGTCACGTATGCGACTGTCGGGCTTGGACCAGGCGTCGATGTGAATACGAAAGCCGCGGAATGTTTCCAACACTGGCAAGCTTTGACGTAATGCTCTCGGCCATCATCCGCGTGTAGCTTCCACCGCATCTTGCGCCACGCGCGTCCATATCGATGCTTCTCGCGGTTGCCCCATGGCTGCCGACAAATAGGCCAAGAATCGCGCACAAGCCTGTTCGCCGCGGTAATCGCGCTCATGACGCGCTTGTGACAACGCTTCGAGGGTTTCGAGCAATGCGCCATCGACCGATCCCACCGACGCCAACGCAATGCCGTGGGACAAACGCTGCCGTACGTCGCGACCCGTCATTTCTTCTGCCGCATTCAATTTACGAAATGCTTCGGCATGATTGCCGCGACCAAGTGCGTGAAATGCACCCATTCGTTCCACCAGCGCGTCGTGTTCACCCGTAACCCGTAAACTCATGAGCACTTGGTCGAGCGTCGCCAAATCGCCTTCGAACAATGCTTGTTTTGCCAAACGCGGTAAACGCGCCGCCATGACTTCGGGATCTTCTTCCGCATCGGGATCCGAACGTAACGCCGCCAATGCGTCGGCAACACTCGGTCGCGGAAGGGACATCGGAGTGGAATCCGCTGGTGCTCGAAGGCTAATTGGGCTCATCCCGGCAACGGAAATCGGTAGCTCGTCAATCGTCGCCTCGATGAGCGACGCAATCGACGCTCCGGCTTCGATAGGCGTGACGTCACTCTGCAGGTCGACTTCCGTGCCTTGCTCTGGAACGTCGATATCCGGATCGTGACGGCGCGCTTCGATGGCCAATTCAGCCGCTGACAAACCCAAGCCAACGTTTGTTGCGCCAAACGCAGCCGACGCCGCAAGCGACGCCGCGACGTGTTCTTCTTCCGCTTTCGCCGCATGATGCGCCAACTCGGCCAAACCCAACGTGCTGACATGAGGTTCGAGCGTGCGCCAAATCATGCGATGCCACATCACGCGCGTGCCGACATCGAGCGAACTTTCGATAGCCTGCATCGCCGAGCGCGACGTGAATGCGACCCAATCGGGCTCGGACGCAACCACCCAACCGCCACTTTTGAGTGCCGCTTCGACCGTCGCAAAACGCGCCCCGAGCCCCTCGACCAAACACGCGATCGCATCGAGCATCGGCAAAGGAGCATCACCACCGAGCAGGACCAGCGCCACAAGCGACGCACGCGCACCGGACGACAAATGACGCGCGCGACGTGTGAGCCACGCCGTCGGCGGCGCCGCACGACCACGACCACTTGTTCGACTACGCGGCTCGGCTTTTTCGCCTGTCCATCGAAGTTCACCCGAGGACAAACCTTCAGCCAACGCTTCACGAATACCAAGCGGCAAGCCGCCTCCTCGCACGGCCCAACGTCGCGCGGCATCGTCTGTGATCGCATCACCGCAAAACGCTTGCGTAAGGACGAGCGATGCACTGAAAGGAAGCAGTCCGAGCTGCACTTCGAACATCATGGGCAACGGAGCAAGCAGGGAGGGCAGTTGCGTGTCTTCGCCGGTCCGTATGATCAGGGCAAACCCTTTGGCGATGACAGCACGGGCAATGACGTCGAGCGTTGCCGAGTCGATGAGGTCCACGTCGTCGATCGTGAGCAAACCGCCGCTACCGTCGACAGGACCGAGCCACGCATCGAGCAGTTCGGCAATCTCGTCAGGTCTCCCGCCTCGACCAGCAATGATCGCATCGAGCACTTCGGTCTGGTGGGGCGACAAAATAGGCATGCGCGAGGTGGCGCTCGATCGTGCAAACGCTGTGCGCAGTGCAGCGAGCGGTTCACGCGGGAGGTGCGCCGGCGTGATCGCGAGGTTTCGTGGCGCGCCGATTTTCTTCCGCGCTTCACGCAACATGCGCGTTCCACCCGCTCCAGGTCGAGCACGAATGACGCCCATAAACCCGGGCAACAAGGTGATTCGCGAAAGTTCGACATCGCGTCCAACGAGAACCGGCGCTTCACGTAATCGACCCACTTTCGCCAGCGCATCGCGGCGATACGGAACTGCGACGTCGAGACGCAGGCCTCGCACGATGACCCCACCACGTAACTCGACACCGCGTTTGCCCGTGATCAAAAGTTCGCCCGAGCGCGCTCCAGGTAGCTCGGGATCGAGCAGCACTTCGCCGGGTCGAGCGAGTCGAGCGAGTTGTTCGGCGAGTATCATCGCGGTTCCCCAAGACAAACCGGTGAGTGAACCACGATCCGTCAGATCACGAAGGTTGCCCTGGGCGACACCGACACCCATGCGCAGCTCCGAATGCCTTTCGTGCGCATGTTCGATGGCGAAGGAGATGGCTTCATCGAGTTCGTCTGGGCCGAATGCAAACGCCAGCGTTTCGCCACCCCAAGCACAAAGCGATGCGCCATATACTTCGGCACTGGTTCGAATTGCCAGAGCATGTTCGAAGTAGCCCGCATTGTGGTCTCGCAACAGCTCGGGAGACCCATGAAACGCAACGACGATCCGTTCCTGCACGGCGCCCATCGTGTCGCGAAGTTCACCCGCTGGCAAAGCTCGTTTATCGCGTACGTACGATCTCGACGCTGGCTGGAGGCGGAGGCGAGGTATCGCTGGTTTGCTTACATTTGGAGTTTGCGTTGGGGCAAACGCTCAATGTGTCGACATTGCCAATTGCGGTGATCGAAAAAAGTGCGGAGCGATTCGACGGTCGTGGCAATCGTTGGTCCTGGTTTATCTGTTTGTCGCGTGCACCTTGCCAAAGGCTGCTCGTGTGATGCGCCTTCACGAGCCATGAAAAGCGTTATGGGATTTGCAACAGCAACCATGCAGCATTCGCCGTCGACTGACGGCACCCTGATTGCCGAGCTCGCAAATCAACGCCATCCAAATGGCACCGTGACGATGCGAATGCCTTCTGTTATGGAATCGTCCGCGAGTTTTTCCAATATGGTCTCGTCTTCGGTCGGGGCAAACACGACGAGTGTTGCGACGGACAAACCAAGCTTTTGAGCATATCGGGCAGCCTGACTGCGTGATGCGGCAAGATTTCGTTTGGACACGAGACTATTGACTTCGATCACGGCGGTGA
>JANORL010000978.1:0-19121 GCA_031415295.1 Polyangiaceae bacterium | reverse complement strand
CTACGAACCCGGCCTCGAAGACCTGTTGAAAGACTCCGCTCCCCTGCTTGCGTTTGTCCTGCCAGTGACGATTTGCGCGGCTCTCGGTGGATTCTGGGTCGGGATTTTGACCACGATTGGAAGCACCATCGCTGGTTCCTACTTTTTCATCGATCCCATTGCCGTCTTCGACGTTTCCACCGCAGACGACGCTGCCCGCATTGGTCTCTTCCTCGTCATCGGCTTTGTCATCAGTACGTTGAGCGGGAAACTGCACAGCGAAATTGCGCGCGCTGTAGATGCCGAACAGCAAGTGGCAGCACGAGAATCTTCGCTGCGCGCAGCAGAAGAGCGCCTACGTCTGACACTCGATGCGGCAGGGGCGGGCACCTGGGACTGGGACGTCGTCCATGACAAACTCGTTTGGTCTAGAACGAATTACGACCTCTGCGGGTTGGGTACGGACGCGAACGCCAACGCCATAATGACGTACAAGAATTGGCTCGAGACCTTGGTTCCCGAAGATCGAGCTGCCGCGGATGCTCATGTTCAGCAATTTTTGCTGCCTGGTACCGAAAACGATTATCGGTCGGAATTTCGGACGGTTGATGCTGTTAAAGGAGAACGATGGCTGCTCGCGCTCGGACGTGGTGACCGAGACAAACACGGTCGGATCACACGACTGCTCGGCATCAACATCGACATCACCGACCGCAAGCGTGCGGAAGAGAGCGAACGCGTGGCACGGTCCGAGGCCGAGCGGACCAGCCGTCTCAAAGACGAGTTCGTTGCCACGATGTCGCATGAAGTCCGCACGCCGTTGACAGCCATTCTTGGCTGGTCGCAGCTACTCAAGCGAGCGCGTCATGACCAAGACAAACTCGACCGTGGACTTGAAGTGATCGAGCGAAATTCACGTGTGCTAACGCAACTCGTGGCCGATTTGTTGGACGTTGGTCGCATCGTCACCGGCAAGTTGAGACTCGACACATCACCGCTTGATTTGGTGGCTGTGACGTCGAGCGCCATCGAAACGATTCGTCCTATCGCACAAGCCAAAGGAGTTCGGCTCGGGATGCACTTGATGCCGATCGACAAACCACTGATCGGTGATCCTGCACGGATCGAACAGATCGTGTGGAACCTGGCTTCGAACGCGATTAAATTCACTCCCCGCGATGGGACGATTGAAATACGCGTCGAGGCATGGCGATCGTTGGCAATTCTGTCGGTGCGCGATTCGGGCGAAGGCATCGATCCGGAATTCTTGCCGCACCTTTTCGAGCGATTCCGGCAGCAAGATGCGTCGTCGTCGCGTACGCATGGCGGCCTGGGATTGGGCCTGTCGATCGTCAAGCATTTGGTGGACTTGCACGGAGGACGCGTTCACGCCGAAAGCGCTGGCTTGGGTCGTGGCGCAACCTTTACCGTCGAACTTCCTCTCGCATCAGCGGAAGACATATCGTCCTCCGACAAACGCGCGGCTCTGTCGACATCGACGAGCGGTAGCCCAACGCTCGAAGGCGTGCGAATCCTGCTGGTCGAGGACGAAATCGACACACGTGAATTCGTTCAGCGAGTGCTCGAGGAATCCTCCGCCGAAGTGGTGAGTACGGGGTCCGCGGCGGAAGCTCTCGAGGTCATCGAGGAGGCACGACCCGACGTTCTCGTGAGCGACATCGGAATGCCGGGGATGGATGGATATACGCTCTTGCGCACGATCCGGACGCGGCGTGCAGCGCGGCACCTCAAGCCAATTCCTGCGCTCGCCCTCACGGCATTTGCAAGAATGGAAGATCGGCAACGAGCGTTCGATGCAGGTTATGCCGAGCACGTGGCAAAACCTGTCGATCCCGTGACCCTGGTGACGGCTGTGGCGCGACTTAGCCCAAAAACCCGCGAAATCTCGGCCGCGTGACACCGCCGAGTGCGACTTCTTCAGTCTGCATTTCTGCTACCGTCCCGACGTAATGGCTACGCCTTCGACAGCAAGCAAGTACCGATCGGTTTTGCGGACCATCCTGCCGTTTGTCGTGGCACTCGTTCTCGTCGGGTTTGTCTTGTCCAGACTCGATCTGCACGCTTTCCTGACCCATCTCGAGCGTGTCACGTCGCCATTTTTTTTCCCGGTGACTATTGTTTTCGTGGTTGCACTTTGTGCCGCCGATAGTTTTGCCACTGTGCTCGTTTATCGCGCGTCGGTGGCCAATATTCGATTCCGTGATTTTTTCATTCTTCGTGGAGCTTCGTATTTACCTTCGATTCTGAATCATCACCTTGGTCAAGCCTTCATTACGCTCGCGCTTTCCCGCATTCACGGGGCTCCGCTGGCTCGAGTCGCCGGTGCGACCCTTCTTGTGTACGCATCGTGGATGGGCTGCATTTTGGGCCTGGCGTGTGTGGCGATTCTGCTGGTTGGAAAACCGTGGATATGGCTTGCTGTGCCCCTGGGTGCAGGCGTTGCCTATTTGATTCTTCTTGCGTTGCGTCCCGCTTCGCTCACCAAATTTCGCCTTCTTGCTCCACTATTCGAGGCCGGAGTTCGGGGTCATTTACTCGCGCTCGTTGCCCGCCTTCCTCACCTCGCCGTATTGTTTCTCGGCACGTGGTTGCCATTTTGGTTTTTCGACGTGCATATTCCGGTTGCTGCTGCATTCACGTATGTGCCCATTGTGATGGTGGCCGTCACATTGCCTCTGACGCCTCAAGGGTTTGGCACGCGTGATGTTCTTTCTGCGACATTCTTCGAGCAATACGGACCGCCTGGATCTTCATCGGATCGGCTGGCAGCCATTGCCGCGTGTACGACGGCGTGGGGCATTGCCATTACGCTCGTCGATATCATTTTCGCATTGGTGCTCTTGCGTCTATTGCCCGTACGATTGACGGACATTAACTCCACTTCCGCAGTGACATCCACCGAAACCAAACCGGAAGTTTCGCCCAATTAAGCGTTCGATCGATCGTGGGGGCTCGTCTTGCCACCGAGAAGCGCGGCAAATCGGGAAACACCAGCCAGCGAACTCATTCGCGGAGTAAAACCCAATTCTGCCGCGGCTTTCGAGGCATCATAAACGACGTCACGCGTCAGAATTTTAACGACGAAAGGGGTCAGCGGTGGCTTCTTCTTCGAATGCACGGACGAAAATCCCCATTCCATCGTTTTGGCCAGAGCCATCGCTGCGGCATACGTCAGTTGAATACGAGGCATCGGTAATTCAGCCGCTCGCGCAATCGCCTCGAATACCTCGCGTACACTCGGTGGACGCTTGTCGACTTCATCCATGACGTTAAATGCTTCGCCTCCAAGATCACGGCGAACGGCAGCTTCGAGCACGACGTCGCATACGTGGTCGACCCACACCAAATTCAACGGAGCACGGCCGCCGTCAATGAGAACAACCAAACGTTTCTTCAAGGTTTCGAGCGCTCTGGGCATGAAGTTTCGATCATACGGACCATAAATAATCGGTGGTCGAATGGCAATCACTGACAAACCCAATTCACGACCACGCTCGAATGCCATGCGCTCCGCTAGAGCTTTCGTATCTTCATACGGCATACCAATCAGCCGCGTCGGCCAAGCCTCCGTCACTCGACCACGATCCGGTCGGCCATATACCCCACTGGATGAAATATGGACGAAATGAGGTACCCCGGATTTCGCCGTGGATTCAATGACCGCACGCGTCCCGTCCACATTGACCCGATGCATCTCCGCTGCGTCGATGCCGTCGCCAACGACCGCTGCAGCGTGCACGACGACGTCCGCTCCGCGGGCCACATTCACAAGCGCCGACGTGTCGTTCACGTCTCCAGCAATGAGCTTCACGCCAAGCCGTTCGAGACTCCTGGCATCGAGTCGATTGGGATCACGTACGAGGCCGGTAACTTCATGACCGCACTCTCGTGCCATTTCGCAAAGGCGTCTGCCTACGCTGCTCGTCACTCCCGTCGCCGCGATTTTCATTGCTCGCAGCGTGCCACGAGCCCCCGAGGAGACGCCACTCGATGGATCGCGTTTATGCCGTGCGTGGGGGTTTGGTTGGCAACGCAGCAGGCGGCGGAAGAGGCAATGACGACGGGCGGTCTTCGATGCTCGGCAATTGAGATATGCGTTCGCCCGCGTTTGGAGACGTCGGCAGACGCTCACGCGTCATGCTTGGAGGACTCGGGCGTTCGGAAGAAAGAGGTGGCAACGACGAATGCCTGTCGCTTCGCATGTTCGCCCCTTGGGGTACACGCTCGATCGCTTGTAGCTGCCCCGTCGACGTTTTTTCGCCACGTGGGTTTGTCTGGGTCGACCGATCCAAACTTGGAATAGGCGTTGGCCTGCGGGACATCATCCCACCCGCACCGCGCAAATACTCCAACGCATCGGCTTCGTCCTGAAATACTTCGCCAACAAGACTTGCTTCGCGAAAATGACGGTTGACTTGCAACGCTCCGACGGCCGAACGGACAACGACCGCGACAGACCGGTACCCTCGAAACAACCGCGGCATAACGCGTCGAATGGCGTCCTCGAACGGCGTGTCGTTCCGAAGCGGCCCCTCACGCCAGTCGATACAAAGTCCTTTGCGTTCGCGTCCGAGTCGATCGAGAACAGCACCGATTGTTTCCATGTCGCGTTCCAGCGTCGGAACATCGGGATAATCGAGTCCAGATCGTTGGATCCGGACCACGAACCCCGCTCCGTCCGAGTGAACAACAAAATAGGGAGTTTGGAGCGAAATCATGCCGCGGGGCGGAGCATGGCACGCGTCGAGCAACGAGGCGACTTTGTGCACGAAAAAGGCGCTCTTTATTTTTCGTCACCAAGCACGAAATTCACGCTTCAGCACGTTGCAACGAAGCACGGCATCGTACATCCGCGTATGATTCGATCGCTCGGACAAACCAACGCGTCGGGTCAAAGGCACGTGCAAACGTTGCCCGAACAAATGCCGAGTTTTCCTCCTTGGGCAAAGCACAGGACCACGCAAAGTGCAGAATCGCACGTACCGCCGCCTCCGCTGCACGTACCGCCCATGCACGTTTGTCCGGACGCACAATCTGTGTCCTTGCAACACATGGATGAACAGACGCACGCGTTGCCGTTCTTCTGATACCCCGCGTTGCAACTCACGTCGCACGAGCCTTGCGGCGTGCACATGGGCGAACCATTTTGAACCGCTGCGCATTCCGAACAGGTTTGCGACGTAAAACATCCCGACGCGGGCGTATTTCCCGTGCAAGTGCCTGAACACAAATGCTCGGACGCCCCGCAAACCGGTCCGCCCGAACTACTGCTAGACGCAGAACTACTCGACGAACTGCCACTCGATGACGCATTTCCACTCGATGAACTGCTGCTCGTCATCGCCGCACCACCGGTGCCGTTCGAAGCGCCTGCAGTGCCCCCTTCGCCGCCAATACCGTCATCGCCGCCGAGACCATCGATATCCGGGCCCGAAGCAGTCGCGCATGCACCGACAAACCCCAGCATAAATGCCGCAAATCCAAGTTTTTTCGTGTTCATGCCTGCCTCCGCTCACGACAATGTCAGCGGGATGATCTTCGCCCGATTCATCCAGGAATGAAAAGCTTTCCTTCTTCTTCGTCAGGGATTTCCGAAACAAAGGAGGGAACGCACGCGCCATCACGACGGACAGATCGAGACAAAGCAAGGGTGGTAGGCTCGACGAGGGATCCAAGGTCAACGCGGGACATCAGCATGAAAGAAATCGTTTTGCCGGGGCTCGATGCGTACGTCGAAGCGCACACAAAACCTCGGCCCGAGATTTTCGACGAACTACGCACCGTGACGTACGACTCGATGCAATGGCCTCAGATGCAGGTGGGTCGCGTCGAGGGAACATTTCTCGAGATGTTGTGCGCGCTGATGGGGGCGCGACGCGTTCTCGAAATCGGAACCTTCACCGGCTACTCGGCGCTGTCTATGGCCCGAGCGCTTCCGGACGATGGTGAACTCGTTACGCTCGACATCGATCTGGAAGCGACACGGATTGCTCAGTCGTTTTTCGATCGAGTTTCGTACGGGAAGAAAATTCGGATCGTCTTGGGCGATGCGTTGACCTCGTTGCAGGCGCTCCCGACGACGGAGTTGTTCGATGTCGTGTTCATGGATGCCGACAAAGAGCGGTACCCGGATTATTTCGAACTCGTACTACCGCATTTGCGGCAAGGAGGGTTGCTGATCGCGGACAACACGTTGTGGAGCGGTCTCGTGCTCGCCCCCGTGGCAGCGACAGACCTTGCGATCGCACGCTTCAACGACATCGTTACGGCGGACCCTCGGGTGCAGAATGTTTTGCTGTCCGTGCGCGATGGCATGATGCTCGCACGCAAGTTGTAAACAGATCTCGAATGGGGATGATGAACCGATGCTGCTGGTCGTGGATGTCGGCAATACGAACATTTCCTTCGGTGTTTTTGATGGAGCAGTGCTCCGCGAACACGTGCGTTGCGAAAGTGCACGTAACCGAACGGCAGATGAATACGCCGTACTGGTTCGACAAATGCTGGCCCTCCGTGGGCTCGATCCTGCGTTTATCGACAGCGCCATCATCGCGAGCGTCGTCCCAGCGCTGACCGACACGACCGTCGAAGTTGTTCGTCGTGGGTTTGGCCGGGAACCGTTGGTTGTGGGTCCGGGCATCAAAACCGGCATGTCGATCCTGTACGAAGATCCTCGAGCCGTAGGCGCCGATCGCATCGTCAACGCCGTTGCAGCCTACGAGTGGGCCAAGGGTGCCGTCATCGTCGTGGATTTTGGCACCGCTACGACATTCGATTGTGTGACGCCCAAAGGCGAATACCTCGGTGGCGTCATCACCCCCGGCGTGCGGATCAGCGCAGAAGCCTTGTTCGCTCGCGCGGCACGTCTGTCACCCGTGGAGATTGCGTTGCCACCAAAGGTTGTCGGGAGAAACCCCGTACACAGCATGCAATCGGGCATCGTGTACGGCTACGCCGGACTCGTTGACGGGCTCTGTACACGACTCATTCGCGAACTCGATTACCCCTGTCGTGTCATCGCCACCGGCGGACTTGCGCGACTCATTGCACCTCAAACGACCAGCATCGAAGAGACGGATGACAACCTGACGCTCACCGGATTGCGATTGCTCTTCGAACGGAACATTTCGACGACCAAGGGAGCGCCGCATGGAGGCAGCGACGTTTGATTCGACGTCCGATCGCCACCATCACGCTGCTGCTTGCTGTCGTCGTAACGCTTGCTCTCGGAGCCGGAACGGAATCGATTTCAATCGAACGTGCCTTTCATGAGGAAGGTCTAGACCGGACGATCTTGCGAGATGTGCGCTTGCCACGCGTGGCATTGGCAGCACTTGCAGGCGCTGGCCTAAGTGCCGTTGGCGCTGCGTTTCAAGCGCTTTTGCGCAACCCATTGGCAGAACCGTACATCCTCGGCGTGTCCGGCGGAGCAGCGCTCGGCGCAACGACAGCCATCGCCCTTGGTCTCGGTGTCTCGACGATGCTCGGCGCTGCGCTTCTTCCGATCGCGTCACTCGTCGGTGGACTCGTCGCAACATCACTCGTCTATTCCATCGCACGCAACGCTCGCAGCGGCCCATCGAGCACGACGATTCTTCTCGCAGGCGTGATGGTCAACTCCATCGCGTCGGCACTCATCACGTTTCAGAAAGCACTCGTTCCGCCATCACGCGCACAACAACTTCTGCGATGGCTCGTAGGGTTTGTCGATCTGCCCCACTTGCCGTCCCTCGCGGCAGGAACGCTCTACGTTGGTGCAGGATGCGCTGTGCTTCTGCACGACGCTGCGCACCTGAATCTGCTCGCGCTAGGCGACGAGACCGCGGGAACGCTAGGCGTGAATGTGCCTCGACTCGAGCGACGCATCTTCTTCGCCGCATCGTGCATCGTCGGCGCCATCGTCAGCATGACGGGACTCATCGGCTTCGTAGGTCTCGTCGTGCCACACGCGGTGCGGCGCTTGATTGGTTACGATCAACGACGCGTGATGCCCGTTTCGATGCTCGCGGGAGCGGCAATGGTCGTGGGGTGCGATCTGCTCGCACGCCTAACGTTTCGCGCGCTGGGCACAGAACCTCCGGTGGGTGCGGTGACCGCAATCATTGGAGGACCAACGTTTTTGATTTTGCTTCGGAAGAGTTCCCCTTGAACTCAACCAACCATGGCGCGACCGAGCGCTGGGCGAGCCATACATCGTCCAACCCAGGCGTTGATGTTTGCAAAGCTGCCAGTATCGACGCCAAGACGAGCCATGAAGGGGACGAGCGACACGATCGAAACATCGGCGATCGAGAAAGCATCACCCAGCAGGTACTGTTTGCCCGCGAGATGTTCGTCGAGGATACGCAACGCGTTGTGAATCTCAGCCTTCGCGGATTCGCCGGCTTTCGCATTACGTTCGTCGGCGGGAAAACGTTCCGACGTATTACGCATGTAACGAAAGAGCGCTTCCGTGAGTGTCACGCTGCCCCACGCCATCCACTTGAACGCGACGGCTCGCGCGGGACTTGGCGCAGGAAACAGGCCTTTGTCCACGCCAAACCGTTCACCCAGGTACAGTAGGATCGCGAGCGATTCAAAGATCGCTTCGCCTTCCGCCACGAGCAGCGGAATTTTTCCATTGGGATTGAGGGCGAGATATTCGGGCTTCTTGTGCTCACCGGCAGCGAGATCGACCCGAATCTTTTCGTAAGAAACGCCGAGCTCTTCAAGCGCCCAATGCACCCGCGTCGCGCTCGACATGGGCGTGTAGTAAAACTTCAGATCACTCATGGAAACCTTCCTTGTTCGAGTGATGCGAGATTGTCCGACTCGCCCTCACCCTGCAAGGGAAGGCTTATTCCTCTTCGATCACCGCAGGCATCGCTTCAGCAGCTTGCGGCATGTTCACCGGCATCGCTTGGGCCGCTTCCGGCGTAGGCATCCGATCATTGAACAGTTGCACTTGCTCCGCGGTACCGATGACCGGCAGGAGCGGTTCGTCCTCGCTCCAACCGACGGTCACGCTGAGGAGCGATTCCCGATCACGTTTGGTTCGGCTGACACTGACGCTCGCTTCAATGCCTCGCAGCGTCATCGGTTGCGCAACCTCTCTCGACTTTGCGACCAGCGCCTTCGGCTCTACGCGGCGTGACTCGATTGTCCCGGCGACACGCACGAGTGTTCCGGTGCTTGCTGCGGGATCGACAACAAGGCGAGCGTGTTGGCACCCGACAAACCCGACTTTGCCGAATGCATCAACTACGACGAATCGTTGAGGTGTTGGAAAAACGACGTGCAGCTTGCCGTCACTTCGAAAACCGTAAACGGAATATCCAGACGGTCCACTGCCAATCACTGTCAGTGGAATGCGAGTTTTACGCTCTTCGCGCATACCGCTCGACGTCATGTCGACCCAACCATCGGAGATTTCGAGTTCCGGTTTGCCTGTTCCAGCGCCGACAAACCGTTCGATACGTAACGGCAATGCACTGGACGACGCACGAATCATCGCGTGGGCATTGCCTGAAGGAACGGCACCTGAAGCAACCGCGCCTAAGGTGAGGCAGCGGCCGTCCGAGACTTCAACGGTTCCAAATTCTCGATGTTTCACGCGCGAAATGCGAATGCCATCGATGGTCTCCGTCGCGGGCAAACTCGCGGGAGAATCTTTGGGGTGCAACATTTCGGGCAAGGGCACGTCTGGAAGTGCGCTCAGCGTCGGCGTGTTTGCCGCGTTCGCAACAGAAGGCGTGAGTGCCGACAGGACAAACGCCGTTGCCAGCAAAGTCATGAGCGTACGCATCACAGACTCCTCAGGTACGCCTCGAGGGCCGTGACGTCTTGTTGAGCCAGGTGTTTCGTGTGGCCCATTTTGCCGTCGACATCGAGCAAGAGAGCGCGAAGCGTCAAGTAGCGGCCGTCATGGAAATATGGCGCCGTACCACAGACAAACTTGAGCGACGGCGTGTCGAACGTTGCGGTCGCGTCGGCGTCTGCGCGGCTCTTGACGTCGTAGGCGTGTCCATCTGTGAAGACTCCACCTTCGTGATGGCAAGTTGCGCATCCGGAGTTCGCGGAATGAAACAGTTCGCGACCGCGATCAACCAAGACTTTGTCGGTCGAAGTGCCCGCGGTTGCTGGTGCATCGAGCGTCGTTGCAAACGAGATCAAGGCATCGAGTTCACGACGTTCGAGGCCTGCTCCACCAAGACGAGCGAACGTTTGCGCAACGTGGCTTTCGACGCTGTCCGTCGAACCCATCCATCCATAAGGCGCAGTTTGGGCAAGCCTGCCGGCAAGCATGGGGGTTTGTCGCGGTCCATCGGGCGTGGCCCACGTGATGGCGTCGTCACGACCGTCGGGATGGCAACTTGCACACGCGCGACCATCGCGTGAGATGCGGGGATCATTCGTCGCGTGGAAAAGGCGACGACCCAACTCGAAGTCTGGACCCGAAGCGGCTTTTGCTTTGCGCGACAAGGCAACACGAAGACCAGCCGATTGGCTGTCGGACATTTCTTCGGATTTGTTTTCGAGCGGCACGACATGCAGCGTGCGATCGAATTGCGAGAAAATGACGAGTCGGCGTCCTTCGGTATCAACGGCCAACCCGGTTGGTCCTGCTGCAACGGGGATACGTCGACGTTCAGAATGTTGGGGATCCACGGATGCCGCGTCGTATTCGATGATCGTATCGAGACCCATGCACGCGACGAAAAGGCCGCGCGATGCACCATCGACGACGGCAGCTCGAGGCAACAAACACGCAGGCCGTGGCTTGCGCGCGCCGGACATGGTCCGCAAATCCTTCTCGACGGACAACGACTCAGCCATCGGCTCTGCGGTGTCTTCGTCGATAACAGCAACTGCAGCAAGTTCAGGAGCGCTCGCGCCGGATTCTCCGTATCCCTCGGAACGTTGATCCGTTCGCCCTGGGTCGACGAGTACCTGAGGCGCGAAAATGCGACCAGCAATGTCGGTCGATTTGGCCAACGCATACCCCTGGCAGCCGCTTCGTTCGACGAGGTTTCGACCACCAAAGAGTTTGCTTCGGCGGCCGAATTCCACTTCTTCCGTGCCCCCAACGTTCATCGAAACGGCCGAGTGTTTGTCCAAATCAACCACACTCATACGCGAGCCAACGACATGCGTGACGAATGCTCGTTTGCCGTCATCCGAAACCACGACAGCGCGTGGTTCACGCGGAAGAGGCACTTCGTATCGACGCGCCAAACTCTGCGCATCGTAGGCGCCGAGCGTCGCGCCCCACGCGCTCGATACGAGCAACGTGCCATCATCCGGCGTCGTTGCGAGAGCGACAGGCTCTGCTGCCGTAGGAATGACGCAACGTGATTCGAGGGATTCGTCGGACTTTGCGTTCGGTTCGAGGACTTGAACGAGGCTACGATCACGCAGAGCAACGACGACACGACCATCCGCCATCACAATGAGTTGCGATGGAGATCCCGCGACAAACGTCGTCGCAATCTCGTCTCCCGTTGCCACGTCGACGGTGTGCACCGAACCATCATCGGCATCCGCGACATACGCGATGGACCGCTTGCCATCTTGAACGATGGCGACAGTCGAGCTTTGGTGCGTGACCTGTTTTGGTCGAGCCCCCACGCCAGGACGAACCCGAAGACACCCCCCTATGGTTCCTCCGGCCCGGATCTCCTTGACGTTGCCCACTCCCCCGCAACCGACAGCAGCCGCAGAAGCGACCACGGCCATCGAGCCCAAAATCAGAACGCGTTTTCTCATGGCGCCTCTACAACGCTACACGCATGCCCAGCTCTTCCCAAGCTTCGATACGCAGCCGGTCAGAGACGCACCGCAGCAGGAATCGATTCACTGCCAAGGTGCAAATGCCCTGGAATTTACCGATCTGGAACAGTGTTCCGTGGACGGACCACGCATCGAAAGGGTCTTTATCGGGCGTCGCGAGTGTAACGAAGCTAGGGAGGGCGGCGGAAGCGTACATCGTACGGTGAGCAAGCCCGACCGACGATTCGTTACACGCAGCAGCCTGATAAACACCCTCTCAACCGACGCCGAGCAATTTGCTCATGTTGGCTTCGTCAGCTGGCGTGAATGGGTATTGATCGAACTCGCCGCTCGTCACCCATCTGAAGGCGTTGACCGCATGAGGCGCGGCCTCGCCTGAGGTGATGCGACATTCGTAGAGGTAAAGGTCCACGGCATACCGTTCGTAAGGGTGGCTGACGAACGAGATCAGTTGACCAGGTTCGACCTCCACACCGAGACGATGGAACACCTCACGCTTCAACGCGTCGGTATGCGTTTCGCCGTCTTCGACGCGCCCGCCAGGAAACTCCCAGAGCAAGGGCAACGTGGCCGTTGGACGACGTTGGGTGATCAGATATTTGCCGTCTTGCGCGATGACGGCTGCGACGACGCGAATCGTACACGGCGAGTTCATGCCGGTGTCTCCCTCGATAGGAGGTCAAACGTGGCAACGCGCCACGCGAGCGAGGGTCAGTTGCGAATGTTGATACGGAAGAGCTGCTGTCCCATGAGGAGGACGTCGTTGTCGACAAGCTCGGTTTCGCAGTTCAACCGGACAAACGTTCCGTTGGAGCTCCCAAGGTCTGTCAGGACAACTTTTCCTTTTTCCCAAACGAGACGACAGTGCAGACCAGAGACATATCCGTCCTCGGGGAACAGAATGTCACCACGTTCGCGACCGAGATGCAGTCCAGCTTCGGGGATCGGGAAAGCATTGCCCGACGTATCGCGGCCGGTGATCAGCGCCAAACGAGCAACGTAACCTTTTGACGGGCTACCAAGTCGTTCGACACCATCGGATGTTGGCGCGACGATGTTGAGCGGTTCGATGCGCATGATCTCTTGACCGATGCGGAAGACATCGGTGAACCCGAGAATGATCGGGTCGTCGCGCCTCAACTTGCGATAGATACCGTTGAGCGAACTTTCGTCACGAACGGAGAGCTTTCCGCCCTTCATGTTGAAGGTGGCGTGACGCGGCGAAAGGTAACTATCGCCGGCAAAAATAGCGCCCGTATCACGACCGATCATTGTCGATGGTGCCGAAGGCAAGTTGTACGAACCAGCTTCCGATCCATCCGCACGCAGTGCAGTCATGACGACCGATGTTGTCGCAGCAACGGGTGCTGGTGCAGGCGCGGCCGCAGCAGGTGCAGACGCGACGGGCGCAGCGGGTTTGGAGAGCTTCGCTCCGCACGATGCGCAGAAGCGGTTTGTCGCGGCATTCGCATGGTTGCAGTCGCCGCACACGACCGCTCCACTTGCTGGCGCTGCTGCGGCTGCGGCTACGGGAGGCAACACGGGAGCAGGCGCGGCAACCGGCGCGGCCGGCACAACTGCGCCCGCCGCGGGCATCGACAGTGGACGTGGAACCACTGCGGCTTGCGCAGGATCCTTGTCCTTCTCCTTTTCCGCAACGGGCGGACGAACCGCAGCGATCCCTTGCGGTGGCGTGCCTCCGGCGGCGAACTTTTTCGGTGCCGCATCCCGCGGCAACTCCGCCCCACAACCAAGGCAAAACTTGTAGTGATCCTGGTTATCCTTGCTGCACTTCGGACACGTAATCACGAGGCCTCCTCGGGCATGACCATCCGAGGCAGCCCGATCGCGGTGTGCAGCATATTCGCCTCGACCGTCCGCCGTCCATGTTCTTGATGGTCGACGTCGTATCGATGTTCGAGCAGCCGCAAGCAACGAGGAAACAAACGAGAAACTTGGCCGTGACGAGTAGCAACGTGGAGACGCCGCACGTCGTCACTGCTTCTTCACTTCTTCGACAAGTACGCGAGTGCGTCGCGAACGAGGTCTCCGAGAGGCTCGGATTTCACGCGTACGCCAAGTGCAGCGATGGCACGTTCGGCTTCGCTGGGACGGAATCCCATACGCGTGAGGGCACTCGCAAGCAGTTCGGCTTGGCCTTCGGAAGCTGGTGTGACTGGAGCGGTCGACTTCGTACCCACGACGGGAGCTGCTTGAAGTTTTCCTTTGAGCTCCAAAATTAATCGCTCCGCGATTTTTTTGCCGATGCCGGGGACAGCGACGAGACGCGCGACTTCACCACGAGCAAGAACCGACGCCAATTCGCCCGCGGACAAACCCCCGAGAATGGCGATAGCAATCTTGGGGCCGACGCCTGAAACTCCAGTGAGCGCGCGAAAAGCAACGCGATCGTCGAGCGAAGGAAAACCGTAGAGGGCAAACATGTCCTCGCGCACGTGGGTATGCACGTACAGCGTGACGATACCACTCTCATCGCGTGAAGCTCGACCGAGAGCACCAAGAGGAACGGTCAGTTCGTAACCAACTCCTCCGACGTCAATAACGACGATCCCCTCGGCCGAATCCTCAACGACACGTCCCGACAAACGCCCGATCAATCGTTCTTCGCTCCTTGTGCAATCCACAGACGCACAGTTTCGAGCTTGGTTTCGTCGAGTTTTGGATTGGCAAACGGCATCGGCACGCCGCACTTGGCCGCGTCACACGTGGCATCTGCACACGTGAGTTCGCCGTCCATCTTGTGCATGAGGAAGCTCTTCTCCGGGTTCCCTGCTTCGACGATCTTCAGCGTTGTCAACTTGCCCGACGCCACACCAACGGTCTGCGCATGGACGCCATCGAGGTCCATTTGAGTGGGCATGTCTGCGACGGGCGGACCGAGGAATACCTTTCCAGCCGATCCAGAAACAGTCCCATGACAACTGGTGCCGATGGAGCACGACGTTTGAAAGATCGGCATCACGTCGGCTTTGAACGAAACCGTCCGCGAAGTGCCGTTGAAGGCAGCGTAGTCGTAACAAGAGTCTGCGGCTGGTTCGCTGCCGCAACCGGGCGCGATAGACGCGAAACCCGCAATGGATGCAAGAGTCGCTACTGTGAAAGAAAAGAATTTATGGAGTCGTTTCGACATGTTCTTCATCCTCGAAAAGCGACGCTAGCAGAAGACCACCCCTACCCGTCAAAGGCAGTCTGCCAAGCTTCCAATTGCCGGAGTTTTGCCCACTCGCTCGACTCCGCAGTAGCATCGTAACGAATGCGAATCTTCGTCTGCACCTTCGCTGTCGCAGCCGTGTCCGTGGGATGTGCCAAAGCTGGCGATTCCACGCACAAGGAGTTGGCGGCGATCCAACAAGAGCTTGGACGAATGCGAGCGGAGAACGCGATATTGACGGCGCGTATCGAAACACTCGAAACGACACGGACAAGACAAACGACAACCGAGGCAACGCCCAAGTCGGCAGTGACGGGCGATGACGATCGCCCAAAACTCGACGTGCTTCGTTTGGCCCCAACGTCGGACCCTTCGCCTCCGACGGACAAACCTCACGCTGCCACGCAAAACCAAGCAACACCATCGGGCGAGGTTGAGCAAGACGAACCTCGTCCGGTGATTCGATCTACAGGACGAGGCGAGGTGGTTGCACAGTCTCCACGAACGCCGAAACCTCTTTCGCCACCTTCGCCTCCTTCGCCTCCTTCGACACAAAGGCCCGTGACGACGGGATCAGGAACGCCACGATGAAGTACCGACGAGCCCTCGCAGCGACATCTCTCGCCCTCTTTTCACTGGCAGCTTTCGACTCGAATGCGCAAGACGGCACGCCTTCGTCGGCGCCAGCCACGGCGCCTCAAGTCACCGTCGTCCAAGTTCCACAACAGCAGACGACGCAAGTGATCGTGCCGGGGTATCCGCAGCCGGGATTCAAAGTGGATGGCCACCTGCCATCGAGTTCGCAGTCGTCGAACGACACGTCGCGCTCCACCGATGGCTTCGACTTGGTGCCTGATCCCGATTCGGGCGAAACGGCTCGCGGAAGTGAGAACAGCGGTTACGTGATCGAAGGGCAAATCGTGCCCGAGATGCACACTGTTCGTGGGGGCGACACGCTCTGGGACATTTCGGGACGCTACTACCGCAATCCCTACGGTTGGCCGCGACTTTGGGCACAGAACGCTCAAATCCAGAACCCGCACTGGATTTATCCCGGCGATCAAGTGCGACTTCGAGACATCAACGACAGCGGCCCAGCAGCGATGAACATGGGCGTTCGTCGTGGAGCAAAAGTTCCACCTCAAACGATTTTCCTCCGCGATGTTGGATGGCTCGACGACAAGAAGGACGACGTTTGGGGTGAAGTTGTCGGCAGCCCATCGGAAAAAATGATGTTGAGCGAGGGCGACGATGTGTACGTCAAACTCGGTAAAGACAAAGATGGCAACGAGCGTGATGTTGCACTAGGTCAAACCTTGATCTTGTTCCGCCCTCTGGCCACGAGTGGCGCGGCTGCCGAGAAAGGCCAGCTTGTGTCCATCCGCGGGACGATACGTATTGATCGGTTCAACAAGGAAGAACGGTTGGTGCGTGGACGCATCACCGAATCGATCGACATCATCGAGCGTGGGGCAAAAATCGGCCCCGTTGATCGCAGTTTCTTGGTGGTGCCGCCCGTGAAGAGCGACAAGGATCTGCAAGCTCGGATCATTGCGGCGTTGTATCCGCACGCGTTCTACGGCAGCCAGCAAGTGGTTTTTCTCGACAAAGGCGAAAAAGAAGGCGTCGTTCAGGGGATGCGATTCTTTGGCTTACGACGTGGCGATCGCTGGCGAACGTCGTTGCGAGGCGCAGGAAAGTTCGCAACCGTAAGACCGGTCATTGAAGACGATCGCCCGGCACAAACGGAAGGCACGCCAGGGGGTGGCAACGAAAAGTCCTACCCGGATGAAACGTACGCTGAGGTGCGCGTCGTTCGCGTCCGCGAACATACGTCGACCGCCATCGTCACTGCGGCATCGCACGAGATCGAACGCAACGCATATGTCGTTGCTCGTCGCGGCTACTGAGAGGGTGTTCATCAGGCTGCTGCGCGTTGCGAATCGTCGGTCGGACTTGCTCAGCGTGCAATGCACGCTTCCGCCGTCCTCCCTAGCTTCGCAACGCTCGCGACGCCTGATGAACACCCTCTGAAGTCGCGCTGACCTGGGGTCCACCCAGCCAAACCGGAACAAACCGCGGCGACACGACAGCCAGAATGAGTGCTGCCGCGGCCAGAAGCGCACCGCCATGAAGCACGGCCAACAGCAGCGCTTCGGGGCGTGATGGCTGAGGTTTGCCCACGGACGAGAATACCGCCAGCGCATTTGCCAAGGGGATGCAGAACGACAGCCACATGAGCGGCGAGGTCGTCTCCCCGGGCGATGGTGGCGTCACGATGGCCGAGACAAACACGTACGCCGCAAACAGGTAGATCGTCGGGCTTTTCAAGCGCGCAAGCGCCAGTGGCAAGCGCCCCTCTCGCGCACCTCGCAACCCGCGCACGACGGACATGACCGCCGCTACGATGATCCAAGCTCCACACGCGACAATGACGACGGGATACACGAGAGTCGACTCAACGCGGACAATATCCTGCAATCGCGCCATGAATCCAGGAAAAACCTATTCGTCGTTCGATTGTAAAGCTGACCAGTGCCGCGCCATCAAGCGGTCGATGGGTTGCGTGTTGCGTTTCTGTTGCGGTGCGTGCCTATGCGGCGAAAGCGGGTTCTTACCGCGGTTTGATGAATACTTTTTTTGGAGCGGGTTTTCGCACATCGCTCGTTGCAATGGCTGACGCGCTCGGTGTTTCCTTGGCTTCTGCCGATGCAATATCGGAAGGGGCATTGGTGCTCGTCGTAATGACCGGCATGTTGACGCGAGTGTTTTCCCGGGGCGGTACGACCGGCAATTCATTGGGAGGCGGAACCATTGCCGTCGGCACTTGCGCAGCGATCGCAGCGGGTTTTACGGGAATCCGCGCGTCAACCGGATTCGATAAACTAGAGAGAGTCAATAAACACAATACCCCTGTCGCGGCCACGCCCAATCCAAGCGATGCTTTGATCCAACCCAGGTCTGGAGTAATCGTTTGTCGCCTTTCGCGACGTGTCACAGGCAGTATTTCCTCGACGATAACAGGATCCTGCCGCTCGAGAAGGATTGCCGTTCGCGCGCCGTCTTCTTGTGTATTCACTTGAAACGGTAATTCATTTTTCATACCGTTGGAGGATGGGACCAAGGCGAATGTTTCGACACCGGCAACAACGGCTTGGGACGTAATGGGAACAAGATTGGGAACGGACAGGGATAACACTTCGGCAGAAATCCTTTTAAGTGAATCCGGCGAAATATTTTCGATTTGGATAATTTGATCCGAAGTATTTTTCGGGGCGCTCGATTCAACGAGCGCGCCCAGCATTCGAGCGACTTCTTCAGCCGATTGTAAGCGTTTGGCGCGGTCACGTTCCAAGCAGCGGGCCACGACATCGTCCAAACCGGGCGGCACATTGCGTATTCGTGAAGAGATTCGTTCGGCCGGCGTGACCAGAATATGCCGAACCACGTCTTGCACGATTCCCGTAAACGGTCGCACGCCGACGACCAATTCATAAAGCACGATACCCAAAGACCAAATATCAGTTCGCGTATCGATATCTTTCGATGCGGATACTTGCTCGGGACTCATGTACGCCGGTGACCCCACGGGCATACCAGTCACGGTGACAGGGCCATCTAGGGCATTGAGATCTTTGCTCACGCCGAAGTCGAGCACTTTGACGACGAATTCACCGTCCGGCAAACCTTCGTCTCGATGCAAAAAAACATTGGCCGGTTTTAGATCGCGGTGCACGATTTTGCCCGCGTGTGCCGCCACCAATGCATTGGCAATATCGCGACCAATACGAGCGGCGATTCGAGGTTCCAGGCGACGTCGTGCATTGAGGAAATCTGCGAGTGTTTGTCCCGATAGCCGCTGGAGAACCAAAAACGGTTCGCCTGTTTCCGTTTCTCCAACGTCGTAGAGTTCGACGATATTTGTTGGGTGAGACTTCCGCAAGCGCGCGCTTCACGGAGCAAACGTTCGCGGTGATCGGCCGATGGCTTGAGGATGAGCTTGAGCGCGACGGTTTTACCTGTACGTTCATTCTTGGCTTCCCAGACGGCGCCCATTGCGCCTTCACCAAGCTGACCGGTAAGCCGATATTTGCCGCCAATGAGGTCGCCAGGCTTCATCTCGAAGGCATCTTCGCATCTTTGCGACTCAATGATCAACTCGAACGTTTGAACCCTTGCG
>JANORL010000977.1:0-1839 GCA_031415295.1 Polyangiaceae bacterium | reverse complement strand
TGAATTTCGGAAACCAGCCCCGTCCATTGCGGCGGCGATTCCGTCCCATGAATCGCCTCGCCCACTTGAATGGCCACCGTGGCCCCACGACCAATGATCGCCTCGAAGTCCACCGCGGGATTGGCCGAAACCGCGACCATGCGAATCGAAAAGATTTGCGACAAACCATCTTCGATCGAAACTTCGCGAATGTCGAAAACGTCTTCGGCATCGAGCACGAGACGCAGCGCGTTGGAGGAACGTTCGAGGTTCATGGCACTTTCCTGGCTGATGCAAGTGTAGGCGGATTTTGATCCGCTGCTCAATTAGCATGAAGTGCAGCAAAATTCGCGCCAAATTTTAGCGAAGCGGCACACCGCGATTTCATGGGCGCAACGCGGTGATTCTATTGACCTGGTGCACGCGTGATCCACCTTGATGGACATTTCTTAGTCCAACCGAGCGCACATTGGCCATCTTCATGCTAAGCGTCGGCTTGGAGAGTCGCCATGACCGAAATCTCGATCTACCAAGTCGATGCGTTCGCGAGTCGTCCTTTTGCTGGCAATCCGGCCGCGGTCTGCCCACTCGCAACATGGCTTCCGGATGAGACCCTTTTGGCTATTGCCGCAGAAAACAATCTTTCAGAAACTGCATTTTTCGTCCGGCAAGGAGATCGTTTCGATTTGCGGTGGTTCACACCGACCGTCGAAGTCGAACTGTGTGGCCATGCGACGCTCGCTTCGGGTTCAGTCATTCTCGAACGTTTCGAGCCGTCTTGGGACAAGGTTTCTTTTCAAACTCGAAGTGGCGAATTGGTGGTCAAACGTTCCGGTCCTGGCCTTTGGTCGCTCGATTTGCCCGCGCGGCCTCCAATGCCCACCGCTGTAACGACAAACCTCGTCGAAGCACTTGGCGTGCGCCCAACCCACGCGGTCCAAGCTCGAGATCTCGTGGCCGTGTACGAAGATGCCGAAATGGTACGTCGTATCCGACCCGATATGACGCTTATCGCGGCATTACCCACATTTGCCGTAGCTGTTACGGCGCCGGGCAGCCACGCCGATGCAGACGTGGATTTCGTTTCGCGGTTTTTTGCGCCGGCCAAAGGCGTCCCGGAAGATCCCGTCACAGGATCTTTGCATTGCTCGCTCGTGCCTTATTGGGCCGACAGACTCGGACGCAAGCATTTACGTGCACGCCAAGTGAGTGCGCGCGGTGGCGAACTCGAATGCACGCTCGATGGCAATCGTGTCGAATTGAAGGGTGGCGCGGTGATGGTGCTCGAAGGACGATTGCGCTTTTGACGTCTCATGCGTTGTTCGATCCCACTTCACCAGGCACCTGCATATGGTGAATGTCAAGGTAAAAGTTACAAATTCGAGCCTTCTTGGCTCGAGCGCATTGCGGACGAACCAAGAAGGAGAAAGGAGCGCTCAGAGGTGTTCAACAAGCGCAGCAGTCTGTTGAATACCCGCTCAGAATTTTCCTTCGCGGATAAATGAATCGACCGAATCCCGGGGCGTGGGAGCTTCGCGCGAACGATACGCTTCCGGGAGATCCTCGATCTGACCGGGTTTTCCTACGGCAATCATCATAATGACCAGGTAATCTTCGGGCACTTGGGCGACTTCGCGTGCACGGGCAGCATCGAAACCAGCCATTCCGTGAGTGACGAGCCCGGACAAACTGCCTTGCAGAGCAAAACTCATCCATGCGGCGCCCGCATCGAATGCCGGTGTCGGCGACGGGCTGCCATTAGGCATGGTGGTTTTTGCACATGTGAGTACGAGTGCCCCGGCGCGTTTGACCCAAGCTTGGTTTCCCGGAGCAAGCGTAGCGAACAGCGCATCGCTGCCG
>JANORL010000976.1:0-3088 GCA_031415295.1 Polyangiaceae bacterium | reverse complement strand
GCCGCGAAAAAAGAGCTCGGAAAAAAGATCGCGGAAAAACTTCGTGAAGGCTACTCCGAAGTCGCGACGATAGGCGCAGACGCTGCTGTTCTCGACGGTACCAAAGGCACACAGGTTGCCTCAGCCAAACTCGAGCTTCCGACGCGTTTTGCCGAATTGAAGGAAAAACCTACCGAGCAGGCCATCAGCAAAGCCACCGCGGCTCTTGCCAAACTTGCAGCCTCGCTTGGGCAGCGAAGTTTCGTCACAACGCGCGCGCACAGGCGCGCTCGCAACGCTCTTGCCGCACTTGGCGGGTTGAACCCGACAAACCACTCGGCGCTTGCGAATGAGCTCGATCGGGTGCTCAGTCTGACCACACGCTCCAACGGCACACGACTCTCGGTTGGTCGATCGCTCGAATTGCTCTACGAACTTCCGACGCAAACGTTCGAACGAGCCATGGCCCAGTGGGCGGACGCGAAAAACCCGCCACCAGGAATCGTGTGGCTTGCTGGAGAGCTCGAAACGCTTGGTGATGCGGAACTCGCGTTTCGACTCGGCGCACTTTTGCTCGATCGCCCAGGACGATCGATGTCGAGCGGCGCGGGTTGGTCACGACAACTCAACCTGCTTTTGCCTCATCTCGAGGCGCACCTCGTACGAAACAACGCCTCGACGCGCAAGTACCTCGAGGCGATGAATTCACGTGGCGACACGTTTCTTTCTGCGCGTATAACGCAGGCGACGAAGATGGCCGGAGGGTAAACGATCATGCAAACCACACCGATCTGGAAGGCTGATCTCGAGAAACTCGCCGCATCCGACGCGACTGATCTTGCCGAGGTTGTCGTATCGTTTGTCGAACAGGACGATCCGACGCCGGACACGCCACCACGCGAAGGCGTGTGGTCGTTCTCGACGTTCCAACAGCAGCTTCGACAAGCTTCGTTTCAACGGTCGAAGCGTCGTCGGAGTGAAGCGGCGCGCGAGGCTTGGCAGCGGTTTCTTGCGCAGACGGACCCTCCGCCACCTCCACGTTTTGAAATCGCGGACATGTTGGTCGCCTTGTACGAACGCCGTTCGGAGCAGGGGCGAGCGTCTCTACTGTTGCTTGCGAAGGATGCGCCGCTGGTGTTTGGGATTTTCGGGGGTCTCAAGCGTATCTACAAGCGAGCGGAAGAAGCCTACGATTTCGAGCTTTTTGCGTCACTTGCCGTACGTTTCGATCTGGAGGCGCAGAACCATCGTCGGCGTACCGAGGGCGTTGCTTCGCGTGGAACGCTTATCTATTTGCGCCGCCGTGCGTGGCGGTACGTGCGTTCGCTTGGCGTTGCGTTGCCGCGGCTCTACGCGTTGCTTGCGGCTCAAGTGCTCGCACGTGTGCCCGAAAGCGCGCACTTCGAATCGCTTCATCTCGCATCGAGCATCGTGGGCAAACAGAAGACGGTGCGTCCCAAGCGGCGCCGGCGTGGCCGAGCGGGAAAAACCCCTCCGCCTGTAGCGACAAACCCGATGCCTTTCGAGGAAGCGTGGAAGCTCGGTCCAGAGCCGCTTTTGTATCTCATCGAGGCCGCGGAGCATTCCTCGGCTGCGTCGTTTGCCATTACCCTCGTGCGCAAACATTTTCCGCACGTATTGCGGTCGCCGGATGTTGAGTGGCTCGAGAGGCTTTGTTATCGACCTGTAGAGCCGGTGCATGAACTTTTGGTCGAGCTTTTGGCGAGCACGCCGGAGCTTCACCAAGCGAAGTTACGCGAGCGTGGGCTGCACGATGGGATTCTCGCGTTGCTCACGTCACCGTGCGAGAAGGCGCGGACGTACGCGATTGCATATGCACGTGCGCATGCGGTTGACATGCCCGTCGAACGATTGTTGCGCCTTGCGGACGAATCGCGGATGGATGAGCGGTTTGGCAACACGTACGAAGACACGGCGAAGTTTGCCGCGGAGATGTTGACGGCGAAAGCGCCGCGCGATCTTGGCATCGTTTACTTGGGCCAAATGCTCGAGATCGACGCAACGCAAGAGTGGTCCAAGCGGTCTATTCTGAAGAGTTTCGGTCGTGAAGATGTGCCGGAAAGCTGGCTCGTCGACATGATTTACGGGGGCGATACGCAACGCGCGTTCGCGCTGGAATTCATTGAGAAGAAGTACCCGCGTGGTGCGATGGGTCCGACGTTTTTCGTGCGCGTACTGGACGATCCGCGACAAACGAACAACTACCGAGCCACTCGGGAAGCGATGAGTGCCCTTGGCAAGGTGCCTCTTGCTTCGATGGATGCAGAATGGCTTCTTTCAGCGCTCACGCGGGAAGGTTTGTCGCAAGGCATTGGCGAGATGTTGGAAAAGGCCGACGCTTTGCCAGCCGGGATTGATGTCGCAAAGCTCAAGGAGCTGTTGTTTCACCCGAAGTACAGGGAAATTGCGCTTCAGGTCTTGGGTAATTCCAAACTCGTCTCGCCGCGTGATTTGGGTCTTGGATGGCTGCTGGCGCTTGCAAAACGCGCGGATGTGACGCTGCACGATTTTGCGCATCGGATTCTTTTGCAGAGCATGAAGCCGGCCGACTTCGACGAAGGCGGCAAACACGAAGCAGGGGTCGCGCGACTTTTTGCGCTCGCATCAGGCGCGAAAGAACCGGAGCCCGTACGAGTATTCGCCCAGACCTATTTGCGTTGCCACCATCCGATCTTGGGACCGACGCAGTCAGAAGCGAAAGCGTTGGGCTTGAAGGCTGCGCTCGATCGTGAGGTGTACACGGCAGCTCGCGTATGGCCGATGCTTTGTGACGATCGGGCCGACGTGCGGAAGTTCGGGCTTGGCATCGCGCGCTCGGAATTACGTGCTTGGGGCTATCACACGCGTGTGTACGAGCTTGGAGATAGCCCGGCCAAGGAGGTGCGCACGTTGGCGCATGAAGCGCTTCTCGGTGCGGGAGACGCGACGGCGGATCCGTCGTGCACGCTCGCGCCCGAAGAGCTTTCGGCGTCGGGTGTGTTGGGGATGGCGGAAAGTCGTGAGCAGCGGACGCGCGAGGTGGCGATGGAGTTGTTTCGGAGGCACTACACGCGTCTGGGTGGTGCGGACAAACTCGGCTGGTTGATGC
>JANORL010000975.1:0-2451 GCA_031415295.1 Polyangiaceae bacterium | reverse complement strand
AGCTTGCTTCCCGTGCGTTTCGCCAAATCGATCGCCGCATCAAGAACCCCCTGCGCTCTTTGTGAAGCATCGAGACCAACCAGAATTCGGTGCATAATCGTCGCCTTTCCTGAGAGGTTGTTGATCAGGCTGCTGCGCGGTGCGACGCGTCGGTCGAACTTACTCAGCGTACGATGTACGCTTCCGTCGTCCTCCCTAGCCTCACACCGCTCGCGACGCCTGATCAACACCCTCTAAAACGTCCGTACACTGGAGCTAACACGACCCGTGCCAAGCCACCAGCATCGCGATCCCTTACTGCCAAGGCACGGATCTTTCACTACGTCATGACCTGACGCCATGCGAAGCCCTCGGATGCCAGAACCATTACCCAAAGCCACTTTGTTCGCCTACATCGGCGCGCTCCTCGCCCTTGGTTCTCCGCTCGGATTGCTCGTCGTGCGCAGCGTGGCTGCGACTACGTGGCCCACGTTGGATTTCATTGGAGCTCAAATCAAATCCGATCCCTTGCTTTACGGATACCTGACGATCGGCACGATGTTCGTGTTGGTTTTTCTCGGCCGTGAACTTGGTGCACGCGAAGACGAACTGGCGTTGACATCGATCACCGATCCACTCACGCAGCTACACAATCGCCGTCATTTGAACAAGAGGCTCGAGGAAGAATTGGCTCGCGCAACACGTTACCATTTGCCGTTAACGCTTCTGCTCGTCGACGTCGATCACTTGAAGGACATCAACGATCAGGGTGGTCACGAAGCTGGCGATCGGGCTCTTGTTTGCGTAGGTGAAACGCTTCGTAAAACCTGTCGCATCACGGACTTGCCGACTCGATATGGTGGCGACGAGTTTGTCGTGTTACTTCCGTCGACAACGAGGACGCAAGCACTTGGCTTGTGCGAACGTATTCGAGCCGCGTTGCATGGCTGTTCGACGAATCTTCCAATTCCACTCACCGTATCGATCGGCGTTGCTGAACCAGGAAACGGGATAACGTCGGCCGAAGAATTGTTCGAAGCGGCAGATACGGCGCTTTATGAGGCCAAAAGAGCTGGACGTGATCGCGTGAGCCTTGCGGACGGGATACCGAAGGATCCGTCCAAAAAATCATCGTGAGACAATTCGATTGCGGCGCAATGACTGTTTGGAACTTGGAATCGGAATTGTGCCGTTGCGTAGCCCAAAAGCGCCCGCCTACTTCCGCTTCCCCTTTGGTGCGGCCTTTTTCGTAGCGTTCTGTGATATGCGCCGTTCTTCCTTCACGAGCGGCGCGTCACCAGGTTTGACGATCACCTTCTTGCCATCGAATGCAATCACCAGCGCGTGAATCGACTTGATGCCCGCTGCCCGTAGTTCAGCCGTGTAATCGTTTTCCGCCATTTGCTGAAGCCCTTCATTCATCGCCTGCGTCAGCGTCCGACCAGCTCGGGTTCCTGCAGCTTTTAATTCCAATACCACACCAGGTTTTCCTGATATGCGAGGTTTGATCATCACGTCTGGACGACCCTCACCTGATTCTCGATTCGAACGCACTTCGTAATCCGGTTCCAGTGTCGCGAGCAGCCCAATCATCAATCCGTGGTAAAACCGCTCAGGATCGGGTCCACCGATATCATGATACGACAACATATAGGCGCATAACGGTTCGAGTTGCATTTGGAGCCGTTGGGCATCCCCCATAAGCAGCGCCGTCGTCAACGCTTCAATGCTACCACCGCCTGGATTTAACCCTTCGTTCATCCACGCTTGGAACGTCGTCCGGTAGATGTGCGCGACTTCCTCGTTGGGAATCGACAATCGGTACTCGGGTGGAGGTCTCATCGCGATGATTGAAGGGCGCGCAGCCTTCAAATAACCAGAAAATACGAGAATGTTCCAAATCGTCGCCGGATTGCGATCGAGTTCCCGAAACACAATGTTGTCGTCGAGCCGCTTTTCGATCGTTCCACCTTCGAGCAGCGTCTGGATCTCCTTTTCAACGGCGAACGCGTGACGGTGCAAGAGATCCTTGACCAATGCATTTTCACTCGTGTTGAGCCAATACGGGCGCAGCTCATGCAAATCGTTGGACACAAACTCAAGTATTGACCACGGATTATAGACCGATTGCGTCCCGAATTCGTACCCATTGTAAAAGGCGCGCAGCGGATCCATCGCTTCCGGGATGCCTGCTTTTTCGAGCAATGCTAACACTTCCGGTTCAGTAAAACCAAAACACGTATTAAATGCCAAATCGAGCAACGAATACACGCCAGGATTGTTCAACCCCGAAAAAATGCTCTCTTTCGCCACCCGAAGGATCCCGGTCATCACCGCCCGTTCTAAATGCGGATTGTCCTTTAGTCCCGCCTCGAAAAACGAACGACAAAAATTGATGATTTTGTCGTAATACCCATGCGTGAACCCCGCGTGAATCGGAGCATCGTATTCGTCAATCAGGACGATCGGGCG
>JANORL010000974.1:0-2401 GCA_031415295.1 Polyangiaceae bacterium | reverse complement strand
TAACTTGCCACGTGCGGCGACGTCTGCGTCACTGTCGGAAGGATACTTTCCGAGAATGATGGCTACGGCTTGAAGCATAAGGCTTTGTCCACGCGTACGAGCCGTTTTTACTTCCAGGAATGCAAGCGTATTGGCGGGATCGGCTACGGCGCTGCGATATTGCGGTTCGAGCGTTTCAATACGAGCGACGCGACGCGACAGACCAAGGGTGGTAATGACTGGCGCCCATTCAAGACTTTTGACGGTATGGATAATCCGTTCGACTTCGGCGAGTTCGTCGATGTAATTGAGCCGCGTGACACCAACGATGCCATTGGGATAAAGCGTTTGGCGCAGTGTTTCGGCTTGTTGACCAAGCGAGTCATCTGGGGCGGAGTTATTGGCTTCGGATTCCAGGCCATTGTGCAAAGCACTGAGGGCCGTATCCATGTTGATATCGATTTGCTTGGCAACAGGCGAATACTGGGCGCCTGTTTTTCGGCCTGCCCAACGCGCTTCGGTCACACGTGTGGCGAGGTCGTGTTCAATGGCGATGTCGCAATGACTGGCAAGGGTTGCAAAGGTATCGGCGACGGCGAGTTTCTTGACTTCTTGCAAGGCAAACAGGCGCCGGCCTGATGAGAAGGCATAAAAGGTGAGAAGTGACGCGAGCTGTGCAGGCATGGATCCCTCCAGGCGTCCGTCGCAATATGCGGCGGCAAAGATGTGCGAGGCGCATCATCCATGAAGGCGTGACGGAATGCAAGAGGGAAGAAAAGGTACGGTTCGAAGAAAAACGGAGCACGGGATGAGAGACGAAAGCGAGTAATGCGGGTTGCGTTGAGGGGGCGTGTAGAAGCGTTCGCTCTCAATTGACGCCGGCTTGTCACCGTGAAATTCGTTATTTCATGCGTAACATGAACAGACTCCGCACGGGCATACTGGGCGGATTCGTGTTGGGCTTCGGGGCATGGTTGATCGTTGCGTGCGGCAGGGGCGACCCAATTGACTCAACGTGTTCTGCAACGGACCCTGATCCGCCGCCCGAGGAGCCACCGACCGCATGTGCGGAGCCCGTGAAGCCGTGCCCGATGTTTCGAATCGAACTCCAGGGAGATCTAACGAAGCCTGAGGTGCGCGCCAACTACAAGGCAGCGTTTGTCTCGGCATGCTATGTGGCCGCGACAAGCGACACGTTCAACTGCTACTTCAAGGATTTGGAGACTGCGTGCGCCAAGGGATTTTCGGTCCCAAAAGTTTACGGCGCGGCAGAGTACGAAGGGGAGTTTCCGTGCGTGCCAGACGGCGACGGGATCTGGTCGCGTCAAGTCGGATCGGACCCGGCAATCAAAATGCGCGTCTACTTGGAAAACGCGCCCGTGGAAACCTCAAACATTGATGTCGACGGTGGCGCGTCGATCGCGATCAACGGCCCCTACCGCAACTTGCCCCAACTGACCACCATAAAACCAGGGGAAGACTTCTACTGCAAAACAAGCATCCCAGGCCCCGACGGTGGCACCCTAAGCCAGAGAGACTGGTTTATCCAGGTCAACAAGAGCGCGAACGACGGCGGGATTCGCTCCGACATGGCGGGATTCGTGCATCCTTGCAAGACGGGGTGTCCAGATCTCTGCACCGAGCCAACCTTCCTCGAAGAAGGGAATCAATACGCCGCACTCGCACCGCAGGTGAATCACGTGGCGCGCAGGAAAGACCTGCGCAGTTGCGACTGGGGCTCGAACGCAAACTCGAATGCGGCGGTGATTTCGGGCCGGCTCAACAGGTATTTCAAAAACAAATACCCGTTGAAGGACGAGGTGGAGCATGTCAACAAGGCTCCGCCGTACACGTACACGCCGTGACGCGATCGACATCCTCAAACGTGTTGACACCGAGAGCCATCTGGTTTAAGCGACGCCCATGATCGAACGGGCCAGTCGTCATTTCGGACGCCTCGTCTTTGACCGTGACGCCATCGTGCGCGCCGCGTTGCGCGCCTACGTGGAAAGCACCCTTCATGGGATCGCGCGCTTTTGGGACCCAGCGTCCGATTGCCTTGAGTGGACGGGCAACCTCGAGCGCGGCGCCCTCCGCAACTTTGTCCGCTGGCTCGACTACGAAGTCGTAGCGTGGACCGAGGTTGGCGCTGTCGGTCTCGCGTTTGGTGCTGGGATGGGTCCGATCGAGCAGCTCGGTCTCTCGGTCGACGCGGTGACCGGTGGCCCGGACGACGTGCGTGGTGCCGTGCCCGGGCTTCCTGACGAGTTGGAGCCCGCACTCGTGCTGGCCACCAGCATGCTCGGAGTAGGATACGACCATGGGGAGAGGGATGCAGGCGTAGGCTTCTGGCTTTGCGGCGATCGATTTGGAGGCACGTTCTTCACTTTCCACGATGTGTACAGTGCCCATGGCGCCGAGC